>JALRGT010000030.1 GCA_023259675.1 Flavobacterium sp.
AATATTGTTGATGACGTATCCCGCTGCCGCAAGGAGTACGGTACTTAAAACCAATAAAAGATAGCGTCCGTCATTCAAAGCCAGTGGAATATTTTGTAGGTTCAAAAATCCATATCTAAAGATAAGTTGCATCAGTGCAAGCATCAGTAGGTTTTGGTATCGAATGAGTTGGAGGTATTTCATTTTTTTTGAGTATTCAGTGTTCAGTATTCAGTGTTCAGTATTCAGTGTTTAGTGTTTAGTGTTCAGTATTCAGTGTTCAGTATTCAGTATTCAGTGAATAGTGTTTAGTCTTCAGCGACTCCGAATTTTTTTGGATTTAGAATCATATAGTTAATCAGTTTTCCAATTTCTTCACTTTCAGAAATTAAAATAGTATACATTTCAATAGAGATATAGTTGCATTTATAAGCAAATTCAATCCAAACTTGTGTTTCAGCGTTTTCTGCATCTGAGTCAGTTAGTTTGCTCTGAAAATGCCTTGGATAAATTCTTTTTCGATATGATTCAGCTATGTTGGCAGCTACACTTCTAGAAGAACGTCTAATTTGATCCGTTAAAGAGTACGTTTCTTCTTTAGGAAAGGATTTGGTTATTTCAAATATTTTCATTGCCAAAGCAAATGATTTTTGATAAGCTAATAAATCTTGAAATCGCATCTGTTTTTTTATTTTAAAATTGATTAATTAAAACCCTTCCTGCTCTCTGTTTAACTGCTTACTGACCAATGAATGAACACTGACCATTGAATACTGCTCACTGATTACTGTCTACTGATTACTGTCTACTGATTACTGTCTACTGATTACTGCCGACTGACCCCTGCTTACTGATTACTGAATACTGACCACTGCCTACTGAAAACTAATCATGTTTTCCGTCAAAATACTCCATCCATTTTCCTTGTACTTTCATCACTTGTTCGATGACATCGCGAACGGCACCTTTTCCTCCGTTTTTATGTGAGATATATTTAGAAATTGCTTTTATTTCAGGACAGGAATCTTGCGGGCAAGTAGGCAAGCCCACTAATTTCATCACATGGTAATCGGGAATATCGTCGCCCATATACAAAACTTGTTCGGGTTTGATATTGTAAATATCGGTGTACTCGTCGAAAGTCTCCACTTTGTTTGGGATTCCCAGATGGATGTCTGTCAGTCCCAGATTTCTCAATCGGATGCGAACGCCTTCGTTGCTTCCGCCAGAAATGACACATACATGATAACCACTTTCTACGGCTGCTTTCATAGCATAACCGTCTCTAATATTCATCGTTCGTTGCATTTCGCCATTGGAGGTTATAAATACGGAACCATCAGTAAGAACGCCATCTACATCAAAAATAAAAGTGGTGATGTCATTCATTATTTCTTTATAACTTTTTGCCATTATCTTGTATTGCTTGTGTTAGGATTTTATAAATAGTTAATTGATTTTCATCGGTCAAAAACTTTTCGTGGGCTTCGATTGTTTTTTGATCCTTGCGTTTTGCTGGACCCGTTTGTGCTTCTTCGGGTGTGAGTGTCATTATTTTTTGGGCGGTTTCGGCAATTATGGGTTTTAATATTTCGAAAGGAACCTGATGTTCTTGACAAATGTCGGCACCTATTTTATACAGTTGATTCGTGAAATTATTCACAAAAACCGCCGCTACGTGTAGTGCCTTTCGCTGATTGGAATTGATGGCATATACGGCATCAGAAATGGTTTGGGCCACTTTTTCTAATACCTGATAGTCGGTTGCGTTTTCGGCTTCCAGACACAAAGGAATTGTTTTGAAATCGACTTCTTTGTTTTTGGTAAATGTTTGCAATGGGTAAAAGACGCCTTTTCGATTATTGTCATTTAAAATTTCGAGCGGGGCACTTCCCGAGGTGTGCACCACCAAACGGTTTTTGAAAGGCAATTGATTTGAAACAGTTGCAATGGCATCATCAGAAACGCAAATGATATATACATCGGCTTCTTCCAGAAGATTCAAATCGGTTGTGATTTTATCGGAATCGAGTAGGGAAGTCAAGCTTTCTTTTTTTCGTGAAAAAGCTTGCACTAACTCGATATCAGCACCTAGTTTTTGGGATTTTTGAAATGCGGTAATCAAATGTTGCGCGACATTTCCGGAACCTATAATACTCACTTTAACCATTCGACAAAAATAAATAAAAAAGTGGAGGAATTGTAAGTCCTTTTTAGAATGATTGTAAAATTAATTCAAAGAAACCTACTTGATTATAGATTTCTCGAATGCTTATTTTTGGATTAAATTAACTTTTGTCAGATTATGGAAGTCAACATTTTTAAGTACTTTTGTCGCACTTTAAAAAAAATACAATTCCTTATAAAATGGATAAAAAAATACTTTCAATTTTATTTTCTACACGTTTAATGGCAATTCTTTTCCTGACTTTCGCAATCGCAATGGCTACAGGGACTTTTATAGAAAGTAAGTACAATACAGATACCGCCCGAATTTTAATTTATAATAGCAAATGGTTTGAAGCCATCATGGTATTTTTTATGATCAATTTCATTGGAAATATCAAGCGCTATCAGTTATTGAAAAAAGAAAAATGGGCGACTTTGTTACTGCATTTGGCTTTTGTTTTTATTCTGTTGGGTGCATTCGTTACCCGTTACATCAGCTACGAAGGGATGATGCCCATACGCGAAGGTGCTGCCGAGAATCAATTTTATTCGGATAAAACATTCCTGACCGTATTTGTTGATGGGGAATATAAAGGAGAAATGAAACGCAGGATTTTTGAAAAACCATTGTTATTGTCCCCCGCAACCAACAATAACTTTTCGATTAGTGAGAAATTTGCGGATACTCCTTTTGAAATAGAATACAAAAATTTTATCATGGGTGCCAAAGAATATGTAAAAGCAGACGATAAAGGGGTTTTGTATTTAAAATTAGTCGAAGCCGGAGACGGTGGAAGAGAAGAACATTTCTTGAAAGAAGGGGAAGTTCAAAACATTCACAATGTTTTATTTGCCTTGAATAAGCCGACGGATGGTGCCATCAATATTAATTTATCGGGAGAAACAGCAACGATCCAGACACCGTTTGAAGGGAATTTTATGCGAATGGCCGATAAGCTGCAAGGCGAAGTGACCAAAGACAAAGAACAACCTTTGATGATGCGTTCGCTTTACAGTATTGGAGACATCCGATTTGTGTTTCCGGATCCTGCCACAAAAGGTGTCATTGACTATGAATCCAGCAATGATTTTAAAGCTAAAAATCATGAGGATGCTGTCGTATTAAAAGTTAAGGCAGAAGGACAGGAGAAAGAAGTTACCGTGTTGGGATCTAAAGGCAAAATAGGGCAATTTAAATCGGTTAAAATTGGAGGACTCGAATATACTTTTTTCTACGGAAGTAAAGCTTATACCTTGCCTTTCAAAATCAAATTGAATGATTTCATCGCACAGAAATATCCGGGAACGGAGAAAAGTTATTCTTCGTTCGAAAGTCAGGTTACCGTTCAGGATTCGATAAAACCTTTTGATGCCAGAATTTATATGAACCATGTCTTGGATTATAAAGGATATCGTTTTTTTCAATCTTCTTTCGATCCAGATGAAAAAGGAACGGTATTATCTGTAAACCATGATTTCTGGGGAACGGCGATTACCTATGCAGGATATTTTATGTTGTTTTTTGCTATGATGGCCATTATGTTTACCAAATATTCCCGTTTTGCCGATTTGAAACGAAAACTGGAAGTGGTTAAAGAAAAAAAGGCAAAATTATTGACCGTATTGATTTTGTTGTTGAGTCTAAATGGTTTTGCCCAAATGCATGACCATGACCACGAACATGAGCATGATGGAGCAACCGAAAGTGAAGTGCACATGATGCCGACATTAACCGAAAAACAAACGGATTCCCTGCTGAATAAATATAAAGTAACGGAAGAACACGCAGCGAAATTCGGTAGACTCGTTATCCAGGATTTAGGTGGAAGAATGAAGCCAATCAATACATTCTCTTCTGAATTGTTGCGAAAAGTGAGTCATTCGGATACATACAAAGGATTGAATTCGGATCAGGTATTTATATCGATGTCCCAATATGCTAAACTTTGGATTGAAATTCCGATTATTTACATCAAAAGTGGGAATGACAGTATCCGAAAAATTATCGGTATTGACAGTAAAGCGAAGTACGCTCCTTTTATTGCCTTTTTTGATGAAAAAGGAAACTATAAATTATCTCCATATTTGGATGAAGCTTATAAGGCGGCCAATCCAAATCAATTTGAAAAAGATTTTGTGGAAACGGATAAAAAAGTCAATTTGATGGAATCGGCTTTGAGTGGTAGTATCCTGAAAATTTTTCCGATACCGAATGATAAAAATAACAAGTGGATTTCTTATTTAGAGTTGGAACATGCCGGTTTAAAAGGAATGGATTCTACGTATACCAAAAACGTTTTACCGCTTTATTTTGGTTCTTTAAACCATGCATCGCTTTCGAATGATTATAAAAATGCCAATGATTTACTGGAAAGTATCAATGGATTTCAGAAGAAATTTGGAAGTAAAGTAATGCCAAGTGAAGATAAAATTACGGCTGAAATCATTTATAATAAATATGACGTTTTCAAGAAATTATCGTATTGGTATATTTTTGCATCCATATTGATGTTATTGTTTACCATTTTGGAAATCTTCAAAGAGCGTAAAATTTTAGCCATTGCCGTGAATACCATGCATGTTATCATTGGTTTATTGTTTGTATTACATACACTTGGATTAATTGCACGTTGGTATATTTCCGGTCATGCCCCATGGAGTAATGCCTATGAATCGATTATCTATATCGCTTGGGCGACGATGTTTTTTGGTTTGGCTTTCGATATAAAATCTAAATTAACGGTGGCTTCTTCAGCGTTTGTAACCGCAATGATTTTGATGGCGGCCTATATGAACTGGATTGATCCGGAAATTGCCAATTTGCAACCGGTACTTAATTCGTATTGGTTAATGATACATGTGGCAGTTATCGTGGCGAGTTATGGTCCTTTTGCGTTGGGAATGATTTTAGGTTTTGTGGCCTTATTGCTAATCTTCTTTACCAATGAAAAGAACAAAGCCAAAATGGATTTGAATATCCAAGAGATAACCTATATCAATGAAATGGCGTTGACCATTGGACTGATTATGTTGACCATCGGTAACTTCTTAGGCGGACAATGGGCCAATGAAAGTTGGGGACGTTATTGGGGATGGGATCCTAAAGAAACTTGGGCTTTAATCAGTATTATGATTTATGCTTTTGTGATTCACGCGCGATTTGTTCCTTCTTTACGCGGAAAATGGATTTTTAACCTGATGAGCATGTTTGCTTTTATCTCCATTTTATTTACCTATTACGGAGTGAATTTCCACTTGGTAGGATTGCATTCTTATGCTAGTGGTGAAGCACATTCATTGAACTGGATTTATTACACGATGGGAACCATCAGTTTAATAGGAGCGATTACCTATCCAAAATACAGAAAGTACTATAAGAAATAATTATTCTCCTAGACACAAAAAAGGTTCAACTGCAAAGTTGAACCTTTTTTGTTTTCATCATATTGGGGAATGAATACTGTTGACATACTCTATGGGAGCGTTACCAGTAATTTCTTTGAAACTTGTAAAAAAAGGATTGTATGAGGTGAAGCCAATCTTTTTTGAAAGAGAATCCAATGTATTGTTTTTCAAATAACCGTTGTCTATGAGTTGGATTGCATCTTGAATTCGGATTGCTTTTTTATACTCAGAAAAGGAAATTGTAGCGTGGTATTTAAATAAGTAAGAGAGATGACTTTTAGGAATGCTTAGCTTGATTGCCAAATCGGAAACAGTAGCATTTTGGTCTCTAAAAAAATCATGTTGAAAGGAAATTTTTTCAATTTCTTCAAAATAATTCTGAAGATTAGGATTTATTTTTTCTTTTAAAACCAAATGTTGAGAGTTTTTAATTTCAGTAATAGGTTGTGTTTTCCAAATTTCGTTAAATACTAATTTCGAATTTCTGTTTTCTTGTATTTTTTCATTCAAAAGTGTGTAACCATAGAGGATTTCTGGGGAAATTAATATTTTAATTAATATAAATATCCATATTAGGGATGCAACCCATTGGTAAGAAAGTCCTCTCATTATTCCATTATGAGACACTTCAAGTAATAAAGAAACAGAAAGTCTTAATGCAGCCAATAGTAGCGCACTGAATAAAAATAAAGTCCAGTTGTGTATTTTTTTATTTTGCTTTTTTTTGTTCCAAATGTTGTTTTTTAAAACGTTGAAACACAAATAGATATAGGTAATTAGAAAAGCTAAGAATATAAGATACAATAAAAGTCTTATCGAATAACTAGGACTAATGAAATCGTATATTTTAAGCGTTATAAAAAAATAGAAAATAGGAAATATTAAATGTAACCAATCAGTTCTAGAGTAGTTTTTTTTAGAATCTAAATTTTTAAAATATAAATAACATATTGGTATAACCACGGAGGATAGGTTAAAATATTTGGTGTACATAGCTATCGTATCAAAATCGGAAATAATATTGATTATGCCATATATAAAAAAGCGACCGGAAATGATAAAAATCAACAAAACCATATAAATGTTCATTATGGAATTTGATTTTTTATTGATGAAAAGTATAGCGCTAATGATAAATCCTATTAGTCCAGCAATTATAGATAATGTGTTTAATACCATTTAAAAAATATGTAAATAAGATTTAGCTAATAAATTTAACTTTAGAATTGAAAATGATTTTATTTTTAGTTACTAAAAACTGAAGAATAATCTGATTTGTACTTAATGTAATCGAACAATATAATTTTTTTATTTTCTGTTTTAAATATTTAATAAAAATTTTCCTTCATTTTTATAAATTCGTTTATAAATACGTTACTAATAACCGAAAAATTATTACTACCTACCTTAAAAAACGGATTAAAAGCATAAAGCGTCGATAAACTACAGTGTTTGTTGCTAATTTTGTTTCAAATAATTTTTTATGAAGTATTTACTTTTATTTTTTTCAGTTTCGTTTTACGGCCAGGTTTTACATCACCAAATGATTTCCTCTCAAGGAGTGACAAAAAAGATTGCTACGGGTCAGATAATTAATCAAACGATTGGTCAGCAAAGTTCCATTGGTACTTCAAACAAAGAGGTCATCGTGATGCAAGGATTTCAACAAAGTTTATGGGTGAATTATATCGCATCTAATGAAAAAACGGAATTCAGTACCACAACTTATCCGAACCCATTTACGGATCTAATTAATTTCCAATTTTCAAAACCTATTGAAGAAGATGTATCAGTCTTTGTTTTTGATATAAGTGGTCGTTTGGTCCTCCAACAAAAGAAAATGGCTGATAATTCAATTTTAACGATTGATCTGTCTAAGTTACCTCGTTCAGAATACTTAGTTAAACTTCAAAATAATACACTAACCTACTATACTAAAATTATTAAATTATGATGAAAAACTACTTACTACTTCTTTTTTTATTGGCCACCGGAAGCATTTTTTCCCAAGAAGTATATTTTGCTACAGGAAAGAACTATACAAAATATATTTATAAAGATGCGAATCTTCAAAAAAATCCGAATCTACAGAGTGGAACAGGAAGTTTTTACGAAGTTGGTTTTATGGAACCATTTGTAAATAAAAACATTTTTTATTCAGTTGGTCTTTCCTTAAACGATTATAATGCTGTAGGAGGAAATACGGCAAATTCTTATCGTTGGGATACACAGTACCTTGGTCTACATGGTGGTTTATTGTATAACTTTTATTCCTATACGACTCAATCAAATAATACTTTTGATTTTTTGGTCAAAACAGGTGTAAATGCTTCGACCATAGTTTATGGGAAGCAAGAAGTCAACGGTGTCTATTATGATTTAATACATCAAAAAGAGTTTTCTGGAATGGTATTGGAATCGTCCGTTGGGCTAATGGCAAAATACAGCATTCCTTCCTTTGGTGGTTTAAGTTTGGGTTATAATTTTTGTCAGAGTATCAATGTAAGCAATTCTTCAAAGGAAAAATTATCGTTTAATACCAATCAACTAGAATTAGGAATTCATTTCAACATCAATTAATTAAGATATGAAAAAAATATTTTTACTATTTATATTTTTTGTCGCAACACAAGTTTTTGCACAAACGAATGGAATTAATTATCAAGCCATCATTTTAAATCCCAACGGAGAACAATTGCCTGGGGTGGATAATTCGACTAGTCCTTTAGTAAATAAAAATATCTGTATGGTATTTAAGTTTGTGGATGAATTTTCAAATGTTGAATATCAGGAAACTATTCAAACGAAAACCGACGGTTTCGGTATGGTGAATTTGGTAATTGGTTCAGGTACACAAACTGCAGGGTATTCCGCTTCTTTCAGTGATATTGTTTGGAATAGTTCGAAAAAAAGTTTGATTGTTGGAATTAACACCGAAGGGAGTTGTTCTTCTTATGTTGAGATAAGCAATCAGGATTTTAGTTATGTTCCATTGGCTTATTCTGCCATAAATGCTGAAAATGTTACAGGTGTGGTGGCTATTGAAAATGGAGGGACCAATGCAACTACATTGTTGGGGGCCAGAACGAATTTGCAGATTAATAATGTAGACAATACTAGCGATTTAAACAAACCTATAAGTATTGCAACACAATCAGCTTTAAATTTAAAAGAAGATATAAGTAACAAAAGTACAGATGTAATTACTGACGCCAATTCAGACACAAAATATCCAAGTGTCAAATCGGTGAAAATGTATGTTGATGGAAAATTATTGACATCATCGAATGCTTTGGATGCCGAAATCAATAGAGCAACTGCCGCTGAAAATGGAATTGCTTCCAATTTATTAATGGAGACCAGTAATCGTACTAGTCAAGATATTTCTTTACAATCGAGTATAGATACTGTTCAAGCGGATGTTGATGCAAATGAAACAGCTTCGAATACTGCCGATGCCACTTTGCAATCGAATATAGATACTGTTCAATCGGATGTTGATGCAAACGAAACAGCTTCGAATATAGCCGATGCCACTTTGCAAACCAATATTGATGCAGTTCAAGCTGATGTTGATACGAATGAAACAGCATCGAATACAGCGGACACTACTTTGCAATCGAATATCGATGCAGTTCAAACAGATGTTGATGCAAACGAAACAGCTTCCAATACAGCGGATGCCACTTTACAGACGAATGTCGATGCGGTTCAAGCAGATGTTGATGCAAATGAAACAGCATCGAATACAGCGGACACTACTTTGCAAACCAATATCAATGCAGTCCAATCAGATGTTGACGCAAATGAAACAGCATCGAATACAGCCGATACCACTTTGCAAACCAATATTGATGCAGTTCAAGCAGATGTTGATGCAAACAAAACAGCATCGAATACAGCCGATGCTACTTTACAATCGAATATCGATGCGGTTCAAGCAGATGTAGATGCAAATGAAACAGCATCGAATACAGCCGATGCCACTTTGCAAACCAATATCAATGCAGTCCAATCAGATGTTGACGCAAATGAAACAGCTTCGGATACTGCCGATGCCACTTTACAATCGAATATAGATACTGTTCAAGCAGATGTTGATGCAAACGAAATTGCAACTGCAACTGCATTGAATTTAAAAGCAAATTTGGATTCACCAACTTTCACAGGAACACCAACTGCACCAACAGCAACAGTTGGAACAAATACCGCGCAACTGGCAACCACCGCATTTGTGAGTGAAGCTATTGTTACTTATGGAGTGGAGGGTCCACAAGGACCAGCAGGAAATGACGGATTGGACGGAGCAACAGGACCAATGGGACCTCAAGGACCACAAGGACCAGCAGGATTGGACGGTGCGGATGGATTGGACGGAGCAACAGGACCAATGGGACCTCAAGGACCACAAGGACCAGCAGGATTGGACGGTGCAGATGGATTGGATGGAGCAACAGGACCAATGGGACCCCAAGGACCTCAAGGACCAGCAGGTAACGATGGATTAGATGGAGCTACAGGTGCTACAGGAGCAACTGGACCAGCAGGTACTTATACCGCCGGTACAGGTATTGATATTACAGCTGGGGTAATCAGTTCAACAGGTAGTTCTTCAATGCCAGAATATGCTTATGCTTACATCGGAAATTCAAGTACTTTAGGAGCTCAAACGTTGACATCAATGTTTCCAGCAGCAACTTATGTAAATGGAGTTGTAATGAACGGCTCATCCATAACACTACATGCAAACAAAATGTACGAAGTAACAGTAGCATTTTACATCTACAATGCTACAGGTGGACATACATTCAAAATGAAAGATGCGACGAACAGTGCCTACCTTGGAACAGAAATTTATTTCGGACAAGGCGGTTCAGATATTTCTTACAATATGTCAATGACGAACTTTTTGATCAAACCATCTACGGATGTTAATCTAGAACTTGAGAAAACACAAGGAACAGATGTAAACTTAATCGGTAAAATTGTAGTAAAAGAAATTAAATAATTAGTATGGTTGATCTAATTATCAATCTTGCCAAAAAACATAACATAATTAAAGTGAGGTCCAATACAATAGACCTCACTTTTATATAATATTTTTCTTTTAACAATCTCTATTAAATCGCTTTCCCTTCTAAAATGAATCATTGGGTAAGTGGTGTATCTTTTCCTGAAAACAAAATTTTCAGATATGCAATCTTTAAATATTGAAAACCAAATATTTGCTCACGTAACTTAAAACTCTAAGCACTAAAAAAAAAATGATCTATATAGGCTTTGTGTTACTTGTTATTTCGGGATCGTTTTGTATATAAGTGATTTAAGTATCCAAAATAAAGAAAGTACTATAAGAAGTAATTATTCTTATAGACACAAAAAAGGTTCAACTGCAAAGTTGAACCTTTTTTTGTTTTCATCAGAAAGAAGAATTACACTTTTCCTAACGTATACAATTGTTCCATGGTTGGTGTCAGACTTCCTCCGGCTGGTTCGAGCGTGATTCCAAAAGCTTCGGCTTCTTCGGCATTGTTAACGGCAAATAATTTTTGGTCATTTTTGTCAAAGTTATCCAATAATCCAATGCTGGTAGGCGTAAGCGGACTCAGTTTTAAAGCCCAAACTTGGTACACCATTCCTTTTGGAGGTTCCGGTAATCCGGATGCATCTACATAAACACTTTTACTTTCTTTATTCCAATATACTTTTGCAAAAGATTCCGGAGCAACGGTTTGTCCTCCTAATGCCACAACCGTATTATTAGTATCCCTAATCACTGCCAAACTGGTTTCAGCTGCACTGTTTTTTAATTGTAAAACATTCAAATCTTGCTCTAATTTTGTTTTCTCAGTTGCAATAGTAACCACTTGATTAGATGTTTCTGTCAACAAATTGTATTGGTATCCAACACCAATTAGCAATAAAATGGCAGCTGCCCATCCCATGTACTTCGGCCAATTACTTCTTGGCTCCATGGCGATTACCGGAGTGTGTTTCAGTTCCAGTTTTTCTTTAATTTTTTCATAATTGGCTACTGAATGAAACGGAGAAAAACTAGAAGATAAGGCTACAATTGCCTTTTCTATTGCTATTATTTCAGCGTCAATTTCGGGGTACTTTTTTGCCATAGTAGCTACTTCTTCGTTTTCGGTCTCACTGAGTAAGCCATAAACGTAAAGCTCTAAAATTCCTGATGCTATATATTCTTTCGCTTCCATTATACTTTCAAATAATTTCTTAGATCATTAATACAATTTCGATTGTGAGTCTTAACCGTTCCTAAAGGGATTTCCAACTCCTCGGCCGTTTCTTGTTGGGTATATCCTTTAAAAAATAACAAATCAATGATTTGGATACATTTTGGTTTGAGTCTTTTTACAAATTCTTGTATTCCTATTGTATCTACTTTATTGATGAGTCTCGAACTGTCCTCTAATAGATGTACGAAATTATCGGAAGAAAGGTTTTGTTGACTGTTGTTAAAGTTTTTAGAACGCAATTTATCAATGGAGCTGTTTCGGGCAATATTCAAAATCCAAGTATAGAAACGTCCTTTGCTTTCATGGTACGAATCGATGTTTTTCCAAATTTTAACAAAAACTTCCTGAAGTACATCTTCTGCTTCTTCTCTGTTTTTAACCAAAACATTGATAACCGAAAAAAGGCTTTTGGAATACATATCATAAAGATGCGTAAAGGCCTTCTCATCTTTCTTATAAATTAATACGAGCAATTCTTCTTGGGTCATATCCTATAAATTTTCTATTACAAACATATACATTCTTATTTACAAATAGTGAATTTTATGGAGGTCTACTGAAAAAAATAAAATAAATCTAATTTATTTAAATTTTAAGTCATTTAAAATCAGTGTTTTAAAAAATACTTTCGTTTTTATTTCATTTTTTTAAAACCAAATCGAATCCAATCCCGTAAATGCTTTTATAACCTTTTAAATAATTACAAAATGAAAAAAACAAAAATGATCTTAGGCCTATCGATGATGGCGATTACAGGCTTAGTGTTAGTAGCGGCAGATCACATCGATGCGCCATCAGTAACAGGTAATGCAGCAGATATTACAGATTTCTATGCCTTTCAAGGGCAAGAAACCAATAATATGGTATTTGCGGTAAACACGCAAGGATTGTTGAGTCCAGCAGCAACTGCGGAAGCCAGTTTCAGTGAAAATATGTTGATTGAAATCAATATTGACAATACAGGCGATAATGTAGAAGACTTGGTTATCCAAGCAATTAAAAAAGGAGATAAGATGTATTTCTATGGTCCTTATGCTCCAATGATGACAGGTAAGTCAAGTAAAATTGTAAAATCGGAAGCTTCAGGAAGTGTTGCAATTTCAAAATATGGTATGACTCCTGTAATTGCCGTTCAAAACGGAATGAAGTTTTTTGCAGGACCAAGAGATGATCCTTTCTTTTTTGATTTAGGACAATATTCTGCCATCCTTGGAGGAACAGCACCAGGATTCAATAATCCAGGAACAGACACATTTGCAGGGACAAACGTACTTTCGGTTGTGGTAGAAGTGCCAAAAGCTATGTTAGGTACGGCAAATGCTATTAATGTTTGGGCAGAAACTAAGAAAAAACAATAAAAACTAAAATCTTAAAAAACAAAAATTATGAAAACACATACATTTAAATTCATAGCAGTAGCACTAGTTTGTTCAGTAGCCCTAGTAAGCTGTAATAATGACGACGATGATGATAACACTATGACAAGTATAGATTATTCGGCCACGTATATGCAACAGGATCAAATGGCCAGACCTGCAATAAATACGGTATTTGTAGCTTCTGGACAAACAAAAGACGATTTCAATGGTACTATTCCTTCAGAAATGGGAGCCAAGTATCAATCGGTTTTTCAAGCTAGATTACTGGCTTTAAATTCAGGGTATACCACAAACGCGTTAGGACAAACCGCTGCTCAATTAACGGGGCTTCTGGCAACTGATGTTTTGGGTGTGTCAACTACAGGAAAAACAACCTTTTTTGATGGAACCAATATATTAACCGGTAGAGCATTGGCTGATGATGTGATCGATGTCGAATTACTATTGATTTTTGGTGGTCCTGCAGGAACTTCTAATCCCGGTCTTACTTCGGATCATGTAGATGCAAATGATAAAGCATTTATGAGCTCTTTCCCTTATTTGGCAACAGCCTGGTAAGTATTTTTTCAAAAAACAGAGTACTGGACTATAAGCACTGTACTCTGTTTTTTTAATCAACCCATTATTCCCAAAAACTCAAACAAAAACAGATTATGAAACGGAATAAAATGATCCTATTACTGGTTATGATTGCCCTTGCAATCGTCTCTTGTAATGAAAAACCCAATCAAATTACTGATACAAACGATTATAATCAATACCTAAGTGTGCAAGGAAATGAATCTATGGATTTTGCCTATAAAGAAATTGATTTCTGGCAAAAGAAATATGATGCCGCGCCCAATCAAAAAAGTTATTTGGGAATTATTGCCTCCAAATATGCGACTCTTTTTGAATATTCCGGGGATATCGACAACTTATATAAAACGGAAAATTTATTGACCCAATTGAATGAGTCCAATAACTATTCTAAAGTCTCCAACTTACGTTCCCTTGGAAGAAATTACATTGCACAGCATCGTTTTAAAGAAGCTCTGGCTTTAGCCAATAAAGCACTTACCATTGGTGAAGGCCGAAAAGAAACCCAAAAATTACTTTTCGACGTTCAGATGGAATTGGGAAATTATCCTGAAGCTTTGCTTAATCTGAATGCCATCAAAGACATGAATGATTATGATTATTTGATTCGATTGGCAAAATGGAATGACCACAAAGGCGATTTGAATACCGCTATCACTTTTATGGAAAAGGCGAGAACTATTGCCGAGAAAGAAGATAATAAAGTACTTAAAATATGGTCTTATTCTAATTTGGGAGATTTTTATGGTCATGCTGGTAGAATCCAGGAATCGTATGACAGTTATCTAAAAACATTAGAATTAGATCCTAATTATTCCTATGCCTTAAAAGGAATTGCTTGGATTGTTTTCTCCCACGAAAGAAATACGCAAGAGGCCAAAAGAATTATAGAGGCCATTGAAGTAACTCACAATACACCTGATTTTTATTTGTTGAAAGCGCAAATTGCCCAATATGAGGGGAATGAAAAAGAGTTTTTAGAAAATAAAAATGCCTATTTATCGATGTTGAAAAGCCATGATTATGGCGCTATGTACAATAAATACAATGCTTTACTTTTTGCGGATGAAAAAGCGACTGCAGCTCAAGCGCTTGAAATTGCCAAAGTTGAAGTCGATCACAGACCAACTCCAGATTCTTATGATTTGTTGGCTTGGGCCTATTTGAATGTGGGCGAAAAAGCAAAAGCTTTGGCCATTGCCCAAAAACACGTAGTGGGTAAAACATTTGAGCCTAAGGTTCAATATCATTTGGCCATGATTTATAAATCAAATAATGAGGTTCAAAAAGTTGAAACCATTAAAGAAGAATTACTGGGAAGCCTCTATGAATTAGGACCCAATTTAGAATCAAAAGTGAATCAATTATAACAGTCATATGAAATATTTTTTTACAATAATGCTTTCTTTAATAGGGTTGGTCGCAAATTCTCAAATCCAAAAAGGAGTGGTAGTAGATGAATTTGGAAACCCTATTGAGAACGCTTATATCATAAATGTAAATTCGGATACCCATGCTCATACTGATGAATTGGGAAGGTTCAATATTGATAAAACAAAATTAGAAGATATTTTGACGGTACGAGCGATAGGATTTAAAAAAAGAAATTTTACCGTTGAAACCCCAGAAATAATCATACCGTTGGAAGATGCCTTGGTGCACTTGGATGAAATTGTCATCCAACACAAATTATCGGCATTGAATGATATTGCCAAAATTGATTTACAAACGACTCCAGTGAATTCTTCGCAGGAAATTCTCAGAAAAGTTCCGGGTTTGTTTATCGGTCAGCATGCTGGTGGAGGTAAGGCCGAGCAAATCTTTCTTAGAGGGTTTGATATCGATCACGGTACTGATATCGCTATTTCGGTGGATGGAATGCCAGTAAATATGGTTTCGCATGCCCATGGTCAAGGCTATGCCGATTTGCATTTTGTAATTCCTGAAACAGTCGCCAAAATTGATTTTGGAAAAGGAACCTATTATGCAGACAAAGGTGATTTTGCCACAGCCGGATACGTTGCTTTTCAGACAAAAGAAAAATTGGATAACAGTAGCATCAGTATCGAAGCGGGGCAGTTTAATTCCTTAAGAACGGTAGGTTTATTTGATCTTTTGGGAAAACAAAACAAACAAAGTGCTTATATCGCCACAGAATATATTCTCACGGATGGACCGTTTGATTCTCCTCAAAATTTTAAAAGGATTAATCTTTTAGGAAAATATTCGGTTGTCCTGGATGACAGTAGCAAATTTACGTTGATGGCTTCTCATTTTTCGAGTATTTGGGATGCTTCAGGGCAAATACCACAGCGATTGGTTGATAATGGCTCTATTTCAAGATTTGGTTCAGTAGATGATACCGAAGGAGGAAATACCTCCCGAACCAATATTAATGCCACCCTAAAGAAAGCGATTGATGAAAATACATTTATTAAAGCCAATACTTTTTTCTCTAAATATGATTTTGAATTGTATTCTAATTTTACTTTTTTCTTGGAAGATCCCGTTAATGGTGATCAAATTAGACAAAAAGAAAATCGGACTATTTATGGGATGAATGCCGAATTAAACCATAAAATTAAAAATGATGATTGGGATGTATTGTTGCAATTCGGTACCGGATTTCGATCAGATGCCACAGAAGATACGGAACTCTCGCACACTTTAAATAGGTATACGACATTAGAACAAATTAAGTTGGGAAATATTGATGAGTTTAATGGATTCACTTATTTAAATACCGAATTCAAATGGGGCAAGTTGTTGCTAAATCCTGCCTTGAGATTGGACTATTTTAAATTCAATTACCAAGATAAATTAGCTCCGGTTTATGCCACTCAAACGGAAAGTAAAGTAAAGATTTCGCCAAAATTAAATTTTATATATGCACAAAATAACAACCTTCAGTTTTTTCTAAAAACCGGTTTAGGGTTTCATTCTAATGATGCTCGGGTCGTGGTTCAAAATAATGGAAAACAAATTTTACCGACTGCGATTGGGGCAGATATAGGAACGATTTGGAAACCTTTTCCCAAGTTAATCGTTAATTCGGCTTTATGGTATTTGTATCTCGAACAGGAATTTGTTTATGTAGGCGATGCCGGAATTGTTGAGCCGAGCGGAAAATCGAAACGAATGGGAATGGATTTAGGCTTGCGTTTTCAAATGAATGATTGGTTGTATTTTGATACCGATGCCAATTATACGCATGCCAGAAGTATAGACGAACCTAAAGGGCAAAATTACATTCCCTTAGCACCGGATTTTACGGCGACCGCCGGCTTAAGTTTTAAAAGTAAAGAAGGAATTTCGGGAGGTTTACGAAGCCGTTATTTAAAAAATCGTCCCGCTAACGAAGACAACTCCATAGTGGCCAAAGGGTATACCGTTGTCGATTTCAACATTAATTATACCTATAAGAAACTTGCTTTCGGAATTTCAGTGGAGAATTTATTAAATACAAAATGGAATGAAACCCAATTTGCAACCGAATCGAGATTACAAAACGAATCACAAAGTGTAGAAGAAATTCATTTTACGCCTGGAACGCCTTTTTTTATGAAAGGAAAAATTACGTATAGCTTTTAATATAAAAAGATCGATTTTTGTTTTTGTTTGAAGGAAGGCCTAGCATTTTTTATAAAATGCTGGGCTTTTTTTAACATTTGTTTGCTCTTAATAAATCGTTAATGCTGTTTTATGTGACACCTATTTGATTAATTTTATCAAAAATTTTAAAAAATGAAAAAAATACTGTTTTTATCGGTTACACTTTTGTTATTATTTGGAATCAAAAGTCAAGCCCAAACGAAACCTACCATTTATCAATTTAAGGTAGAAGATTTATCAGGAGATATTTTTGACTTTGCTTCGTTAAAAGGCAAAAAAGTCATGATTGTCAATACCGCTTCCAAATGTGGTTTTACGCCACAATACGAACAATTGGAAGCTTTATATAAAGAATACAAAGACAAAGGATTTGTCATTGTGGGGTTTCCGGCCAATAATTTTGGAGGGCAAGAGCCTGGAACCAATGAAGAAATTGCTACTTTTTGTAAATTAAATTACGGAGTTACTTTCCCCATGATGGATAAAGTTTCGGTAAAAGGAGATGATATGTGTGATATCTATCAGTTTTTGACTCAAAAAGATAAAAATGGTGTAATGGATTCACAGGTGAAATGGAATTTTCAAAAATACCTAATCAACGAAAAAGGTGAATTAGAACAAGTGTATCTTTCTAAAGTTACTCCAATGGATGATAAAATCGTGAATTGGATAAAAGGATAATTTTGAATCCAATATTTTTATTAAAGAGATTTTCTTAAAAAGGGAATCTCTTTTTTTATGTCAAGATTTATTCGTTTTTGAAAATAGAAGCCACAGCCGTATCATAATTTCGGATGCTTTTGGCCTTTTTGATTTGTTTTAAAACCTTATGTGGATTAGAAAACGTAGTCGAAAAATATTCCCATAAATGATACATCTTCAGTAAAATATGAGTTTGTCCAGATAATGATTCGCTGTATATGGCATACAAAGTATCATGAAAAGCACGGAACAATTCCATTTTATTGGTAGGATATTCAGACGTGTTGTTTTTGATCATACTCGGCAAAAAAGGATCCGCAATCAATCCTCGCCCAATCATCCAGTGGTCAATGGAAGGAAAACGTTCTTGCATTTCATGAAATTTAGCCACCGAGGTAATATCTCCATTGTAATACAGCTTGTGTTTGGTGTTTTCAATACAACGTTGAAATGCATCTAAATTTACGCCACCATTGTAAAGTTGTTTCCCAATACGGGCGTGAATGGCTATGTTTTTTAGCGGATATTGATCTAGAATAGGCAAAACATTAAGAATTTCTTCGGTGTTTTCATAACCCAAACGCATTTTCATAGAAACCAAAATATCTGATTCCGAATGGGCTCTTTCGAGTATGTGGTTGATTTTTTCAGTTTGGCATATCAAGCCCGAACCCATTCCTGATTTGGTTACCATAGGATAAGGACAACCAAGATTCCAATTCAATTCTTTATAGCCCAGTTCCCGCACATATTTGGCCACAAATAAAAATTCGTCGGCATCATTGGTGATAACTTGCGGAATCACTTCTAATCCCAGATTATTTTCAGGAAGCAAGTCGCGTTCATAAGAAGGTTTAATGACTAATTTTCCGTTCAAACGAATATAGGGAGAATAAAAAGTGTCGATTCCTCCAAAAATTTTGTTTTGAGCATTTCTAAAACGAAAGTCGGTAAATCCTTGTAAAGGGGATGAAAGTAAGGTGTAATCCATGAAAAATTTAGTTGTGCAAATATACTATTCTTTTCACGTTTATGATTGGCAATGGTAATAATCCATTTATTTTATAAGCAATTGCATAAAAACGATATCCAACCAATGATCAAATTTGTAGCCCACTTCTCGAAGCGTACCGACTACTTTGAATCCGAATTTCTCATGAAATGAAATACTGCCTGAATTTTTTGCATCAATAGTTCCAATCATGACATGGTATCCCTGTTGTTTTGCTCTTTGGATGAGTTCGCCCAACAATGCTTTTCCAACACCTTTCCCAATGAATTCCGGAGTCACATAAACAGAATGTTCTACCGTATATTGAAAACCTATTTTATCCCTAAATGTACCGTAGGTGGCAAAACCAATCGGAATAGTTTCAAATTCAGCAACTATTACTGGCAATTTTTTCTCCATTTTATCCTCAAACCATTTTTTTTGTTCTTCAAAGTCATGGGGTTCATATTCATAGATAGCAGTGCTATTAAGAATTTCATGATTTATGATTTCTAAAATAGTGTCTAAATCGGAAAAAACGGCTGGTCTTATACTAATTTCCATAATATCGTCTGTGTAGTATCAAAAATAAGAAATCTAATTCAGAGTATAGAAAAAACCTCCGCAACTTTGTATATTTGAGGCTTTCAAACAGACATCATGATTTACCCCAAAATACCCTTAGCCCAAAGTATTATTCAAATATGTTTGGCCAAAGGAATCACCAATATAATTATTTCTCCCGGTTCCAGAAACGCTCCTTTAACGATTGGTTTTGCCAGTAATCCCGAGTTTCAATGTTACAGTATTGCCGATGAACGTGCCGCCGCTTTTTTTGCTTTAGGGATTGCACAACAAACGCGCAAACCTGCAGTGGTCGTTTGTACCTCAGGTTCGGCATTGCTGAATTATTATCCCGCTGTTGCGGAAGCATTTTACAGTCAGATTCCGCTGATTGTTATTTCGGCAGATCGCCCGCAGAGCAAAATTGATATTGGAGACGGACAAACGATTCGGCAGCAAAACGTATTTGAAAATCATTCTTTGTACAATGCCAATTTAGTGGAAGATGCTTCGATAGAAAACGATTTAAAAATCAACAATGCCATTCATAGTGCTTTGTCTAAAAAAGGGCCGGTACACATCAATGCGCCTTTTGAAGAACCTTTGTATGAAACGGTTTCCGAACTTTCAGTAGAAGTGAACGTTTCCGATTTTCCTAATACCCAATCTAAATTGATTACCGATTGGTCTGCATTTGCCACTATTTGGAATCAAACAACCAGGAAAATGGTTTTGGTAGGAGTTAATAATCCCGATGAAATTAGCGAAAAAACGATTGAAACTTTGGCACAAAAAGAATCGGTGGTGGTTATGACAGAAACGACGTCGAACTTGAATCATCCTTCTTTTATCAACAATATCGACACGATAATCACCCCTTTTACCCACGAGGATTTTGAGGCTTTTCGTCCCGAACTTTTGGTTACATTTGGCGGAATGGTTGTTTCAAAACGCATCAAGGCTTTTTTACGAAAGTACCCGCCACAACACCATTGGCATATTGATAGTTTAAGGGCGTACGATACTTTTGGCGTATTGACCCAGCATTTTGAAATGTGTCCGAATTCATTTTTTGAAACGCTCTTCCCGTTGACCCAAACCGTTTCGAGTGATTATTTTCAGAAAATGAATGCTGTTGCCCTTTTGAGGAATCAAAAAGCAGCAACCTATTTGGCAAAAATCCCTTTTTGCGATTTTAAAGTTTTTGAAAAAGTAATTGGCAGTTTACCAAAAAACAGTCAACTGCAAATCAGTAACAGTTCGGCCATTCGCTATGCACAATTAATTGCCATTGATCCCTCGATAGAAGTATATTGTAACCGCGGAACCAGTGGAATAGACGGCAGTACATCTACGGCTATTGGTGCGGCTGTAGCCAATAAAAAACAAAATATCCTGATAACGGGTGACATCAGTTTTTTATACGACAGCAACGCTTTGTGGAATAATTACATTCCGAAAAATTTCAAAATCATTTTGATAAACAATGGAGGAGGAGGTATTTTTAGGATTTTACCCGGGCATGAAGAAAAACCGATTTTCAACACCTTTTTTGAAACTTCACACGGTCATACCGCAGAACAGCTTGCCAAAATGTATGGTTTAGGCTATATAACAGCGACAAATGAAAGTGACTTAGTAAGTGGTTTAAAGCAATTATATGCTCAAAATAATCAAGCAATAATTTTAGAGATTTTCACACCGACACTTGAAAATGATGTTGTCTTGAAGCAGTTTTTTAAAGAATTAGATTAGAAGCACAAATTTTTCAGGCATTTTTTCCAGTTTGTATTATTGGTAGGAATTTTACATATATTTGTAGGGTTTTATTAAGTAATTTTAATTTGATTCTATATGGTTGAAGCTTTTAAAAGAAGTGAAATTTGCTCTGTCCTTTGTTTTTTAGGTTTGTTTTTTACCTCAGTTTTTGTTCAGGCACAAGATCAAAAAACAATTCTTGATATTGAGAAAATATACCTTCATACCGACCGTTCCACTTATTTTGTTGGAGAAGATTTGTGGTACAAAGCTTATAATGTGCGAGCTTCCAATAACTTACTTTTTGATAACAGTAATGTCTTATATGTAGAATTAATTGCTCCCGATTCTAAAATAATTGCCCGAAACAAGACCAATTTAGAAATAGGATTGGGTCATGGCGATTTTCAATTACAGGATTCGCTTGACGTAAAACCAGGAAAGTATCAAATACGGGCATACACTAATTGGAATCGGAATTTTGGCGATGATTTTGTTTTCAAAAAGGATATTGAAGTTATCGATGTTTTTGAGTCGAATGCCAATACCAAAACGAACCAAACTAAAGTTGCGGAAAATAAAACCACAAAAAGGGCTACACCAATACAAAACACATTTCGTGTCGATTTCTTTCCAGAAGGCGGGTCACTTTTAGAAAACGTGGCTAGTGTTGTGGGGTTTAAAGCCATTGATAGTAACGGAAAACCGATAAATGTTAAAGGGGAAATTTTTAATTCCGATGATGAATTGGTTACTTTTTTTTCAAGTTCCCATGATGGTATGGGGAAATTTCAATTTTTACCAAATGAAGGGAAAAATTACTACGCAAAAATTAAAACTCAAGCAGGGGCAGAACTGCGTCAAGATCTCCCAAAAGTGGCGAAGCAAGGCTATTTATTAAGTTATAGAACATTAAAGGGGAGAAAAATCACAAGTATTATTACAAACGAAGCAACCTTGTCACAAAATCCCAATGCGGCCTTAACGGTGGTTTGTAAAGCAAAAGGGATTTCTTATTTAGAGAGTACACAAACAGTAACAAAAACAACATTATCTTTTGAATTGGCAAAAGATAATGCTCCCGAAGGCATCAGCCAAATAACACTTTACGACAGCGATTCTAGACCACAAAGTGAGCGCTTGGTGTATATTGATAAGGAACAGGATTTAGAGGTGCAAGTTTTGGTAGATAAAGAGAGTTATAAGCCAAATGAAAAAGCAACAATCAATGTGAGTTCAAAATCTAGTTCTGACCAAGCAAAATCGGCAAGTTTTTCCATGAGTGTAACGGATAGTAATGGCGTAGAAGACAAGGATTATGGTACAACTATTAGTTCTTATTTCCTGATGGAATCAGACATTAGAGGAAAAGTCCATAATCCTAGTTATTATTTTGATGCAACTAATCCAAAACGATTGGAGCATTTAGATAATTTGCTTTTAACACAAGGCTGGAGGGATTTTTTATGGAAAACGATGCCAAAAGTTGACGAAAAAAATCCTTATAAAGCAGAAAAAGGGATCACCATTTCAGGGAGGGTGAAGCAGCTTCTTGGCGAAAAGCCTTTAATAGGGAACAATTTGACTTTGGCATTGATGAGTAAAAAAAATCATGGTTTTTTTAATGCAACCACTGATTCTTTGGGTCGATTTCAGTTTGAAAACTTACTGTTTTCTGGTAAAACCAATATGTTTTTAAATTCTAGAAATGAAAAAGGAAAGTTTAGAGGAGAAATAATTCTTGATGCTATTGAACAAGATCCAATTAATGTTTCTTTTATAAATGAACCTATTAATCGGAATGATACGATACAGGCAATGGTTGAAAATGTGTATCAGAAATACAGGGCTTTTGGAGTACAACCTGAAAATGTTTTGGAAGAAGTTGAAATTATTTCTGCCAAGAAAAAGCAAACATTTAGTTTACATGGGATACCAGATTATAGTTATGTTGTGGATGAGAATTCACCCGTAACAAATAGTATTTATGATTTTATTCAATATGCTATTCCAGGAGTAATTGTGAATGGGGATTCTGTTCGCTTTATGCGTTATAATGAGCCAGTTCATTTTATATTAAATGGTTTTCCTGTTTATAATCAGTCAGATATAGACATTCTCCAGCCTATGGATATAGAAAAAATTGATGCCCTAAAAGGTGCAACAGCTTCAATATATGGTTCGGACGGAGCCAACGGTGTTATCGCCATTTATACCAAGGAGATTACGGGTAAAAGACCAGATAAAGAACTTTTTCATACTATTGGTAAGGAAATAGATGGTTTTTACACGGCTAGAGTTTTTTATTCACCAACACCAGAACAAGTCCAATTTGAGGTAGACAAAAAGTCAGCGGTAAGAAACACTATTTATTGGAACCCCTATGTGCATCCGGATAAAACAGGTAATGCAAGTGTTGATTATTTCAATAGCAGCGTTGAAACCAAAGTAAAAGTGGCTTTGGAAGGGATTACGGCTAGTGGTATTCCGGTGGTTAAGACTGCTTATTATACCATAAAAAAATAAGAGGCTATAATAGTATTGTCCGTAACGAAACTTTGTCTTTGTTACTGGCAATTCCTATTGTTAAAAATTCATTCAATCAATTGCATACCAAAAAATAATCAATTCGGATTTATTGAAGGTATTGATGCCAACTTTAGAAAACAACAAAATACAATTCCCGTTTTTTAAAGAATTGGTCTGATAAATAGCAGCTGTTAAGAAATCGCTATTCCATTATTGTATTTATGTAAAGTGAGGATTTTGTGAGGATTTTAGACTCTGAATAATTTTAATTTTGCTTTTAAAGCTTTATATTTGAGATTATTAATCATTTTTAAAAGTTTATTTATATGAGTGCAAGAGAGGAATTAATTGTAAAGTATGCTGCCGATTTGAAAGATAAATGTGGAGTAACAGCTAATATGGATTTATTGACAAAAGTAACTATTGGTTGTGGACCCGCAATCTATAGTAAAGATGCAGCCACAGTGGCGGGAAGCCAACAATCAGAGTTGGATACTGTAAAAAACAACTTTCTGATTAAGAAATTAGGTTTGGCTGACGGACCAGCTTTAGATGCCGGAATAGATGCCGTAATTGAAAAATACGGTCGTTCGAATGCGAACAAATACAGAGCAGTCGTGTATTATTTATTGACATTGCATTTTGGAAAAGAAAGTGTTTATAATTAATATCTGATTCTTTATCTATAAAATGAAAGCGTCTTTTGGGCGCTTTTTTTGTGTGGAGTTGTATTTGTATTTCTGCCCCCTGTTACTCGGCACAGATGAATGGCTGTACCATGGTTTATTTATATCTGATTTTCCAAATCATCCCAAATACAAACTATTTTCCTGCCCAAATCCGTTGCAGCTGTTAGGCGATGTTTATTTATATTTTCCAATTATTTTTCATAGCTTCCAATTTCGGAACTATGCAAGATTTAGTTTCGTCGTTTTCAGAAACAAAAAGTTTGATTTTATCTTCTGCTTTTTTCTCTGTCATTATTGAAAAATCTGTTGTTTTAGATTTTCCAAATATCTTTTGTCCGTTTGCACCTAAATAATAATAGTTTATTAGAATACTTTGCCCAATATTCGTTATTGGCAAACCTGAGTTTGGTATTAATGCTATAATAGTTCCTTCTTTCACAAGTCCATTCTTATATAATTTATAATCTCTCAAAGCAGGGATTAATCCTATAGCTGAAAAGATAGAACCGAGAACAAAAAAGATAAATGGTAAAATGTAAAATAAATAAAAAGGAAAAGTAAAAGGTTCTAAATTTTGAATTTTGGTTTGATTTTCAAAAGTTTTAATCTTTATTTCACTTCCAATTTTTATTTCATTAGTTTTCTCTAAATCCATTGTTTGGAATTTATCAGATTTAGTTACACCATTGTCTAAAAATTCATAGCTTATTTTTAATGGATGCTCCCCATTTATTGTAACATTATTTATTGGTCTTAAATCAGTAATTTTTGCATTTTTTTCAGTTCCATTTTGCTCAATTTTTTCAAAATCATATTTTTGATACGCTTCAACAAATGAGTTTATCATAAACAAAACGCTTGGAAGTAAAATGAAAATTGATGAAATGACAAATACAATTCCTAAGGTAGAAAAAGGTCTTCTGTTTTTGATTAGTTTAATAAGGTTTGAAAAAGTAACTTCTCTTTTGTTCATTTTATTTTGGTTTAATTTTTACGCTTTTTTTTGCAAAATATCGCCTAACGTTTTGCCTTTAGTTTGCATTGATAAATAATTTATTAATTTTCCGAAAAAGAAACGGGTGAACAAAAACTTGATGCGAAACGATAATTCCACGAAACTCCAGCTAGCTCAAAATGGCTGTTGGCTGTTAGCCTTTATAAAAGAACCACTGATATAACTTCTGCAGGTTTTCAAATTCCAATTTTTCCATTAACAAAGTCATTTTTGGTAAGTCAATAAATTTTTTCTTAAACTGCCAATCCCTATTTATTTTCAAAATTTCTTGCGTAATACCTGTCTTTAAATCTTCTTCATTAAGACCAATAAAAAATGCTGGATCAATAATTCTATTACTTGAAATAGTATTAATTATTTTCTGTTCAAAGTCAATCTCGGATTTATTCTGCCTCGCTTTATAAATTGATAGTATAATCACAGCAAGAATGAAAATTAAAAATACTATAAAACTATCGTTACTATTACTGTAAGATAATTTATTTTCAATTACAATTAGAACAGACATATGAAAATCGTATTTAAGTTGTTGATCATTCGAGTAAGGTTACAGCTAACGTTTTGCAGCTTGGCGATGTGGCGGATTAAGGAAGCCTAAACTTTCGGTTAAACACTGACTTTGCAAGTACAAAACCAACTTCAAATTAAGCCCAAAACCCGCCATATTGCCAAACTGCTGTTAGGCGTTCGTTGTTTTTCTTTCGATGTATTTTGTAAGTTTTTCGTATTCTATTTTCTTAATATAATTTTCCATATAGTCATAGTCTATTTTCCCTTTCTTGTCAATTGGGAAAAGTAATTTTTGACGTAACATTCTGCTTTCGTTGAATTTATAAGCATATTGAAATTTTGATTTTTGTTTTAAAATCATAGTCTTAATAAACAAATATAAAAATTCGCTTCCTTCAACTTCTTTTAAGCTTAATCTTTTTACATCGTCTGAAAAGATTGCTTTGTAAGGATGATAAAAATTTTCAACAACACTTCCGTTGTAGTTAACACCTAAAATGTTAGAGTCTAACGAAGAATTTGTATTTGAAACAAAATTTGTAATACCGTTGTTAGAATCAGAAGCACCGATAAAAGGCGTTTCGCCTTTTATCATATCTGCTTTTGTTAGTCTTTTTCCAGCATTAATGTGAAAAATATCTTCAATAAAAAATTCACCCCAACTTTTTTTAGCAAGTGGTTCTACTTGTTTGAAGTTTTTAACTTGTTCAATTCTCGTATTTATGTATGTTATTAATTTTATAAGTTTTTCTCTTTCTTTATGTTGCATAAACTGCTCCATAAAAGTATAATTAGGTAAATTATTTGAATTGGTTGGCAGAATTATTTTGCTTCTTTTTAATCTGGTCAGAGTTGCACCATTACCACCCCAATTAAATTTTTCCATTTGAATTTTAATTAATGGAATGAGAAATAAAGAAGTATAATAATTCAAATTACTATTAGATAATATTTGAATATTTTGCCCTGTATAGAATGAATGAGGTTGGTAAAATACTGTTTGTGTATCTAAACCAATTGTAATAACATTGCCGTTATTAATTTTAAATTTTTCATTTTGAACTCCAATAAAAAAATCAATTGCATTATTTTTATCCGTTCTTGTAATATATGGAATTTCACCTTGACTATTATTAAGTTTGTTTTTGTCAATTCCACTATTTGTGGAACAAATAGTGAAAATGTTTTCAAAAACAAACTCAGCCCATTTAATATTTGAAAGGTTAAAATCCATATTATTCTTTATTTTCAAATAAATATTCTTTGCCTTGCAAAACCATATTAAACTCAAAAGTTAGATAATCGGCAATAGTTTTTTCAAAATACTCCTCTTTTGGAATTTCATCGTTGAAGTAATAAAAAGAATGTAACCACTCGTCATTAGGTTCAATGGTAGTTTTTACACAAAATTTTGTTTCAGCATCAATGCGGTCAAACCAAACATCTAAAAGATGTTGTTTTTTATCTTTTGCTTGAATGGTTTCAACCAAACCTCTATGTTTTTGTACTTCAAAACCATCATTCTCAAAATTGATAAATTTCACATTTTTTTCTTTGTAATGTGGAACACCTGCTGTAAAGATTGCAATACAAGGATTTGTACCAACGCCATAAAATGAATTTTTGTTAAGAGTTACAACTCCTTCCAAAGTATGATGTTTTAAAATATTTTCTTTAGTGGCTTGTTCTTCCTTTGTTTTACCCACCATAGTAGATTGCGGAACAATAACTACAACTTTCCCATCTTGTACAACAGAATTTAATAGATGTTCCGTAAAGTTTATCTCGTATAAACTCGGACTATTCTTATTACCCATAGAATAGGGTGGATTCATCATCCCAACTGTACAACTTTTTTCTTGTAATTGAGAAGGATTATATTTTAAAAAATCTTCCTGCTCTAAATTACTTTTTCCATCACCACGCAAAATCATATTTGTTGTTGCAATGGTAAACATATAAGGCTGTAATTCTAAACCGTGTAGTTGGTTTTTTCTAATATTTCTTTGCGTTTCGAGATTATCGGTTTTTTGCAACATATTGTGCATAGCAGCAATTAAAAATCCAGCAGTTCCGCAACAAGGGTCTAAAACGGAATCGGTTGGTTTTAAATCTACTAAATCACAAAATAATTCTGTTATGTGCTTTGGCGTTAATACAATTCCTAATGATTGTCCGTCACCACCAGAATAGGACATAAACTCTCCATAAAACCTACCTAAATAATCTTCAGCAGATTGCAAATATTTTATGTTTTTGTATATGTTTTCGTAAAGAAACTCTGTAAAGTGCTTTAAAGGAGTTTTTTTTAATCCTTCGTTTATTTCATTAATTGCTTTTGTATCTTTTATAACTAAAAACTGGCTTAATAGCTTTTCTTTTTTTACTTGAGGTGCAACATTTGACCGTTTTAAATTCTTTTCAATGGCTTCATAAATTTTTTCTCCATCGGTATTAGTTTCGTCTCCAATTAAACTTTCAATACTAAAACCTTTATGTTCCATTTCACGCAAAGCCAACAAAATACCAGAAACAATTAACGGTTTGTCTTTATCTTGAATACTACCGTAATTTCTTAAATCTTCGTGAAGATTTTTAGCGTCTTTTAAGATTTCCTCTGTTGTTTTTTCTTCAGGTGTTTGTTCTTTTAAAATATTTTTAGTGTAGTACTCGTCAATGTTTTTTTCGTTGAAAAGTGTAAAAGTTTCAACATCGTCAAGTTCTTTATAACCGCCTCTTTCGTCAATAAAAATTGGTGTTATTTTATGTCTTTTTTCGTTTCCAGAAACTCCAAAAACAATAAATTTTTTATAGTTTGTGTTTTTCGCTAAATGTTTACCATAAAATAATGCACCATTTACTGCATAATTTTTTATACTTGTAGTTTCGCTACAAATTACATCTTTATCGTTTCTCTTTATGTGAAGTGAAACATCTGCTTTATTTTCAATAACTAAAACGAAGTCTTTAACAATTCCGCTGTATTCTGGAAAACCAACTTTTCCAGTTCCAGCTTTTGATGCGGATTTTAAAGCGTTGTCAATGTCTTTAATGTTGCTTCCTTGTGGATGTAAGTCAATATTCGCTTCTTTAAGCAATTCATAAACCCACAAATCTGTCAATATTTCTTTCTTCGCCATTATTTTGTCAATTTGTTAGTTTCGCAAATTTAGGATTTTTATTTCTATTATTTGTCGATTTGCCTGTCGGTTTTGCGGTTCGCTACAATGACGCCTAACTACTTTATACACGCATAAAACAAACTAGTTTTATGCTTTTTTGGCATGTTATACGCATGTTTTTGTTTATATTCTTGCGTATTTTTTTGTTCTCTTTCTACAAAATTAAAAATATTTCTTACATATGAAAGAGATTGATTCTTTTTTTACTCGTTACTACTCTTGTTTGTACAATAGTAATTTCAAATATAAAAGTAATCTAGTGGTCTTGGATTTGCGTGAAGGATGGAGGCGGTATCCTCGAAGTGGAACGGAGAGATATAGCCGAGAGCCTGACCCTGCCATAATGGAGAGGAGGCAGGGACACGCCATAAAAAAACGGCTAAAAGTGATTTCAGCCGTTTGGGTATGTTGGGTTTTTGGAGATTATCCTAAAAATGCTTTCAGTTCTTCGTAAGTCTT
The DNA here is from genome assembly GCA_023259675.1 of Flavobacterium sp. Lineage (GTDB taxonomy): Bacteria > Bacteroidota > Bacteroidia > Flavobacteriales > Flavobacteriaceae > Flavobacterium. The sequence continues at coordinate 29,783 of JALRGT010000030.1, forward strand.
AATTTTGGTGCTTACTTTTTCTTTGTTCAGTACGCTTTCTATTTGGGTTGGAATTGGGAGTTGAATATTCGAATCAGAGAGTCATAATAGCAAACTGTTTAATAATTCAATCAGTTTTGGGGCTGATGGTTTAGGTGCTTGTGCATTTACAATATTTCCATTTGTATCAATTAGGATAAATCTCGGAATTGCTTGGATGTTATATCCTTTTATAAATTTTGAATCCCATTCTTTATCAGCCAATAACTGAATCCCGCCCAACTCTTTTTTGTTTACAAGATTGCTCCATTTTTCTCGGTCTTTAGTATTATCAATAGAAATGCTTACAAAAACAATATTTTTACCTTGAAATTGTTCTTCTACTTTTTGGAGAGATGGTATTTCCTGAAGGCAAGGACCACACCAAGTTGCCCAAACATCAATATAAACATATTTTCCTTTCAGACTTTCTAAAGACGTTGTTCCTCCTTTGTGGTTTTCATAATTAAAATATGGAGAAAGTTTTCCGGGTTCTACTGCTATGGTATTATTGTAGTTAGTGGTTAGGATTTCCTTTGTTTTAGGATCATTTGTAATAGAAATGAACTCGTTGTACGTGTTTTTGTAGTTCGCATTTTCAATGTTGATGTCATTGACTCCATTTTGAATCAATCGGTTTTTTATGCTTTGGCTTTTAAGGGCTTTAATTTCAGGAATGGCATCTTTAGCCGAAACAAAAAAACTTGTTCCATCTCCTTTAATATTCTCGAAAAATTTTGTCATTACAATGTCTTGATATTCTGTTGAAAGCAAAAAATCAGATTCATTGTCCAAATCCATTTTCTCGTCAAATTTTGGAAATTTATCAGAAACTTCAAATCCATTCAACCGAGCATAATAGCTGTGCATTTTTATATATTGTAATAAGTTTTTTTGTTCTAAATAATGAAGATTTAAAGTTTCTTTTTGTTTAAAGTAGTCATCCGAAAATTTAGTCTTATTGCATAAATTCTCAATAGAACTTTTGATTTCATTGGCTTTTTTCAAGAAGTCAATTTCATTCAATTTAAACAATTCTTCATTTGATATTTGCGAAGTAATAATCGTTTTTTTAACCAGATATTGATTTTCTATACTTCCTTTACCAGTGTATTTTAGGGTAGCATTAAAGTTGGAATCATCAGCAGTTAGATTCATTTTAGAATCTTTGTAAAAATAGATGGGCATCCTGTTCTTGGAGGTTTCAAAGGCATAAATTCCCTCATAATCAATAGGCAACTTTTCAGAAAATGTTCCGTCGGGTTTTAAGTTGATTTCTTTTTCGAACGATTCTCCTTTGATCCAAATTTTTTTGACTTCAGTATTTGTAATTTTACCTGAAAGAGTGATTGTTGCTTTTGGAGTTGTGAAGGAGGAAAGTAGTACAATCAATAATAGAAAACTATATCTTTTCATAGGAATTTTTTATCAAATATACTAATTTGTAATGATTTATGGTTTGGTATATTCTTTTTATTCCTACAAATAAAAAATGGCTAAAGTTTAATTTTAGCCATTTTTATTTTATTAATTATTCTAGTTTCTATCCCAAAAAGGCTTTCAATTCCTCGTAAGTCTTAATTTTGGTGCTTACTTTTTCTTTGTTCAGTACGCTTTCTATTTGTGTCGGAATCGGCAAGGTTACTCCCAAAGCCGGCTCTACGACATCCAAAAATTTGATTGGGTGTGCTGTTTCCAAGAATACGCCAATGGCATTTGGGTAGTTTTCCAGTTCTTTTTTCAAACCTAAATAACCAACCGCACCGTGTGGTTCTGCAATGTAGCCATCGGTATTGTAAATGGTTTTCATAGCCGCTAGAGTTTCTTCATCGGTATAGGTATAAGAGGAAAAATCTTTTTTGAACTGTTCCAAATCATTTTGGTACATTTCCTGAATTCGGATGAAATTGCTTGGATTCCCTACGTCCATGGCATTCGAAATCGTAGCGATGGATGGTTTTGGGTCATAGACCCCGTTTACCAAAAAGCGGGGAACAGTATCATTTACGTTAGTAGAAGCCACAAAATGTTCGATTGGTAATCCCATTTTTTTAGCAATAATTCCGGCGCAAATATTACCGAAATTCCCACTAGGACAAGAGAAAACCAAAGGTTTGTTTTGCGCTTTCAATGTTTTATAGGCAAAGAAGAAATAAAACATTTGAGGCAACCAGCGTGCAATGTTAATCGAGTTGGCCGAAGTCAGGTTTTTGTGTTTCAAACTCTCGTCCAGAAACGCTTTTTTGACCATGTCTTGGCAATCATCAAAAACGCCATCTACTTCCAACGCTTTGATGTTTTGTCCCAAAGTGGTCAATTGTCTTTCTTGAATATCACTCACTTTTCCTGAAGGATACAGGATGATGACTTCAACCCCTTGAACCCCCAGAAATCCGCTCGCAACGGCTCCACCGGTATCTCCGGAAGTGGCCACCAAAACGGTATTGGTATTGTCTTTTTTATCTTTGTTGAAATAACCCAAACAACGCGACATGAAACGTGCTCCCACATCCTTGAAAGCCATGGTTGGTCCGTGAAAAAGTTCCAGTGAATAAATGTCTTTTTCTACCGGAACCACAGGGAAATCAAAACATAATGTTTCGGCAATGATTTGTTTTAAAGTTGCTGTTGGAATTTCGTCTCCTACATATTGCTGAATGGCTTCAAAAGCGATTTCTTCGTTGCTTAAATTTTCAATGTTGTCAAAAAAAGATTGTGGAAGCGGAGTGATGCTTTCCGGGAAATACAATCCTTTATCGCTGGCTAATCCTTGTATTACGGCTTCTTGAAAAGAAACTTTTGGGGCATTGTGGTTTAAACTGTAATATTTCATTTTATGCTATACTTTAGAATCCCCACCCCAACCCTCCCCGAAGGGGAGGGAGATAGAACCGGGAATATTAATTTTAATAATTTTGCATCGTTAAGAAGCCCTTCCTTCGGAGGGGTTGGGGAGGATTCTCATTCCGGTATCGTTCACTTTACAAACATGAATTTCATAAGGTAAATTCATTTTGTCGTAGACTTCACTCATCCCTTTTGCAATTTTGTCGGCATTTACTTTTCCTCTGCTTAACGCAAAAATAGAAGGGCCAGAACCGGATATTCCGGAACCCAAAGCACCGTTTACTAACGCGGATTGTTTGATTAAATCGAAACCGGGAATTAGTACGCTTCGCAATGGTTCTACGATTTCGTCATGCAAAGAACGCCCGATTAATTCGTAATCTTGGGTGTATAAACCAGCCACTAATCCGCCCACATTTCCCCATTGGGTAATGGCACTTTTTAGCGAAACGGTTTGTTTTAATACCGAACGCGCATCCGATGTCTTCAACTCTATTTGCGGATGAATAACGGTTGCATATAATTCAGACGGACTGTCGATTCGGATAATATCCAACGGATTCGAACTTCTTACCAACGTAAATCCACCCAAAAGGGCAGGAGCCACGTTATCGGCATGGGCATTTCCCGAAGCCAACTTTTCGCCTTGCATTGCAAATTTCACCAATTCTTTTCGGGTAAAAGGCTTGCCTAACAATTCGTTGGCACCAAAAACTGCTCCGGCAGAACTGGCAGCACTGCTCCCAATACCGCTACCGGCTTTGATGTGTTTGTATATTTCGATTTCGAAACCAAAATCGGATTCCACTTCTTCCAACATGGCCAATAAAGCTACGCCAGCCACATTTTTTTCGGTTTCCAACGGCAAGTCAGCACCCTCAATTTTGGTGATCCGAACTCCTTTTTGATCTGATTTTCGAACAATCATTTCATCACCTACATTGTCCAAACACAATCCGAGGACATCAAATCCACACGAAAGATTAGCGATAGTTGCAGGGCAAAATAGTTTTATTTCATTCATTTTTTAATAGTTTCAAAGATGCAAAGTTCCAAGGTTTCAAAGTTATTTAAGCTTAGCGTTTATCGACAAACAGCTAGACTTTGCGACTTAGTTCCTTTGTAGCTTAAATTTAAACATTTCCAATTCGGATTACATCGGCAAAGATACCGGAAGCTGTTACAGCTGCTCCAGCTCCAGCTCCTTTTATCAATAAAGGTTGGTCTACATAACGTTCCGTAAAGAATAATACGATATTGTCTTTTCCTTCAAGATTATAAAAAGGATGGTCTTTTGGGATAAATTGCAATCCTACGCTTGCTTTACCATTTTCAAATTGAGCAACAAATTTTAATCTGCTTTCTTTTTGTATGGCTTCCGCCAAAAGGCCTTCAAAATGACTGTTGTGGGTAATTAACGATTTGAAAAATTCCTCGTTATTGGCCGTTTCCATACAGGCAGCAGGAAGGAAAGCTTGGTTTTCGATATCTTCAATTTCCATTTGGTATCCACTTTCGCGAATCAAAATCAGAATTTTTCTGGCTACGTCAATTCCGCTTAAGTCAATTTTGGGATCAGGCTCCGTAAATCCTTGAACTCCCGCTTCTTTCACTACATCATGGAACGAATTGTTTTCATCAAAATTATTGAAGATGAAGTTCAAACTTCCGGATAAAACGGCTTGAATTTTATTGACTTTATCTCCTGAAGCGATTAAGTTTTTAACAGTATCGATGATAGGCAATCCAGCTCCAACGTTAGTTTCAAACAAGAACGGCGCATTGTATTTTCGAGAAAGGCTTTTTAAGTTTTTATAGTTATCATAAGCCGAGGCACAAGCAATTTTGTTACAGGTAACGACTCCAATGCTTTCTTTTAAAAACTGCGCATACATATCCGCAACGGATGCATTAGCCGTGATGTCCACAAAAATGGAGTTACGCAAATTGAGCTCTTTTACTTTTTCGATGAAAGTTTCTTTGTCTGTTACTTCACCATTTTCGAGGATTTTTTTCCAATCTTTCAATGCAATTCCGTCTTCGTCAAAATGCATTTTTCTCGAATTAGACAAGGCAATAACACGTACGTTTATTTTTAAGTTGTCTTTTAGGAATTTCCTTTGTTGGTGAATTTGCTCGATGAATTTTTCGCCTACATTTCCAACTCCCATCACAAACAGGTTCAATTGTTTGGTGTTGTCTTCAAAGAAACGTTCATGCAAGGTATTCAATGCTTTTTTGACGTCTTTTTCGTTGATTACCGCCGAAATGTTTCTTTCGGAAGCACCTTGTGCAATAGCACGAATATTGACGTTATTTTTACCCAAAGTGCTAAACATTTTACCGCTTAGTCCTTGGTAATTTTTCATGTTTTCTCCAACCAATGCAATGATGCACAAGTTTTTTTCAACAATACACGGATCAATTTTATTTTGGGCAATTTCTATTTCAAAACCTTTATTGATGGCATTTTCAGCTGCTTCGGCATCATCGTTCAAAATTCCGATGCAAATCGAATGTTCAGAAGAAGCCTGAGTAATGAAAATCACGTTGATACTCGCTTGGGACAAAACCTCAAAAAGTCTTTTGGATGATCCGGAAACTCCAATCATTCCGGGCCCTTCAAGCGTTATCAAAGTAATGTTGTCTATGTGACTGATTCCTTTAACCGGATTGGCATTTGAAGTTACTTTATTGGATATGTAAGTTCCTTCAGCTGCTGGGTCAAAAGTATTTTTGATATGAATTGGGATATTCTTTCTTAAAACCGGTTGAATGGTTGGCGGGTATAAAACTTTCGCACCAAAATGAGACAACTCCATCGCTTCTTGATAGGAAATCGTTGCAATAGGTTGGGCTTGTTTTACAATTTTTGGATTGGCAGTGAACATACCGTTTACGTCTGTCCAAATTTCTAACTCGGTTGCGTTTAGCGCACCGGCAATGATGGCTGCCGTATAATCAGAACCGCCACGGCCTAGAGTCGTGTTAATTCCATCAACAGAAGAAGCGATAAATCCGGGCATTACAACTACTTGCGATTCATTCGAAGCAAAATAGTCAGCGATTAATGGATTGGTAATCTCGAAATTTACAGCCGCTTTGCCAAAATTATTATTTGTTTTAATAAGTTCACGACTGTCTTTGTAATTGCTGTTTTTTAAGTTTTGTTTTAAGGCTTCGGCAATAACATAGGAAGAAAGTAATTCTCCAAAACTTAAAATAGTATCTGATGTTCTAGCAGATAATTCACCCAAAAGGAAACATCCGTCCAAAATGGTTTCCAGATGATTTACAATTCTCTTGATGTGACTTAATAAACCACTTTGTTCGCTTACCGGAATCAATTCCTTTAAAGCATCAAGGTGTTTTTTTTCTATATCGGCAACCACTTCTTTGTAGCTTTCATCATTTGCAGCTGCTTTTAGTGAAGCTTGTTGCAATAAATCGGTTACTTTACTCAGGGCAGAAACGACAACTACTAATTTATCTTTTTGAGCTTGTTTGAGAACTATGTCTAAGACTAGTTTTATATTTTGTGCATTGGCTACTGAAGTTCCACCAAATTTTAATACTTTCATTTTGTTCGTTTTGTTAAAAAAAATGCAATGTTATTTATACATCCAAGACCTTCCTATAAAAAAGGAAAATGCAAATATAAGATTATATGTGAAAAGTATACCCCTAAGGGGTAGTAGTTGTTGTTGTAAAAGTAACAGAAATCGCAACTCCTGTTAGAGTTGTGTGTGAAGATTGGTATGTATTTCTGTTATTCTTCATAAATGGTGGTCAAAAATACATTTTTTTTACAAAAAAGCAAAGGGCATTTTCCTTTTTTGAATATTTTTATATAAACGTACCGTTGAATACTTATTGTTTGATGTTTAGAGTTTTAAAAGAATTTTAAATTAAAGGGATTACTTTAATTTAAAATTCTTCTCGATTGCTTTTATCATTTCACCGGCAATATCTTTATTGGTAGCGCCTTCAATTCCTTCCAATCCTGGAGATGAATTTACTTCCAATAACAAAGGGCCTTTTGAAGAACGAATGATATCGACTCCGGCCACTTTCAAGTCCATGGCTTTGGCTGCTTTTATGGCAATACGTTTTTCTTCACTGGTGGCTTTGATCACTGTGGCCGTTCCACCTAAGTGTATGTTGGCCCTGAATTCTCCTGGCATCGCTTCCCGTTGTATCGAGGCAACTACTTTACCGTCAATCACAAAACAACGAATGTCTTTTCCATTGGCTTCTTTGATGAACTCCTGAACGAGGATGTCGGCATTTAAACTTTTGAAGGCATTGATAACACTTTCGGCCGCTTTTTTTGTTTCTGCCAAAACGACTCCTTTTCCTTGTGTGCCTTCCAATAATTTTACGATTAATGGTGGGCCTCCGACCATTTTTATCAAATCATTAGTGTCTAATGGGGAGTTGGCAAATCCGGTTGTAGGGATTCCGATACCACTATGTAAAAGCAATTGCAGCGAGTATAATTTGTCGCGTGATTGTGTTATGGCAGTGGCAGAATTGAGGCAAAATACTTTTAATGCTTCAAATTGTCGGGTCAATGCGCAACCGTAAAAGGTGATGCTGGGTCTGATTCTTGGAATAACAGCATCAAATTGATCTAATATGATTCCGCCTCTATAATGTATTTCGGGTTTTTCGGCGTCCAGTTTCATGTAGCATTCCTTAATATTCAAAAAATGCATTTCATGACCTCTCATTTCGCCTGCTTCCATAATCCTTTTATTGCTATACAATTCGGGATTGCTGGCCAAAACTCCGATGCGTAAGCCTGAGCTTGCTTTCTCGGAATTTTTATATAGTTCTTTTAAATTGTCGGATGTTGGTTGACCCAAAAGATATTGTTGTGATGGATCTACAAGCACTCTTCCGCTCATGGCTTCTCTACCCAAAAGCATGCGGAAACCCATTGAGTCTCGATTCGTCAAAGTCATTTCTATAGGCCATTTCTCGGCTCCGATTTCTAAAATGGTTTGAATGACATAGCGCTGTTCTCTAAAACCACTGGAACTTTTTACGATTCTTTTGTCAATTAAAGGAGCTTCACAATGAATAACTGTTTTTAAATTATTCTGGATAGGGTTAATGTCAAATTTGACCCAATTTGTGTCGTTTTTGATGAATGGGGCAATGTTTATGGCGTGTAGAGCAGATGTTTTAGCACCAGAATCTACACGGGCTTTTATCGTTGGAATTCCTAGTTCCGGAAACGAGCACCATTCTTCACTACCTAATATTACTTTATTTTGGGACATATTTTGAAATTGTTTAACCTTTTGAAAAATGATTCAAATGTAGATATTAGTTTTTGATATTCCGATTTGATTCTTTTTAAATAACAAACCCGTTATGTTAAGAAAACGTAACGGGTTTGTTTTTTTATTTTAAGAGAAGAGATTATAAATTGGTAGGCTCTTCTGCTTTATGTACTTGTACAGTTAACTCTTGTGCGCCTTCTTCAATATCCATGAATATTTCGTCTCCAGATGTGATTTTAGAAGTGATGATTTCTTCTGCCAGTGCATCTTCAACATACTTTTGAATGGCTCTTTTTAAAGGTCGTGCTCCAAATTGTTTATCAAATCCTTTGTCGGCAATAAATGCTTTCGCTTTGTCTGAAAGTTTTAAATGATAACCTAATTCTGCAATTCGATCATATAATTTTTTTAATTCGATTTCAATAATCAAATCAATATCTTTCTTTTCTAACGGATTGAAAACAATAACATCATCAATTCTATTTAAAAATTCAGGAGCAAAAGTTTTCTTTAAAGCATTTTCAATAACACTTTTAGAATTGTCATCGGCTTGAGCCACTTTTGCAGCAGTACCAAAACCAACACCTTGTCCAAAATCTTTTAACTGTCTGGCTCCAACATTTGAAGTCATGATGATTATAGTGTTTTTAAAGTCAATTTTTCGACCTAAACTATCGGTCAAATAACCGTCATCCAGTACTTGCAATAACATATTGAAAACGTCAGGATGTGCTTTTTCAATCTCATCCAAAAGTACCACACAATATGGTTTTCTACGAACTTTTTCAGTAAGTTGTCCACCTTCTTCGTATCCAACGTATCCTGGAGGAGCTCCTACTAAACGAGAAATAGCAAATTTTTCCATGTATTCGCTCATGTCAATTCGAACCAGCGCATCTTCAGAATCAAATAATTCTTTAGCTAATACTTTGGCTAGTTGCGTTTTTCCGACACCTGTTTGTCCCAAGAAAATAAAGGAACCAATAGGTCGATTTGGGTCTTTCAATCCAGCGCGATTTCTCTGGATAGAACGAGCGATTTTTAACACGGCTTCATTTTGTCCAACTACTTTGCTTTCTATAAGTTCCGGCAGTTTGGCCAGTTTGTTGCTTTCGGTTTGAGCAATACGATTTACCGGAATTCCAGTCATCATCGATATTACATCGGCAACATTGTCCTCTGAAACTAGAATTCGATTATTTTTGGCATCTTCTTCCCATTGTTCTTGGGCTATAGCCAAATCTTTTTCAATACGCTTTTCGTCATCGCGAAGTTTGGCGGCTTCCTCGTATTTTTGTTTTTTGACAACCGTATTTTTTAATTCGCGTATCTCTTCCAATTGACGTTCCAAGTCCAATATTTTCTTTGGAACTTCAATATTGGTAATGTGAACACGGGAACCGGCTTCATCAAGGGCATCAATAGCCTTGTCCGGTAAAAAACGTTCCGACATATATCGGTTGGTTAATTTTACACAAGCTTCAATTGCTTCGGGTGTATAGATAACATTATGGTGGTCTTCGTATTTGTTTTTGATGTTATTCAAAATGGTAATTGTTTCTTCCACAGAAGTAGGTTCAACAATGATTTTTTGAAAACGTCTTTCTAGTGCACCATCCTTTTCGATATATTGTCTGTATTCGTCTAATGTTGTGGCACCAATA
>JALRGT010000031.1:0-38669 GCA_023259675.1 Flavobacterium sp.
TAACATCTCCTGAAATTGACTGATAAATATAATGGAATGCATCTTCTGTACCTTCAATGTCTGCACCCGCCCCCGTATTGCTAAAAGATCCATTTGAGTATAAAGCAGTACCTGCAGGATTTACAATTCCAATGTCACCGTGTAGCCAAGGCGACGGAGGAGGCAGATTAAGTGTATAAGTCGCCTGTGATATACTCGAATCGGTCATCCCGTATTTTGTCGCATATGCTTTTATCGTCTTTGATTCAACGACACTAATTGGTCCTGAATAAACTGTGGAAGAACTGTTTGGAGTACTTCCGTCAGCAGTATATCTGATAGTCGCTCCTGCTGTAGCAGAGGAAAGTGTAACCGACTGTATTGTGGTGTAGGTTCCTTCTGCGGGACTGAAAATTGGTTCAGCAACGATGGGCAGATTTATAGTATAGAGGGCAGTCGAAACAGCTGAATCCGTCATTCCAGGTTTTGATGCATAAGCCTTTATGGTAGTGCTGGCAATTAGGTCGATGGCTCCGCTATAAACTGCGGAAGAACTGTTTGGAGTGCTTCCGTCAGTAGTATATCTGATAGTAGCTCCTTCTGTGGCAGAGGAAAGTGTAACCGACTGTATAGAGGTATAAGTTCCTTCTGCGGGATTGAATGTCGGGGTATCCACTGTGCGAATAACTGATACATTACTGTATCTGGCAGTAGCCAAAGTATCATTGTTGTGAGAAGTTGTTGCCAGTCCAACATAAAATGTAGAAGGTAATGTTAGGGTAGCTGTTGTGTCTATTTGTGTCCATGTTACACCATTTGTCGATTTGAAACTTGATATGTTATCGCCTACTTTTTGAAGCCTGAGCCAAGTTGAATATCCAGCAACGGTTGAGGAAGTTAAAGCACCATTAGCAGTTCGCTTTTGTAATATTGCTAAACTGGGAGTTATAGCAGTCATGATATTGACAGCATCAGCATCAGTTGTTGATCGGATCATTACACCAGCTTTTGCCCAGGGATTAGTATTGTCTAAGGATTCCACACGTGCAGTAATGATAACATCTCCTGATACAGGCTGATAGATATAATGAAATGCATCTGCCGTGCCTTCAATATCAGCACCTGCGCCCGAATTGTTGAAATATGTGTTGGAATATACAGCATTACCGGTGGCATTTACGCTTCCAATGTCACCGTGTAGCCAGGGTGACGGTGGAGGGAGAGTAAGAGTATATGTTGCCTGTACTAAGCTCGAATCGGCCATTCCTGATTTTGTCGCATAGGCTCTTATTATCTTGGATTCAGTGATATTAATTGGAACTGAATAAACCATGGAAGAACTGTTTGGAGTACTTCCGTTAGTAGTATATCTGATAGTGGCTCCTGCTGTAGCAGAGGTTAGAGTAACAGACTGTGCTGAAGTGTAGCCCCCTGCTGCGGCACTGAAAGTCGGTTCAGCAACGATGGGCAGATTTAAAGTATAAATGGTACTTGCAATGGCTGAATTCTCCATTCCAGATTTTGATGCAAAAGTCTTGATGGTAGTGGGGGCACTTATATTGATAGCTTCGTTGTAAACTGTGGAAGAACTATTTGGAGTACTTCCGTCGGTAGTATATCTGATAATGGCTCCCTCGGTTGTAGACGAAAGTGTAACTGACTGCGAGGAAGTGTAGGTTGCTGGACTTAAAGTTGGTGTGGCAACTACGGGCAAATTTATGGTGTCATTAGCAATTTCAACTGATGAATCTGTCATTCCAGATTTTGATGCATACGCACTTATGATAGAGGAAGTACTCACATTGATGGGACCGCTATAAATAGGAGAGATATTGGTAGGTGTACTCCCATTAGTTGTATACCGTATAACAGCGCCTGATGTAGTAGAGGAAAGTGTAACCGACTGCGCTGAAGTATAAGTCCCACTACCTGGACTAAAAGTAGGGGCGACTACATTCCCTCCTGTATCAATTGAAACATCACTGTAAACAGCTGTAGCCAGACTGTTATTGTTGTGAGAAGTCACTGCCAGTCCTACATAAAATGTCGATGGGAGCGTTACAGTGGCTGCCGTACCTATTTGATCCCAGAGTAAACCGTCTTTTGATTTCCAACTTGAAATAAGATTACCTGTTTTTTGAAGTCTTACCCAAACAGGGGATGCAATGTTTGTAGCAGCAGCCGAGGAAGTTGTACCACCATTAGTAGTTCGTCTTTGGAACAATACTCCGTTTTTTGGCGTTACAGCAGTCATGGCATTGATAGCGTCAGAAGCAGTTGTTGATCGGATCATGACACCTGCTTTTGCCCAGGTATCTGTATTGGTCAGAGATTCTACACGTGCAGTAATGGTAATATCTCCTGATACAGGCTGATAGATATAATGGAATGCATCTGCGGTACCTTCAATATCTGCTCCTGCGCCCGTATTATTAAAAGAGCCACCCGAATATCCAGCAGTACCTCCAGTATTTACGCTTCCAATGTCACCATGCAGCCACGGGCTTGGAGGAGCAGGATTAATTCTGTAGATGGCTTGAGATATATTCGAATCGGCCATTCCTGATTTTGTTGCATATGTTTTTATTGTTTTTGATTCACTAACACTTATGGAACCTGTATATACTGTGGAAGAGCTGTTTGGGGTACTACCGTCAGTTGTATACCTAATTATAGCCCCCGCTGTAGTAGTGGAAAGTGCAACTGACTGTGCTGAGGTGTAGGTTCCTCCTGCATGACTAAGAAGTGGTGAGACAACCTTGTTTGAAATTGTCGGCGAAATACGAAGAATTGTACAACCATGTGCCGGAATGCTGGCACTGTAGGCAGTCATAGTGCCAAGATCAGTATGTTCCCATAAGTCTCTCACATCAGATGATGCGGTTAATTCAAGATCTGTTTCAAAATTTATACTTCTCGTTTGCGCTGTATCTTCACGGTTGAACAGTCCAACGATCCAATCTCCATTAGACATTTGTCCTTTCCATACCTGACTGTTTACATTGGTAGGGTCGTTGCTCAACGGTTTACCCACAAATTTATCTTGATTAAGAGCTAGCATCTCAGTGTTTTGATAGAGCCATAAATTTGCCCCGATAGTATTATATTGATCCGCGGGTGATACAGGTCCTCCCGCCAGTAAGTTAGCTGATATAGCAGTTTTTCTTTCGTCATCGTTAGCAAAGGTATTCAGTCTGATGAAATCCCCATCTAAAGTGATTTTATTTCTGCCAGCAATATAAGACCAATAAGCCAGTCCATCCATCGTACTGCCCCATTGAGACCATTCATTCCGTCTCACACCTCTGTCAAAATTATTAAGCCTTTCCCATTCACCAGTAGCGCAATCATCATTAATTCGGATCATGTGACCATACTTCTGTTCTAGCTCTGCTTCGTTAGCAAGATTTGGCATCACAAGACTCAATAACATATTATTAGCATCACAGGCTTCCCTCATCCATCGTAAAGCTTTCTCATAATCAGCTTTAGGTCTTGAGGGGCCAACTCTGCCTATATTACGGTCATAACCGGATTCAAACCAAGAAAGGAAATCTACTCTTAGATATTTAATACCCATATCTGCAAAATGCTGTATATAGCCTTTTACATATTCTTCTGCGCCATCATTGTTAATCTGAACCCATGTAAACCCAAAAGATCCATTTTCTGAAAGATCAATAATATTTGATAATGGAATTGAAGTTCCTTTGATTAATGCTCCTGCATTTGCGGCATCTTTATAGACCCACAGCGGATTTTGATACATACCAAGGGTCATCCCACGGGATTGCAAATTAGCTGACCACCAGGCAAAATCATGTGTCCAGCGATCAGAGTGAGAGGTCAGGTATCCATTTTCATTATAGGTTATGTTTGCTTTAATGTCACCCCATCCATCAATACAGATCATATTGTAACCATAAGGTTTCAAATTGGCCTCGACCCAATCAATATTCTGAGACCAGATATCTTCTGGAATAGAACCGTCTTTGGTATAACAATACTCGTAAGGATTCCAGTATAATGGTGCTTTAAATGGATTTGAGGGATTTGTTTGAGCAACCGCTGTCATAGATACAACGTTAAAAGCTATAAGTAAAAAAAGCACAAAACAAAATATTGTATCAGAAAAAAAGCCTTTCTTTTTAGGGGCTTTATCGCGCTTGTTATTGTTGCAATTATGGGTTAGTTGTAGTTTCATAAATTCAATAATTTTTGGTCGTGACAATAGAGACCTGTTATACAAATAAATTTAGATGTCCTCACTTTTAGCATAGTGATTATTGGCTTTGTAAATTTTTTCATTTTTAACATAGTTTTGGTTTTTGGTTAATTAATAATTTATTTTTTACGAAATCGATATATTGAAGGCAAAAACAATATCCTTTATAACTAACATATTCTGAAAATATGAAATAAATACATTTCATTTTCATTTAAAAAATGCAGCAAATAAGTTGTTGAAAAGTCTTTTTCCTATATTATATTCACCTGAAGCTTATTTTGAAAAAATTGCTTTGATGAAGTATTTTTCATAGGACAATAACTTCAATTTTAGTTAATTAGCTTTTGAAGATGTTTTAGAGAGCCCCCATCATGGTAAAATTGCATAAATAACCTAATGAGAATACTACGATAAAATCACATATAGAAAAAAACAGTTAAATACAAATTCAAGTATTTGTATATCAGTAAATTAATTAGTTAATAACATATAGAAAAAAAATATTTTTTATAACTTTTAAGTAGTTTTTTTGAGTTGTCTTGATCAAAATCATCCTTATTTATTATCGAATTATTTCAAATTTTAGTTTTATTGACATAAATAGAGTTATCAAAATGGCCAAAAAGGGGGAGTATAATTTCATTTTTTATAATTTCTATTCTGATTAGTGAGTAAATTCGTAACACTTTTGTTAGATTTCATATTTAATTTTTCATTTATCATATTGATTTATTTAATAAAATTTAGAAAACTAAAAAAATAAGTTGGAGAATTTACTGTATTCTATAATCAAATTAGGGAGCATTTATCTTTAAAAAACACGAACTCTTTATAGGGGTCATTTCAAAATCAAAACAAACTATAACTTTAAATAATCAAAAGAATACTTTACGATTTTTTTCTTTTAACAGCATTCAAAAAAATCAAACATTATTTGAAGTGTTTTGTACGAAGAATAGTTTCTGATTAGAATTTTGAAAAAATATAAATAGATGTTATTCTCATAGTTTTGTAAACCGTACTCACAATCTTATTAATTTAGAAAGTATCATAGCAGCAATCCATCAAGCGGTCTCTTTACGGTCGTTCCCTTTGTTCCGTTCGGCTGTTCCAGTCGGTTCACCCTGAACTTGTTTCAGGATCTCTTTTACGCTGAACTTAGTTCATTATCACTTTTTAGATTTAATAATCCTTTTTAAGACAAGCGACACCATAAAACTCACAATGGCTCCAATGACTGCTAAGACAATTGTTTTTACAATATCTTCAGAAAGTATATTGGGAACAATATTCGAAAATTCCTATTAAAGCCCAAGTTGGCGTGGCTACTATAGTTCCGCTAATGGCCAATAAGGCCAGTCCAATACTTCTCAATACTCTAAAAAATTTCGGTGTAGGAGCTTTTGCTCTTTCTATTAAATTCATTTTTTTATGTTTTAATGCAACAACTAGTTTTTTTATAGCCTTCTAAACTAAAAGGCGATTTCCCTTTCTGAATCACTATCCGAACCACTTCACTATTTTGTAAAGCGGTATACACAATTTGTATGAGTTTCTGTAATGCCTTTCGAGACATACTCCCTTTTTCTATACCTGTAATAAAAGTGACGGGAGCGATACTGGATATATTTCTCAAATTATTATCCAATCCAAAAAAAAAATTATCTTTGAATTAATTAACTAGGTTCATTCTTAAGTAAAGATTATTTTCATCCTGAAGATAAATATGTTATACCTAATTTTAGTATCATGTTTTAAAACTGATATTTGTTACAAATTGTATAAAAATATTAAACTCTACTATTGAAAAAAATAACTTTCAACTTTGTAAATATCTAAATGGATTTGATTAATTCTATGATTATTTACTTTAAATAGTATTTATTTTCAAACATAACAAATCATATTTACTCTAAAAAGACAAACGGCATGTCCAGAAAAATTTGTTTAATTTTCCTTGTATTTTTACAATTAACGCTTAATTCTTGCAAACAAAATAAGGAAAAAGCCAAAATATCTATTGGTTTTTCACAATGTATTGACAATGATATTTGGAGAAATTCAATGGATCATGAAATGAGAATTGAAGCATCATTACATTCAGAAATTAATCTAAAGATATATAATGCTAATCGAAAAGCTAAAAAACAGATTAGAGATATTGAAAGTATGATTGAAGACAAAATGGATGTTATCATCATTTCTCCTTTTGAATCTGATTCTATTGTCCCTGTTATTGAAAAAGCAAAATCGGAGGGTATTTCTGTAATTATTGTAGACAGAAAAGTAAATACTTCAAATTATGATGCATATATAGGAGCTGACAATACCGAAGTAGGCCGTATTGCAGGGCGAAATATCATTACCTCATCAAAAGGTATTGCAAATGTATTAGAAATAAAAAGTGAAGCTACAACTACCCCTGGCACAGAGCGAAGTTTAGGATTTAGACAAATATTAAAACAATATCCAGATATTAAATTAACCACTATTGTTACGGACAATTATGGAAGACCTAAAGATGATTATGCAAAAATTTTGGAGAACCCAAATCATATAGATTATGTTTTTGCCTTCAATGATATAATTGCATATAATGCATGGAAGATCGCAAAAGAAAAAGGATTTGAAAAAAAAATCAAATTTATAGGTGTCGATGGTCTTAATGGACCTAATGGTGGGATTCAATTGGTTAAAGATGGAATACTACAAGCAACAGTATTATATCCAACAGGAGGAAATGAGGCTATTAAATTAGCTTTGAAGTTAGCAAATAATGAGATTGTCCCTAAAAACAATAAGCTTAATACGATATTGATTGACACTCTTAATACTGATATTATGAGCAATCAATTTGACAAAATATCAATGCAACAATCCGATATAGAAGAACAGCAAAATGTTATATTAAATCAGTTAAAACAATATTCAACACAATATAATCTACTAAAAACGGTATTGTTTCTATCATCATTACTATTCTGTTTGACTATTTATAGCATATATTCAAGAATATTAGTAAGTAGAAAGAAGAAAGAATTGGAACTAATGTTTGAACAAATAATTACCCAAAGAAATGAAATAGAAAAATATGCAGACAAATTAAAAAAAAGTAATATTGCAAGACTGAATCTTCTGACTGGTTTATCTCACGAATTTAAAACACCACTAACATTAATTCTAAGTTCTATAGAATCTTTAGGAAATGAGCTAAAAAACAAAGGCGTTTCCGTAAATAGAGAGGTCAATTTAATGTATAATAATTCAAGAAGATTATTAAGGTTAATTAATCAATTGTTAGATTATAGAAAATCAGAAGAGAAAAAATTTAAACTTAGAGCATCCATAACCAATATATTTGATTTTTCTAAAAATATAATTGATGATTTTGATAAAGAGGCAAAGAAAAAAAATATAAATTTTACTTTGACTACAAATAATCCTGAATTGGAGATTTATATTGATCAAAATCTAATGGATAAAGTATATTTTAATTTATTATCAAATGCTTTTAAATTCACTCCAGAAAATGGTAAAATTTCTATTGTTATAAATGAAGATAGACCAAATAATGTTGTCAAAATTATATTTAAAGATTCCGGAATTGGTATTCCTGAAAAAGAGTTAAAAAAAGTTTTTAATGTTTTTTTTCAAGGTTCAAATAATTATAAAATTAGCTCTGGTATTGGACTACATTTGTCAAAAATTTTTATAGATCTTCATAATGGGACTATTGATGTTAATTCCAAAAATGGGACTGAATTTATTATTTCATTGCCATTAGGAAAATTACATCTGGATGAAAAAACAATTATTAGAAAACAGGTTTTAAATTTAGTCCACGAATCAGATTATTTAGATTTAGACTTTGATTTAATAGATAATTCAGAACCCAATAAAAGTGAAGATAAATATTCCATACTTTATATAGAAGATAATAAAGACTTGCTTGATTTTGTTTCCTATAAATTTTCTTCAGAATATGTTATATATTCCTCTGATGGTACAGATGCAGTAGAAAAAGCACTAGAATTAGTTCCTGATATTATTATTTGTGACTTAAATTTACCAGATAAAAATGGCTTTCAAATTTGTAAAATTTTAAAGAAAGATTTGCGAACCTCACATATACCTATATTAATATTGACAGCTTCTGACGAACAAGATTCCTATTTAAAGGCATTGGAAAGTGGAGCAGATATCTTCTTGACTAAACCTTTTAATTTAAAAGTTTTATCGCAATCAATAAAAGGATTGCTTTTTAATAGAGAGAAATTACGTTTTTATTATTCCAATAATATTTCAAGCGTTCAATCAGATAGTTTTGGCATGTCAGAACAGGTTTTTTTAAAAAAAATGAATGAATTTATTGAAATTAACATGGATAATTCTTCTTATACAATAGATAATCTTGCTACCAATCTAAATATTTCAAGAATTCAATTGTACCGAAAAGTTAAAGCAATTCTTGGAATAGGTGTTAATGATCATATCAATAATATTCGATTAGAAAAATCAAAAGAAATGCTCAAAAAAAGCAATAAAACTATTTCTGAAATTGCTTATGCTGTTGGTTTTTCAACTCCAAGTTATTTTTCAACTTCTTTTAAAAATAAATTTGGAATTTCACCTAAGGATTATAAAAACGATACAAATTAAGTCTAATTTTTTATAGCATTGTTTTTTTGAGTTTTAATCTGTAATAGGATTAAAATTAATGTAATAGGATTAAAATTAATGTTATAGAATTGAAATTAATGTCCGTTATTTTTTTACTTCATTGGTCAATAACATGTTGATTAATAGCAATTTACAATTAAAATTGGTTTTTAGTTAAATTTTACAAACAAATGTTACATTACTAAAATAGTATTGTAGATTTTGTGAATATCTTAGTTTTTTCATTTAAAATTTAATATTTGTGAAAATAGACATGTGTTTAATGATTTGTTATTCAGTTAAACATGATAATTTTCGAATTTCACCTAAAAAGCACTTCCAATTTTGACTGGATTAGTAAAAACTATAAATACCTAATCTTAAAAACTGACATGAGTAATATTATGTTGCATATTATCGTGTAGATACATAAATCAATTAAAAATATTTATTAAATAATTATCTATAACTAACCACTAAAATTTTTTAAATTATGAAAAGTACTATCAAAAAAAAAATGCTCGGCATTGGTTTTCTCCTTTTGTTATTTTACAGTTGTACCTCTGAACCTGAAAACCCTGGGACAGATGAATTACGCGGCAGTACCTCAAAAAGGGCTGCCCCCTCTAAGATGGCTACAGCTATGGCACTTTCTTGCAATGCCCAGGCGGAACAGACAGATTATAATATTTACCGCATGGTTTCTGATGGTACTAGGATTGGTGATGTAATGCCATATTATGATGCTGCAACAAGTGCATTTTATATATATTACCTTAAAGATATATGGAATGACGCAACCAATAAGCGACACCCATGGTATGGCTTTAAAACCACTGATTTTTATGCTTATACTCAACTTTCTGTGGGCGAGATTTTAAGCTGTAGCACGAATAGCTGTGCACAGAATTTTGCTTTGGGTACTGGTAATATTATCAAAAGTGGAACTAAATTTTATGCCTTCTATACAGGTCATAACCCTAATTATCCCTCTGCCTGTGTAACAAAAAAAGAGGGTATAATGCTTGCGACTTCTACAGGTTTGAATAAGAACTTTGCTCACAACACCACTTTTGCAACCATTTACCCACCTGTTGGGCTTGGATTTGACGAAAACGCAAATTTTAGGGATCCTTATGTGTTTTGGGATGCCAGTACATCCAGCTATATAATGCTGGTATCCGCAAGAAAGCAGGATGGTGGCATTTGGAAAGGTGTCATTGCTAAGTATACTTCAACTAATCTTTTAAATTGGACTTATAGCAATATTATGTATGATGGTGGTGCGCAAAACTTTTTTATGATGGAAACCCCTGAGATATTTATGATTGGAAGCACCTATTACCTGATGTTCTCTGATATAGACAGTAAATATGTTTATTACAGGAAAAGCAGTTCAGTCAATGGCCCTTGGAGTTTACCTGTCGGATCGGATCGGCTTGATGGCACCGGATTTTACGCCGCCAAAACTGCCACAAACGGTACGGATAGGTATATTTTTGCATGGACAAATATACTCTCAGGAAATACAGATGAAGGAGTATGGGCTTGGGGTGGAAATTTGGCAGTACATAAAATATACCAAAAAAGCAATGGTGATCTTGCTGTAGCGATTCCGCACACCTTAAAGAACAAAATGGAAACGACCAATTATACTCCGGTAGAAAACAGTCAATGGGGGAATGTAACTCCATTGACTGGAGGTTTATCTTACGAATTAACAAGCTCGGCAGATTTTGATGTGACTAACTTAATTTATGATCCAATCAGTCTGGCTCGCTATAAGATTAGTGCCAATGTTTCTTATTCTAACTGCAATAAAGATTTCGGCTTTATGATAGGTGCTTGTGATGGATTTGATAATTTTTATAGCTTAAGGTTTGTGCCATCTCAAAACAGATTTAGTCTCGATAAAATAAACCGCTCCACCCTTACTACGACCACGATTGCATATAATGATGTTCCTTATGTATTTGCGGCTAATACAGACTATGATATTCAGATATTAATCGAAAATTCAATGCTCGTAGTGTATATTAATAATGAAGTAGCATTAACCAATAGGGTATACAAAGCCTCTAACACTAATTGGGGAATATTTGCAGATAACAGCACGGTCAAATTCAATAATATTAAAGTGAGCAGACCTTAGGGATACTTAATTAAATGGATTAGGGAGAGGCTATCTTACAAGTTGTGAGATAGCCTTTTCTTTTATAATACAAGACAATCAGATTAGCTATTCTCAATAGCTCTTTAAAATACATAACTTATAAGCTCTTTTTGATTTTGGATCTGTTCTTTTTGATGTTCCTATTTGATTACGTAATAATTTCTTCAACCTAATTGGTCCAAAATATTTTTCATTCTTGAAATGAGGTTACAAAAAATAATAACTGTTTTTATGTAATTACTATTTCCACTCCCTCAAACATTTCCTGTTGAACGAAATGGAATAAAAATATACATAGAGCATTTCTAAAATTCATACTCTCGATGAATTTTTTAGTAAAATAATTTGAACTTAAGAATAAATAAACTCAAAAATCAAATTGATACAATGATGAATAATCATAACAAACAATTTTTTCAAAAGTAAAATTTTAAATAATAGTCAAAATTTTCATTGTACTTGACACAAAAAAGTCTCATTAACAAACTTTAATTAATCTATAAAAATTTTCTATCGTTGAAATTTGACTACCCTCTTCTTATCATGCAATAAATATATTTTGACTTGTTACGGAATTGAAATTTGTGATACAAAATTGAAATAATAATAAATTTTTTATTTAAAAATTTCATCATAAATAGCTGTTAATAAGCGCTTTAAACTGGTTAGAAGCAAGAAGTAATAATATTGTATGAAATCGAAATATTCTCAAAACACAACGGTGTTTTTTATAGATATTTTAGCAATTCAATTTAATATTAAGATAATGAAAAAAATTATTGTTTGGTCTTTGATTGCTTCTTTGGCCGGATTTCTTTTTGGGTTTGATACCGTTGTAATTTCAGGAGCGGATAAAAAATTACAGTTATTATGGAATTCTTCTGATGCTTTTCATGGAACGGTAGTTATGGGAATGGCTCTTTGGGGTACTGTTTTCGGAGCCATATTCGGTGGGATTCCAACGAATAAAATAGGACGAAAGAATACTTTATTATGGATAGGGATATTGTTTTTCTTTTCGGCAATTGGGTCAGCATGGGCAAACAATCCTTATGTTTTTGCAGCTTTTAGATTTATTGGAGGTCTTGGTGTAGGTGCTTCAACAATTGCTGCGCCAGCATATATTTCAGAAATAGCACCTGCAAAAGACAGAGGAAAATTAGTTGCCTTTTACCAGTTCAACATCGTTTTAGGAATTTTGATGGCTTTTCTCTCTAACTATTTATTGAGAAATACAGGAGAGAACTCTTGGAGATGGATGATGGGAGTACAGGCCTTTCCTTCTTTTATTTACACCCTGTTTATTTTTAGTATACCAAAAAGTCCAAGATGGTTATTATCTAAATCCAGAAATGAGGAAGCCCGTAAAGTGTTGGTTTTAATGGAGCAAGAAGCAGACTATGAGCAAATGCAAAAGGAAATAGAACTCGACAATAAAAATGCAGCGAGTAAAAATGACAATATCTTTTTAAAAAAATATCGTACTCCTTTAATCTTGGCTTTTTTGATGGCTTTTTTTAATCAGTTATCCGGTATTAACGCTTTCCTGTATTATTCCCCTAGAATTTTTCAAGAAGCTGGATTAGGTGAAAGTACAGCTTTACTAAGCAGCATAGGTATTGGTATTGTTAATTTGATGTTTACTTTATTGGGGGTTTTTTTAATTGACCGATTGGGAAGGAAAATATTAATGTATATCGGTTCTATAGGTTACATTATTTCACTTAGTCTGGTTTCTATAGCTTTCTTTTTGAAATGGGAAGGAATGGCTGTGCCAATATTCTTGTTTCTGTTTATTGCCTCTCATGCAATAGGACAAGGTGCGGTTATATGGGTTTTTATTTCAGAGATTTTTCCGAATCACCTCCGCGCTTCCGGACAATCTTTTGGAAGTACAACTCATTGGGTTTTGGCAGCCGTAATTCCATCACTTATTCCATTTTTATTTTCTTCAATTGGACCAGGCGTAGTATTTCTGTTTTTTGCGGCAATGATGGTTTTTCAACTTCTTTTTGTGTTTGTATTAATGCCTGAGACTAAGGGGATTACTTTAGAAGAATTAAGTGAAAAATTAATAAAAAAATAAATTATGATAGGACTAAGTAAAAAAATAGCATTTATAGTATTGATATTTTCATTGAGTTGTAAAGGACAAAATCTTTTAGATGAAAAATCATATACAGAAGAAGATTTGTACAGGCCAAATTTTCACTTTACTCCAAAAAAGAATTGGATGAATGACCCAAACGGAATGTTTTACATCAATGGTTGCTATCATTTATATTATCAATATTATCCTGATGGAAATAAATGGGGACCTATGCACTGGGGACATACAATCAGTAAAGATCTTGTAAAGTGGGATGAACAGCCTATAGCATTATTTCCTGATCATTTAGGTTATATTTTTTCAGGAAGTGCAGTGGTTGATAATAAAAATACTTCAGGTTTGGGAGATGGTAAAAACACACCAATTGTTGCAATATATACCTATCATGATCCTGTTAAAGAAAAAGCCAATCAGATAGATGTTGAAAGTCAAGGGATGGCTTATTCCTTGGATAATGGTTTTACTTGGGAAAAATACAAGAATAACCCGATTGTTAAAAATCCAGGAATTCAGGATTTTAGAGATCCTAAAGTTTTATGGGATGCTATTCATAAGCAATGGATATTAGTTTTGGCAGCACATGATAGGGTTAAGTTCTATCGTTCGGATGATCTTAAAGATTGGGAGTATCTTTCTGATTTCGGTGTGAATTTTGGTGCCCATGATGGTGTTTGGGAATGTCCTGATTTTTTTTCAATGAAAGTTGAAAAAACTGGTGAAATCAAATGGATTCTGATTCAGAGTTTAAATCCAGGAGGACCCAATGGAGGTTCAGGGACACAATATTTTGTTGGAGATTTTGATGGTAAGAATTTTATATTGGACAAAACTTTTGTCAAAACGGTTGAAAATAAAAAAGCAATATGGCTGGATTATGGAAAAGACAACTATGCAGGGGTGACTTGGAATAATATTCCAAAATCTGATGGACGAAAATTGATGATTGGATGGATGGCCAATTGGGATTATGCACAAGAGGTGCCAACTGTGGCATGGCGTAACAGTATGACAATTCCAAGAGAGCTTACGCTTTTAAGAACTAACAAAGGATATCACATTAATGTACAGCCTGTACGTGAAATCGAAAGTTACATTTCTAAAACAATCAAAAAAGGTAATATTACTGTTAATGGTCCTAAATTATTAGTTGATAACAAAACAGCTGATTTTACAAAAGCAGAGATAAAATTCAGACTCAAAAACCTTGAAAAAAACAGTTACTCTTTTGCATTCGTGAACCAAGCAGGGGAACAAATTGTATTTGGTATCAATAACAATGAAAACTATCTTTTTGTAGACAGGAGTAAATCTGGAAAAATAGAATTTTCTAAAAAGTTTGCGTTGTCGATTACCAAAGCTCAGCTTGATAGAACATTGAAAACTGCCGATATTAGAATATTAATTGACAAAACTTCGATAGAAATTTTCTTCAATAATGGAGAAAAGGTAATTACAGAAACTTTCTTCCCAACAGAGCCTTTTACTGATTTTAAGGTATTATCGACAGTACAAACTGAAATAAGTAATCTAATTATTAACCAATTCCAATTTAATTAAACCACATTAATTATGAAAAACAAAATTTTTCTTTTTCTCTTTTTTCTTTACCCAATATTGGTAATGAATGCACAGAGTTTCGGGATAAAAGGGACAATTGTCTCCTCAGATGACGGCTTGCCTCTTCCCGGTGCAACAGTTCTCGTTTCCGGAACGAATAAAAGCACAACCACAGACTTTGATGGGAAATACAGTATAGAAGGCTTAAAAGGTTCTGAGACTCTTGAGTTTAGTTTTATAGGCTATGTTTCTCAATCGATTGCAATTAAAAACACCAGTATTATTAATGTTAAATTGGTATCTAGCAATCAACAATTAAATGAAGTAGTTGTGGTGGGATATACATCCCAAAAGAAAGCTGATATAACAGGTGCTGTTGCAGTTGTTGATATGGGACAACTTAATAAGCAAGTGGAACCTAATCCACTTAAAGCATTACAAGGGAGGCTCGCTGGAGTAAAAATATCTTCAGATGGTTCACCAAGTGGAGCTAATACTTCAGTACTCATAAGAGGAGTAGGAACTCTTGGAAATACGGCACCATTACTTGTTATTGATGGTGTTCCAACAAAATCTGGTTTACATGAACTTAATCCTAATGATATAGAAACGATACAAGTTCTAAAAGACGCTTCATCAGCAAGTATTTATGGATCTCGAGCTTCAAATGGGGTTATTATAATCACCACCAAAAAAGGTAAATCGGGAATAATGCGTGTAAATTTTAATAAATACACTTCATTTTCCACTTACGCTAATCGTTTAAAAGTACTTAATTCAGAGCAATATGGGCAAGCACTTTGGCAAGCTAATATTAATGATGGCCTAAATCCCAACAATAATAATTTAAGTTACCAATTTGATTGGGGAGTTGTTGATGGAACTCCAAAACTGAATAAAGTATTAGTGCCGGAATACCTCGACAACGCTCAGACTCTAAAGTCTTCAAATACGGATTGGTATGATGAAATTTCCCAAACAGGAATAGCTGATTCATATGATTTAGCAGTGTCAAATGGTACTGAGAAAGGGAATTATCTTTTTTCTGTTAATTATTATGATAATAAAGGCATAGTGAAAACTAGTGAATTTAAACGTGTATCAGGACGTATGAACAGTTCGTATAAACTTTTGAATAATAATCTAACTATTGGTGAAAATTTCACAATCAATAGAACGAATGAAGTTACCGAACCGGGGGTGTTAGATCCAGCGTTACGCGCACTTCCATTAATTCCTGTTCATACTGTTGATGGAATAGGTTGGGGTGGTCCGGTAGGAGGAATGAATGATAGACAAAATCCGGTAAGATTATTAGAATACAACAAAGATAATGGATATAAATATTTGCGTCTTTTTGGAAATGCTTATGCCGATTTGCAAATAATAAAAGGGTTAAATGTTAAAACAAATTTTGGAATCGATTATGGGAGTTATTATAAAAAATCATTACAGCGCAGCTATGTTTCGGGTTATTTGAAAAATGACCAAAATGCCGTAAGTATTGATCAATCTATAAGCGATAAATTTACTTGGTCTAATACGGTAACTTATAAATTTTCATTAGGAAGAAATAATTTTAATGTTTTGGCAGGTACAGAGATGTTTAAAGATGACTTTGCAAATACTTGGCTTAGAAAAGATGACTTCATAATCGAATCTCCTGATTATATGTATCCAGATGCCGGAACAGGGATATCCTATACTGGAGGAGGGGCTACAAGTTATAGTCTATTATCTTATTTTGGGAAAATAGAATATGATTTTGATAAAAAATATCTTTTCTCGGCAACTTTGCGCCATGATGGTTCCTCGCGTTTTGGTAAAAATAATCAATTTGGTACGTTCCCTGCATTTTCAGCAGGGTGGAGAATGGCTCAAGAAGATTTTGTGAAAAATAATGCAAAATTTATTTCAGATCTTAAATTGCGTGCAGGATGGGGACAGACTGGTAATCAAGAAATTAGCAATACGGCAATATACGCTCTTTATTTAGCAAATTATGCGGGAGGAGATCCAACTTGGGGAACTTCTTTTGGAACTGCTTATGACATTTCTGGAGCGGGAAGCGGTATATTGAATTCAGGTTTTATTGCTATTCAAACCGGAAATGATGACTTAAAATGGGAAACAACCACACAAACCAATGTAGGGTTAGATTATGGTTTGTTCAACCAAAGATTATCAGGTTCAATCGATTATTATTTTAAAAGTACCAAAGATATCCTTGTGATGCCACCGTATCTTGGTGTTATTGGAGAAGGTGGAAATCAATGGATAAACGGAGCATCCATGGAAAATAAAGGATGGGAATTTTCTTTGGGATATAATGATACAACTTCATGGGGATTAAAATATGAGATTAATGCTAATCTTTCGATGAATAAGAATAGAATTACTTATTTGCCGCCATCAGTACAAAATAATTATGGAGGTAATGGAACTACTGACAATATACTTGGTCGACCATTAAACTCAATGTATGGTTACGTAGCCGATGGTTTATTCCGTACTGAAGATGAAGTTTTCAATTCCGCTTTTCAAGAAGGAAAAAGTCTTGGTCGTATCCGTTATAAGGACTTGAATAATGATAATGTTATTGATGACAAAGATAGAACTTGGATTGGTAATCCAAATCCAGATTATGCCTATGGACTTAATATCAGTCTTAGTTATAAAGATTTTGATGTTTCTACATTTTTTGAAGGTATTGGAAATGTTGATGTAGTTAATCAAAAAAAATATCAAACTGATTTCTGGAGTGTAGATGATGTCGGTTCAAATAAAGGAATAAGATTATTAAATGCATGGTCTCCTTCTAATCCAAATTCAACAATCCCAGCTATTTCTACAACTGACAAAAATGCGGAGTCTAGGTTTTCAACTTATTTCGTTGAAAATGGACGCTATCTAAAGTTACGTGTATTGCAGTTTGGTTATACTTTACCAAAAGAGACATCATCGAAACTTAATATGGATAGTTTTAGAGTTTACTTAAGTGGACAAAATCTTTGGACACTTAAAGCATCAGATTTTACAGGTGTAGACCCAGAAAATGCTGGATTTGGCTATCCACAACCACGAACTTTCACAGTTGGATTAAATGTTTCTCTATAAAAATTAAATATTATGAAATCGCCATTAACAACAAGTTTGTGCAAGCAAACACCAATGAATAAAAAGGCGATACCATATATGACCACTAACAAATAAATTTTACATATATGAAAAAAATATATTCTGTTTTAGGACTTATAATCCTGATAACTATATCTTCCTGTTCTGCTGATTATTTAGTTGAGAATCCAAAAGGGGTACTTTCACAAGATGTGTTGGTGACTCCTGAAAATGTAGATGGATTTATGAATGCTGCTTATTCATCGTTAGGGAATGATCATTACGATACTCCTTTTAGTCTATGGCCTTATGGAAATGTCCGTTCAGATGATGCATATAAGGGAGGAAGCGGACCAAATGATATTCAAGCCTTTCATTTTTTTGAAGTGTCCAATAATATTCGTTCTGATTTTGGCGAATTGGATCGTTTTTGGTACATAAGCTATGTAGGGATTTCAAGAGCAAATAAAGCGCTAGCGGCTTTGAATCTATTAACAAAAGAGCAATATCCTCTTAAGGAAGTAAGAGAGGCTGAGATGCGTTTTTTGAGAGGTCATTTTTACTTTATGCTTAAAATAATGTATAGAAATGTTCCGTATGTAACTGAAGAGACCCCTATTGCCGATTATGCTAAAATTTCAAATCGTGATTTGACGAATGACCAATTATGGGATGCAATTGCAGCAGATTTTCAAGCGGCGGCAGATAAGCTTCCACAAACACAGCCAGAGGTTGGTCGTGCAACAAAGTTAGCAGCTTATTCTTATTTGGCAAAAGTACGTTTATATCAGGCTTATCAACAAGATGATAATTATAATGTAGTTAGCATAAACCAAGAAAGACTTCAACAAGTTATCGATGCAACTGATCAAGTAATCGGAAAAGCACAACTTGAATCTGATTTTGGTAATAATTTTATGCCTGGTACATACGAAAATGGTAAGGAATCAATTTTTGCTATTCAATATTCTGCTAATGATGGAACACTTCATGGTCGAATTAATTATTCTGACGTATTAGCTACACCTCAAGGTTTAGGCTGTTGTGATTTTCATAAACCAAGTCAAAATTTAGTTAATGCATTTAAGACTTCGGCTGATGGATTACCAATGTTTGATACCTATAACAATGTAGATTTAAATTACAATCAAATTAGCAATTATGATGTAGATCCAAGATTATATCATACAGTGGCAATTCCTGGATTACCTTGGAAATATAGTGCTGATTTAACATTTCAGGAGAACTGGAATCGTTCGCCAGACGCCTATGGAAATTATGCTTCACTAAAAGAAAATGTAGACCCTGCTTGCAATTGTTTGATTAACGTAGATCCTTTTTATGGAAATACAAAAAATAGAATCCAAATTAGATATGCCGATGTTATATTAATGAGAGCTGAGGCATACATTGAATTAGGGCAATATAATGAAGCATTACCACTAATAAATCAGATTCGCAAACGTGCGTCACAAAGCAACAAATTTACTTCAGCATATGACAGTAATGTTAAAATTGCCGAATACATAAATGGTACAAATTGCACTTGGACACAAGAATTTGCACGTCAGGCATTGCGATGGGAACGCCGTTTAGAATTTGCAATGGAAGGAAGTCGTTTTTTCGACTTAGTACGTTGGGGGATTGCGGATCAAACGTTAAACAATTATTATAATATCGAGAAAACAAAGCGTTCGTTTTTTAATGAGGCACATTTTGATAAAAATAAAGAAGAATATTGTCCGATTCCACTTGCTCAAATTAATTTCAGTCAGGGGTTGTATCAACAAAACACAGGCTATTAACTAAATACAAATCAATAACTAAAAAATAAATTATGAAAAGAATTATAATAAATTGCTTGACAGCAATCGCAATGCTTTTTTGTCTGCTGACCATTTCATGTAGCAGCGACAATTTTGATAAAAACGGTTTAGAGACTGACGTAGACGTTAGTATAACATCTTTCAAGGTAAATGGTACAGAAGCTACAATTAACCAGAAGACCAAACAGATTACCTTGACACTCCCTTACGGTTCAATTGTTACTACAGCGGTTCCTGAAATTGTAATTCCGGCAGGGGCATCAATTAATCCTGGATTGGGAACTGCTATGGATTTAACAAATCCAGTATATATTCGTGTAATAAATGGAAATATATATAAGGACTATGTGGTAAATGTTGTGGTTTTGGATCCAATATTAAGTTTTAAAATTGATAACGTTGAAGCAACAATCAATAATGCAAACAAAACTATTATGTTGACTATGCCCGAAGGGACTAATTTAACTTCATTAACTCCAATGATAGAATTGTCAACAGGGGTTTCTATTAGTCCTACATCAGCGACGGCAATCAATTTTTCTTCTCCAGTAATTTATACAATAACTTCAGGTTCAATTTCTGTGCAGTATACAGCAACAGTAACGACACCGGTAACCGGTATTTCGGTTGCTTTTCTAGGGACTGCTGCTACACGTCAAGGAATTACAAATCTTGATGAGAAAGCCGCATCTGACTGGTTATTTAATAATTTTTCAAATGTAACCTACATCTCGTTTGATGAAATTAGCGGAGGGGCTAATTTAGCTAATTTTAATGTTATCTGGTGGCATCATGATGCGGCGATAAACTTACCTACTATTGCTTTAAGTAATAATGTGATAACTGCACTAAAAAATTACCGTACTTCTGGTGGTAATTTATTATTGACTTCTTTCGCTTCTCAATATGTAGATGCCCTTGGAATTGTTCCTGCGGGGAAAGGACCAAATAATGTTTGGGGAGATTTTTCCCCTGGTGGATGGGTTGATGGAAATTCATGGGGAATGTCTTTCAAAGGACATGAAGACCACCCTATTTTTCAAAATCTTGAAACTTTTGAAACGGGTAAAGCTAAATTACTCCAAAGCGGTACTTTTAGATTAAATCATACTGCATGGTGGTTTATACCGGAATGGGGAGGATATGTAAATGGAGCAGGTTGGAGATCACAAACCGGAGGTAATAATTTGGCCAGTGAGGACTGGGATGATACTCTTGACGGACGAGTAACCATTTCAGAATTTCCTGGGGGCGCTTCTGATATAAATGTTATCGAAATCTCGATGGGAGCATATGACTGGTATAATGAAGCAGATGCTGATGGGAATCCAAGTCAGGCAAATAGTTTCTTAGGAAACATTCAGCTACTGACTAAAAATAGTATCAATTATTTAGCCGATCATTAAAATAATTTTAATAAATAAACGATGAAAAAAATATATTGTATAGCTGCTATTTTTTCAATGATATTTATATCCTGTGCCCAGGATGATATCACTAAAATAACAACAGCAGAAATTTACGGAACACCTAATGTTTTTCCCCAGCCGCCTGTCGGCTGGATGGGAGAAACAGATTCCTATAATACCACGGGTTGGGTAGGCGATGTGATGCCTTATTTTGATGATGGAAAATTTCATCTGTTTTTCCTGCATGATGCCTTGAATAAACCAGCAGGTAAAGGATTTCACGATATTCATGAGTTTGAAACTTCTGATCTTGTAAATTTTGATTATAATGGACGAATGATTCCCTATGGCACGACAAATGAAGCGGATTTTGCTGTTGGTACAGGCTCTGTTGTAAAAGTTGGAAATCTTTATTATTTCTATTATACCGGAAATAATGGTATTGCTTCTTTTCTTCAAAACAATCCGAGGGAAAGTGTTCTTTGCGCTACAAGTCCAGATTTAAAGAATTGGACCAAAATCAAATCATTTAAACTTACCGCTACTATGGGTTATAATGATTATGATTTTCGTGACCCACATGTGTTTTACAATGATGAAGACAGTAAATATCACATGATAGTTAGTACGATGACCAATCCGGGACATAAAGCAGTGTTATTGCATTTTACAACAACTGATCCTTCGGTAAACAATTGGGTAGTTCAGGACCCGATTTATACTACAACAGTTGCAGAGAATTATCTGATGATGGAATGTGCTGATGTTTTTAAAATGGGAGATTATTGGTATTTGTTTTTCTCTGAAAATTGGAGTAATACTAAAGGGACGCATTACCGTATGGCCACATCATTAAATGGTCCTTGGGTTACTCCTGAAAATGAGATGTTAGATGGTGAATTTCTATATGCTGCCAAAACGGCTTCAGATGGTAATAAGCGATATCTTTTCGGATGGGCAGCACGTCGTTCCCCTGAGACCGATTTGGGAAATAAGGATTGGGCTGGTAATTTGGTAACCTATGAACTTACACAGAATAATGATGGTACTCTAGGTTTGAAAATTCCCGAATCTGTTTCAAATCATTTTACAACATCTGTCCCATTAGAAATTCAAGATAATTTAGGAGATGTTACTGAGAATACAGACAGTTTTTCTTTAGACGGAAGTAATTCTCCTGCAGTTTTACTTTTTTCTAAACTTGAGAAATCGAGTAAAATTCATGCCCAGATGTCCTATACTGGCAACACTGGCAACACTGGATTTGTATTTGCAGCAGATAATATGTCTAACAGTTATTATAAAATAGTTTTCGAACCATCAAAAAATAGAATTGCCGGATATCTTGTTAACGGGACTAATTCAGTTGAAGTTACTCGTGTTCCGATAACAATGGAAGCTGGGGAAACTTATGATTTAGACTTGGTTTGTGATGGTAGTGTTTGTATTTTGTATGTTAATGGGAAAGTGGCATTAAGTAATCGAATTTATGGAATGAGAGGGCAAAAATGGGGATTGATTACTCAAACTTTAAATACGACTTATAGTGTCCCATTACTGACAAAATAAACTAAACAGCAATAAAGTCTGTTTGGTTTCAATATGAGTTTTAATGTAGTTTAATAATTTTTTGGTTAATGTTTAAGTAGTTTTAAAGGCAAGTAAATAAACTTGCCTTTAATTTTTTGGTTTTTAATTATGAAAAAAAAATATAGTTTAAGTGCGGTTAGTTTTGGAGAAGTTTTGTGGGATTTATTTCCATCACATAAAAAAATAGGAGGTGCTCCACTGAATGTTGCTCTTAGAATGAAATCTTCAGGAGTTAACACAACTATTATAAGTCGCGTGGGCAATGATACTGATGGAGAAGAAATCATATCCTTTATTAATAATCAGGAGATTAGTTCAGATTCAATACAAGTAGGTCAAGAATATAAAACGGGTGTTGTTAATGTTATGATCAACGAAAAGGGAAATGCTTCTTATGACATTATGTATCCATCGTCTTGGGATAAGATAGCGTTAACAAACGAAATGATTAAAAAAGTTTCAGAATCAGATGTTTTTATTTTTGGAAGCTTAATCTGTAGGGACGAAATTTCCAGATCAACATTGTATACTTTACTGGATAAAGCTAATTATAAAGTTCTAGATGCCAATCTAAGAGCTCCATATTATACTACAGAAGTGCTAATAGAATTGATGTCAAAGGCTGATTTTATCAAACTTAATGATGAGGAATTATGGGAAATAAGCAGAAAATTAAGCTCGCCTTATAATTCTTTTGAGCAGAATATTAAATTCATAGCGGAAGAAACAAATACAAAACAAATTTGTGTTACTAAGGGAGCATTTGGAGCCGTTTTGTATTACAACAACAAATTTTATTACAATAGCGGTTATTTTATAAAAGTGGTTGACACTGTTGGTGCTGGAGATTCTTTTTTAGCAACTTTAATTGTTCGACTACTAAGAGGTAAATCTCCTCAAAAATCTTTGAATTATGCATGTGCTGTTGGTGCTTTAGTAGCAGGAAGTGAAGGAGCTAATCCGAAGATTCCGGAAACGGAAATAAGAAAATTTATGATGCTTAAAGAGACTAAAAGCAAAAAATAAGTTTTTATGAAACGTCCTTAATAATTCATTAAAAACAGCAATAGCTTATTCGTTTTTTGAACTAGTATTTAATGAAAAATTTGTATTTTAATACTGTAAAATTTGTCACAACAAAGCATGAATTTTTGAGGTTCAAAATCGGGACCCTAATTTTCAGATAAAAATCCTTATATATGAAGGCATCAAAACCTCTAAAACACTATTGTTTTCGAGGTTTTTTGTTTTTAGAGACAAGTAGCATTATGTGTAATTTTTATCCGGTAATAAAAATCAATTTTGTCTTCAAAATTCTAAATTAATTCGACTCAGCCTCTATTAAATGTTTTAATGTTAAATCGGCAATCTTTGAGGATTATTTATTTAGTGGAAATTATCAATCGGCCTCACTTCTGTCGTTCCCACCGTTTACGTTCGTTGTTTTTGCGGGTTTAATGGTTTCTTTTTTCTGTTTTGAAAACATTTTATAACAGTATAATAAATAATTAAACAACCCAATACTGTAAAATGGTTGTCATTTCAGTAATACGGTTTATCATTACCTCAGTATTTATAATAATTTTGATTATATTTAAAAACATTTTTATAATGTTATTGGATGAGAGAGGATTGTTTAAAAAAGAACGCTCCTTTCGTTCAAGAAATTAGTATTTTATTTATGTTCCACCATTTATTAAAAAATTATAGCTAATGCCAAAATATACAATAACAGTCAATAATGCGCCAATGTCTGTAGAAGCTGAGGCTGATACACCATTATTATGGGTTCTTCGTGACAACTTGAATCTTGTAGGTACCAAATATGGATGCGGTATTGCTCAATGTGGAGCTTGTACGGTACATTTTAATGGTACTGCGATGCGTTCCTGTGTCATTCCAATATCGGCAGTAGGGAGTAATAAGGTAGTAACCATTGAAGGACTTGACAACAATGGAGAACATCCACTTCAAATAGCTTGGCAAGAACTAGATGTGTCACAATGTGGTTATTGTCAATCCGGTCAAATCATGGCAGCTGCTGTTTTATTAAAAAACAATCCAAATCCTTCTGATGAAGATATAGATGCAGAAATGACCAATATATGTAGATGCGGAACTCATGTTCGTATAAGAAAGGCTATTCATTTAGCTGCCGATAAATTAACCTCAGAATAGTACTGATATGGAATCACAAATTTCAAGAAGATCTTTTATAAAAGTTTCAGCAATAGCGGGAAGTGGCATGCTACTTAGTTTTTCATTTTTAAACGCAAAGGAAAGGGATGTAGATTTGGAGGAAATCATATTTAATCCCAATGCATACATTAAAATAAATGGAGATAATACCATAACATTAATGGCTCCAAACCCAGAAATAGGACAAGGAGTTAAGACTTCTTTACCTCTAATTATTGCAGAAGAACTCTGCGTAGATTGGGAAAAAATTATTGTGGAATTAGCTCCTCTTGATAGTAATTATGGACGTCAAACAGCAGGAGGTAGTGGGTCAGTTAGAAGTAGATTCATCCCATTACGAGAAGTTGGGGCTACGGCACGTGAAATGCTTATCAGTGCAGCAGCAAAAAAATGGAATGTTGCTAAAGAAGATTGTAAAGCAGAAAACGGTACGGTTATTCATAAAGCAAGTGGTAAGGTAGCCACTTATGGTGAATTAGCGGCAATCGCTGCAACACTTGAAGTTCCCACTAATCCAAAATTAAAAGATTCCGCAGAATTTAAATATTTAGGTAACAGAGTACAAGATGTAGATGCAAAAGCAATTACACAAGGGAAACCTCTTTATGGAATAGATACCAGAAAAGAAGGGATGTTATTTGCCATGGTGGCCCGTTCACCAGCTTACGGAAAAAAATTAGCAAGTTTTGACGATACTAAAGCACTTAAAATTAATGGTGTTAAAAAAGTAGTTAAGCTTGAAAATTCTGTTGCCGTTTTGGCTACATCTACTTGGGCTGCAAGTAAAGGGCGCGACGCTTTAGTTATTAAATGGGATACAACAGCTAAACTTGAAAATACAGTTGACCACATTAATGACTTTGCAGTACTGCTTCAAAAAGAAAGCGATAACCATTCGAGAAACGATGGGGATTTTGATGCCCAGGCAAATAAAGCTTTGGAGGTGCTGGATGCTAGCTATCTTGTGCAGACCTTATCGCATGGACAAATGGAACCTTTGAATTTTTATGCAGACGTTACTGAAAGCAAAGCAGATCTTTATGGACCAACACAAGTTCCAGGAAGTGTGCGTGATGACGTAGCTAAAAAATTAGGGATAGCGCCTGAAAATATTACTGTAGGTGTTCCTAGGCAAGGTGGTGGTTTTGGCAGAAAACTAATGAACGATAATGCTATGGAATCGGCGTTAATTTCTCATGCAGCAAAATGCCCTGTACAAGTACAATGGACCAGAGAAGATGATATGCAAAATGATTTTTATCGACCATTAGCCATGTTTCGTTATCGTGCCGCTATTTCCAAAGAGGAATTATTAGGATGGAATCAGTCTTCAGTAGTCATAGGTCGAGGAATGCGAGGAGATAGTTATATTGCTGGTACTCTTGAAAATTATCGTTCCAGTGATCAAGGATATACGAGTAATACGCCTACAGGTTGGTGGAGAGCACCAGGAGCCAATGCATTGGCTTTTCCGGCTGAAAGTTTTATGGATGAAGTATGTATTGCGCTAAAAAAGGACCCTATTGATTATCGTATTCAAATATTTGAAAAAGCTAAAAATCACCCTGTTGGTAAATTAGGTTATGATCCGGAAAAGTTCTTGAGTGTCGTTAAATTAGTTGCAGAAATATCTAATTGGGGCACCTCGACAACAGGAATATACAGAGGTTTTGCCACTTGGTATTCATTTGGTTCTTATGCTGCTCAAGTTGTGGATATAAAACTTGAAGATGGTAAACCACGTATCGTAAAAGTATATTGTGCCGTTAATTGCGGAACTGTCATCAATCTCAGCGGAGCCGAAAATCAAGTTCAAGGTGCTATTATAGATGGTATATGTCATGCCATGTTCCCAAAAATAACATTTGTTGAAGGTGCTGTTAAAGAAACAAATTTTAACCGATACAAGTTTCTTAGAATGAAAGATACTCCTTTGGATATAGAAGTAAAGTTCGTTGATTCGCAAGATGCACCAACGGGTTTAGGGGAACCTGCACTTCCGCCTATCGCTGCGGCGGTGGCAAATGCAATTTATGTTGCTACAGGGAAGCGAATACGAAAACTACCATTAATGGACCATTTTGATGTTTAATTATTGATCGAATTAAATGATTAAAAACCATATTGAAATTAGTAAAAGATTTTACAACTTTTTATAATCTTCCGGCGTATCAATATCAATGTTGACAAAGTCTAGTAGAATAGGAATTACTTGGTGCTGATAAACTTGCAAAAGTTTTTTAGCCCCTTGTTCTCCATCTAATTTTTTTAAATCCTTGAAAAACATTTTGGGAAACAAGACAGGTACTCCAAAGGTGTCATGATATTGGCTAGCATAAATTTTTTCTGGATTGGATGCTTTTTCTATAATGCTATTAAGATATTTTGAAGTAACAAAGGGTTGGTCGGCCAACGTAAAAAGTATACCATCAATATCAGTAAAATGACTTTCGATAAAGTTTACGCTGTGGGTGATGGAACTTCCTAATCCAGAAGCCCAATTTTCGTTTATGGTGATAAAAACAGAATTGGCCACTATGTTTTTTTGAATGATTTCTGCATTGGAACCCAAAACACAAATTGTTATAAGAGCATTTGAATTTAGGCCATTATATAAAGCATTTTCTAAAAGTGTACTATTTTTATAAGGGAGCAACTGCTTTATGCTTTGCATTCGTGTGGCCGCTCCAGCAGCAAGTACAACAACGGCAATTTTCATATATGTAAAATTTATAAATGAATAGTTCCCATTTGATGGCGTAAAGAAGGTACCTCCTTATTTTGTTTTGTTGCAATTATTTCACTTAGAATTGAAATGGCTATTTCTTGTGGGGTAATGGCCCCTATATTGATGCCTGCAGGGCTATAAATGAGGTTCATAAAATCGATATCTAATTCTGCATTGTGCTCCAATAAATCTTGCATTAATTTTTCTCGTCGGTTCGCAGAGCCTAATATACCTATGTAAAATGCTTTTTCATTTTGTAATTCTAAAAGAAAATGAAAGTCCCTAGCATAATTATGATTCATTAAAACAATAGCCGTTTGACTATCTATTGTAAAATCTATTGGCATTTGAGGGTCTAAGTACGAAATTTGACTGGCTCCTGTAAAATTTTCAATGGGTTTAGGTGCTCTAGGAGATCCAATTATTCTAACTTCCCATCCCAATTGTGAAGCCGCCTTACATAAGTAAACAGCATCATGTTCGGATCCAATAATTACTAATTGCGAAATGGCTGAAAAAGTTTGGGTAAATTGTTTTAAATGTTCGTTAGGAATAAAATCATCTCTAAACTTAAGAATCTGTTGGTTAGAAAGCGTTATTGTGGATCCAAAGTGATTACTTTCCTTAAAATCCTTTTCAAAATAAGAAGTCATTAAAAGGGAATTTCTTTTTTTTAACTCGTGTTGGATGAGAATATAATTAGCGGCAGTAATGGAAAAAGGCTCTAATAAGAGGTATAAAACACCTTTGCATCCTAACCGATAAGTACCGTCATAAGTGATTACTTTTGGATTTTGAGTACTAAAAACACTTTGTGATTGAAATTGCACTTCTTTTTCTACGCAACCACCGCTAACGGCACCTGTTAAAGAACCATCCTCAGAGATTAACATTTGAACACCGGGTTTTCTATAGGAAGAACCATCTAATGCAACTACAGTAGCCAAAACATGCTTTACATGTTTGCTTTTATAGGCAACCTCAATTATGTGCTTTAATTCATGAGTCATTTTAATGAAATTAAATCAAAGATATTCAAAAAAAATTAATTCAAATTTCTTTATTTCAGGGGAGTTAAATCAACCTATTTCTTGAATAATCGATTAAAATATTGTGGATATTTAAAGCCGAAACAGTAGGCAATTTCACTTATCTAGTCAGGGCAACAAAAGCCACAAGACAGCTTCATTACAATGCGCTTCACTACATTTCAGTCGTATAATTCTAATGTCTTTAATTTATTAAGCGGTAGCGTTCTTCGCTCAGTAATGTTTTAGTTTTATTATCGTTAAATTCTTCTTTTTTGGATTTCTGAAAAGTAATGTTTTATTTTTTTATAAGACAGTTTAATTTAGAATGTCTTATGATAACTTCATACAATAATGGATAATTAAAAAATAGTTAGATATTTTTTTTAAAATAAAATAAAAATTAACACACAACCGATTGCACTCTGTTGTGATTTTTATATATTTGTGTTAGAAATCATATTTGTTTTAGTTAGTGGTTTGTTTTTTACTTAAAAGTCGAGAGCTGGTTACTCTCGGCTTTTTAATTAGTATAGTTTTTTAAATAAGCCATCGAACAATAATGTTACATACCAATGATCTTAAAAAGAAAGAAGAATAAGTTTTATCTGTTTTTAGTGATTTTTTTGCCGACTACAATATGGGCTATAGGAGAACCTTCTTATATCTCAACAACTGAGGGCAAAGATTTCTTTAAATTATCGACTGCAGGTATAAGTAGTTCTCTTTATACAAGTTCAAAAGAATTTCCAGGTGTAGTTAGAGCCTTAAAAGATTTACAATCCGATATTCTTAAAGTTACCAATTATTCACCGAGTATTTTTTACGATAAATCACCTACGGCCAAAAATGTAGTAATTGTGGGAACTTATGGTAAAAATACACTGATTGATGCATTGGTAAAAAGCAGAAAATTAGATGTAAGTCAAATTCAAGGCAAATGGGAAGCCTATAGTATCCAAACCATTAAAAAACCATTTCCGGGAGTTGATAATGCCTTAGTTATTGTTGGAAATGATAAGAGAGGAACCATTTATGGAATTTATAATTTATCAGAACAAATAGGAGTTTCACCTTGGTATTACTGGGCAGATGTTCCTGTGCCTCATAAAGAGGCACTATTTGTGAAACCCATAAAGATAATCCAATCTCCAAGTGTAAAATATAGAGGGATTTTCATTAATGATGAAGCTCCTGCTTTAAGTGGTTGGATAAAAGAAAAATTCGGAACCATTACACCAAATCAAAATCCGCCGATAGGTAACGGGGTTGTAAATTATGGTCATGAGTTTTATGAAAAAATATTTGAACTAATGCTTCGAATAAAAGCCAATTATCTT
This sequence comes from Flavobacterium sp., assembly GCA_023259675.1. Classification (GTDB taxonomy): domain Bacteria; phylum Bacteroidota; class Bacteroidia; order Flavobacteriales; family Flavobacteriaceae; genus Flavobacterium. The sequence continues at coordinate 29,944 of JALRGT010000031.1, forward strand.
TGGCCAGCCATGTGGGGGAACGCCTTTAATGAAGACGATCCTGAAAATGCCCGCCTTGCAGATGAATACGGAATAGTAATGGGAACCTCACACCAAGAACCGATGCTTCGTTCCCAACAAGAATGGGACAGACGTTATTACCGTTCTATTGGGCATTGGGATTATATGAAACATTCAGATACATTGGAAAAATTCTGGAGAGAAGGTGTTCGTAGAAATAAAAATTTTGAAAGTATAGTTACCATGGGGCTTCGGGGAGCCAATGATTCAGAAATGAAAGGCGATATAAAATCGAATATTGCCATGGTGGAAGAAATTGTAAACAAGCAACAAAAAATTATCGCTACAGAAATGAATCCTGATATTTCTCAAGTACCACAATCATGGTGTTTGTATAAAGAAATTATGGATTATTATGATGAAGGATTGCGGGTTCCAGATAATATTACGCTTTTATGGGCGGATGACAATTGGGGTAATGTCCGTAGATTACCAACTCCTGAAGAACAGCTAAGAGCAGGCGGTTCAGGAGTATATTATCATTTTGATTATCATGGAGGACCTCGAAGTTATGAATGGATAAATACCAACCCGATTTCAAAAATTTGGGATCAGATGTCATTGGCTAAAGAATATGGAGCTGATAAAATTTGGATTGTTAATGTAGGTCATTTTAAAGGATATGAATTACCCATGGAGTATTTTATGAGCTTAGCTTGGAATACAGATAGATGGACCAATTCTAATAGTAATGAATACACACGCCTATGGGTTACGAGAGAATTCGGAGAAACCTATGCTGATGATATTACGACTATTTTATCTAAATACACCAAGTTTAATGGTCGTAGAAAACCAGAATCCCTTAGTCCTAAAACTTATAGTTTGACTAATTATCTTGAAGCAGAAAAGGTAGTTGCCGAGTATAATAAAATAACAGCTCAGGCAGAAGCGATATATGCTAAATTACCAAAAGAAAAACAAGATGCTTTTTACCAAATTGTCTTGTTTCCAACCAAAGCCAGTGCTTTAGTCAATGAACTGTATTTTGCAGCAGCAAAAAACAATTTGTATGCTACTCAGGGGAGAATATCCACAAATGCAATGGCAGCTCAGACGAGAGAATTATTTCGTCAAGACACCACGTTAATGTCTCACTATAACAATGTGTATGCAGACGGTAGATGGAAACATTTTATGGATCAAACCCATTTAGGTTATACCAGTTGGATGCCGCCGAGAAAGAATAGCTTGGATGCCATAAACCTCAAAGCAATCGAACCACTTGCAGCTTCTGCAATGGGGGTGAGTTTGCCACAAACTGAGGCCAGTTGGCCAGTTGCTGCAGAAAAAGCGAGGCTACCTCAATTTGATATTTTTAATAATAACAAACAATACATCGAAATTTTTAATCGAGGAAATGGTTCTTTTGATTATGAGATAACTACCGATGTGCCTTCGCTTACATTCAGTAAAACAAAGGGTACTATCAATCAAGAAGACCAACGAATTTGGGTGCAATTTGATCCAACGAAAGCACCCAATGGAAATGCGGAAGGAATAATTACAATTAAAGGTGCAAAAGAAGAAGTGGTCATTGCAGTAAGTGCATTTCAACCCACTGAAGTTGAAAGGTCTAAAATTAAAGGTTTTGTAGAGAGTGATGGAGTAGTTTCAATCGAAGCGGAACATTTTTCTAAAAATAAAACAGAAGGGGACAGCAAATGGATTAAAATTGAGGATTATGGTTTAACTTTATCGGGGATGAGAGCTACAGCTCCGGCACATGTTCCGGCAGCGGTTCCCAATGAAAATGCACCATGTTTAGAATATCCGGTTTATTTGTTTTCGAAAGATACTATCGATATTACGTTAATTACATCGCCTTTGCTTAATTTTATGCCTGGACGAGATCTCAAGTTAGCGGTTTCTTTTGATAACGAAGAACCACAATATGTTACTAATGTGCCTAAAGTGTATAAAATAGATTATTCTAATTTAGATTGGAGTAAATCTGTAGTCGATCAGGCTAGACGTACTTATGTGAGTTTAAAAGTCCCAGAATCAGGCTATCATACGCTAAAAGTTTGGATGATTGATCCAGGAATAGTTTTGGAAAAAATAATAATGGACACAGGTGGTTTAAAGCCAAGTTATTTGGGGCCTAACGAAAGTTATTTTAAACAATAATTTTAAAAAAAATCATCTTCTAGATGTGTTTTTTTACCCTTTTTTTTAAGTGTGCATTAAACACATATAATTAAGGTTTATTTTGCTTAAAAATATTTATAAAATTAATTTAGGAAATAGAATTTTGATATAACATGAAAAAACTAGTATTTATAAACTTCTTTATAGGGATTGCTCTTGTTTATTCACAGGAGAATCATAATCTTAAGCTTTGGTACAACCAGCCTTCTGGAAATACATGGGAAAATGCTTTACCTATTGGGAATGGTTTTTTAGGAGCTATGGTTTATGGAAATGTTGCACATGAAATGATTCAACTCAATGAAAATACCGTTTGGAGCGGTGGGCCGAATAGGAACGATAATCCAAATGCTTTAGCGGCTTTGCCAGAAATTAGAAAAATGATTTTTGAGGGTAACCATAAAGAAGCTGAAAAATTAGGAAACCAGGCTTTTATTACTAAAAAATCACATGGGCAGATGTATCAGCCCGTTGGTAATTTAAATTTAAGTTTTGAAGGTCATGAACATTACACTAATTATAGACGTGAACTGGATATTGAAAAGGCCATTTCCAAAACCAGTTATGTAGTTGATGGCGTAACTTATACACGAGAAGCTTTTGTGTCCTTTTCAGATCGGGTTATTGTAATTCGACTTACAGCGAATAAAAAAGGAAAAGTTTCATTTACTGCCGATTATACTTCACCTCATAAAATCAAGCATTTTGCAGTAAGCAATTCAAAAGATTTAGAAATTTCAGGTACTACCAGTGACCATGAAGGGGTACCTAGTGTGGTTCAATTTAAAGGAATCACCCGAATTAAATTAGAAAAAGGAAAATTAGAACAAATAGATACTACACTGACAGTAAAGGGAGCCAATGCAGTCACAGTTTTTATTTCGATAGCCACTAATTTTAATAATTATCATGACGTTAGTGGAAATGAAAATCAAAGAGCTTTGGATTATTTGAATAAAGCTTTTGGTAAATCGTATGAATCACTTAAAAAAGCACATATTACTGCGTATCAAAAATATTTTAATCGGGTAAAATTGGATTTAGGAACGACTCCAGAAGTTAATTTGCCAACAGATGAACGTTTGAAAAATTTTAGAAATACCAATGATCCACAATTTGTAGCATTGTATTATCAGTACGGTCGCTATTTATTGATTTCGTCTTCTCAGCCTGGAGGACAACCCGCTAACTTGCAAGGAATTTGGAATAACAGTCTTACTCCAGCATGGGATAGTAAATACACGATTAATATAAATGCAGAAATGAATTATTGGCCAGCTGAGAAAACAAATCTTTCTGAGTTGCACGAACCTTTTTTACAAATGGTTAAAGATTTATCTGAAACTGGAAAAGAAACAGCCAAAATAATGTATGGTGCAAGAGGTTGGATGGCACATCACAATACGGATATCTGGCGTGCAACTGGTGCTGTAGATGGTGCTTTTTGGGGCTTATGGACCGCTGGAGGCGGATGGGCTAGTCAGCATTTATGGGAACATTATCTTTATACAGGCGATAAAGAATTTTTGGCATCTGTATATCCAGTACTTAAAGGTGTTGCTTTGTTTTATATTGATTTTCTAGTAAAACATCCTAAATACAATTGGTTAGTTGTTAATCCGGGAAATTCTCCAGAGAATGCACCACAAGCTCACAATGGTTCTTCCCTTGATGCAGGAACAACTATGGATACTCAAATTGTAACTGATGTTTTTAATACAACGATTCGTGCTGCAAAAATCTTAAATGAAGACGCTACTTTAATTGATACTTTACAACAAATGCGTAGTCAATTAGCGCCAATGCATATTGGAAAACACAACCAACTTCAAGAATGGCTAGACGATATTGACAATCCAAAAGACAATCACCGTCACGTATCACATCTTTACGGATTGTTTCCATCTAATCAAATTTCGGCATACAAGACGCCTGAATTATTTGCTGCTTCCAAAAATACTTTGCTTCACCGTGGCGATGTATCCACGGGTTGGAGTATGGGCTGGAAAATTAACTGGTGGGCAAAATTGCAAGATGGAAATCATGCTTATTCACTTATTAAAAATCAACTAACACCTTTAGGAGTAAACAAAGGAGGCGGGGGAACTTATAATAATCTTTTTGATGCACATCCGCCATTTCAGATTGATGGAAATTTTGGATGTACTTCGGGAATAACTGAAATGTTAGTTCAAAGTTCAGATGGAGCTATTCATTTGCTTCCCGCTTTGCCTGATGTTTGGTCAGAAGGAAATATTCAAGGAATACGTGCTCGAGGTGGATTTGAAATTGTAGAGATGAAATGGAAGAATTTTAAACTTACTAAATTAGTTGTAAAATCAACTTTAGGAGGGAATCTAAGGTTGCGTTTACCAAATAATCTCAAACAAAAATCAGGTGCTGAATTAGCAATGGCAAATGGAGAAAATCCGAATCCTTTTTATTTTGTTGATGAAACGGCAGCAGCCATTATATCTGATAAATCTACTATAAAGCCGCTTGAGCTTAAACCAACGACTATTGTTGATATACCCACTAAAAAAGGAAATATTATAACTCTGATAAGTAAATAAAATAATTTTATAAAATATTGAAAAACAAATTTAAACTCTAAAAAAATGAAAAATAAATTAAGTCTATTGTTTACTGTTGCAGTATTGTTTTTTGGAACGAACACATTTGCACAAAATCCTAAATTTTATATTTACCTCTGTTTGGGTCAGTCTAATATGGAAGGTAATGCCAAATTCGAACCTCAAGATACTATTGTAAATAATCCTTTTCCGATTTTTATCAAAGGAGTGACTAATGAAGAACTTCGAACGAAATCCCAAAAAAATAAATTAATAAAAGAACTGAACCAAGCTGCATTAAAATTATCCAATCATCTTTTAGGTAGTCCTAAATATATGAAATATGAAACGAGCTTTTTGAATTCGATTCATTATGCAGAAGTTTGTGCAGCTTATGGAGTGTCAAAATTTGCTCAACAAACAAATAACAAAGCTCTAATGAATCAATTAATTGAGCGTTATAAATCCTTACAAAATGATTCAATAGCTTGGAGAACTAATCATGTTGATGGAAACGTATATGGCATTTTACCTTTTCAATTTTATCAATACACCAAAGACAAAGCTTACTTAGATCACGGACTTTTTATGGCCAATAGTCAATGGGAAGAACCTTTGCAAAATGGGATGACCAATCAAACCAGATATTGGATTGACGATGTTTTTATGGTTTCTTCTTTGCAAATTGGCGCTTATCAAGCAACCAAAAACCAAATGTATTTGGATAATGCGGCACTTTTTACATCAAAATACATTGATAGTTTACAGCAAAAAGACGGACTTTTTTTTCATGGTCCAAAAGCTCCAATATATTGGGGACGTGGAAACGGCTGGATGGCAGCTGGTATGGCAATGACGCTTTCAGAGCTGAGTACTAACCATAAATACTATCCATCAATTCTAAAAGGATATATAAAGATGATGAAAACCTTGGTAGATTATCAAAATTCAAATGGGATGTGGACACAAGTCATAGATGTTCCAAGTTCTTGGGATGAATCATCTTGTACCGCAATGTTTGCTTATGCTATTTCAACAGGAATAAACAAAGGCATTTTGAAAGATAAAAAATATAAAGAATCAGTATTAAAAGCTTGGAACACCTTAAAACTAAAAATAAATGAAAAAGGAGAATTGTCAGATATTTGTGTGGGAACAGGTCAATCTACAGATTTAAACTATTACCTTAATAGACCCAAAATTAGTGGGGATTTTCATGGACAAGCGCCTTTTCTTTGGTTAATAGTAAGTATGCTACAGGCTTATCCTTAACTTGTTTTTCATATTATGTCTCATCCTAAATAGCCGATACAGATTTTTAAATAAAAAAACAATCGGTTGCTTAAAAATGCTTAGCTTTAAAAGCTCAAAAAATAATTGATATCAACCAATGAAAAATAAACAATTAAAATTTAACCTAATGAAAAAAACACAAGTACTACTATTATTAAGTATAGTTTTGTTCTCTTTTACGGGAGCAAATAGCCAAAACAAGTCAAAGAATAATGCACCATTATTTTCTAATTTCACTTATCAAGGGGATGATCAGGTTTATAAAGATAATCCATTAAAATCAGATGAATTCTATACACCTATTTTACAAGGATGTTATCCTGATCCAGCAATAACTAGAAAAGGAGATGATTATTATATGGTATGTTCGTCATTTGCTATGTTTCCGGGAGTACCCGTTTTTCACTCTAAGGATTTAGTGAACTGGACTGATTTAGGTGGAGTATTGAATGATGTTACTCAATTCAATCCTCACGATACGGGTATTAGTGGAGGAGTTTATGCTCCTGGAATCACTTATAACCCTCATAATGATACATTCTATATGATTGTAACAGCATTTTCGGGTAATCTTGGTAATATAATTGTAAAAACAAAAGACCCAATGAAAGGTTGGGGAAATCCAATAAAACTTGGTTTTGGAGGTATTGATCCATCTATTTTCTTTGATGATGATGGTAAAGGGTATGTTGTACATAATGATGCTCCGGATAATGGAAAAGAGCGTTATAATGGTCACCGTGTGATTAAAATGTGGGAATATGATGTTCAAAATGATAAAGTTATTCCAGGAACTGACAAGATTATTGTTGATGGAGGAGTTGATCCAGCTAAAAACCCAATTTGGATTGAAGCGCCACATCTTTATAAAAAAGACGGAAAATATTTTTTAATGTGTGCTGAAGGAGGTACAGGAGGTAATCATACTGAAGTTATTTTTAAAAGTGATAGTCCAAAAGGACCATTTATTCCTGCGCCAAACAATCCAATTTTAACACAAAAATATTTTGGAAGAGACAGAAAAAATAAAGTAGATTGGGCTGGTCATGCTGATTTAGTTAAAGGACCCGGAGACAAATATTACGGTGTTTTCTTAGCGGTTAGACCAAACGAAAAAAACAGAGTTAATACAGGGCGTGAAACTTTTATGCTACCTGTAGATTGGTCGGGTGAATTTCCGGTTTTCGAAAATGGATTGGTTCCATTGGAGCCAAAAATGAAAATGCCACAAGGAGCTACTGAAAACAAAACAGGAAAAGAAGGATTCTTTCCGAATGGTAATTTTACTTTCAATGATAATTTTACTTCAAATAAGTTAGATAATCGTTGGATTGGTCTAAGAGGACCTCGCGAAAAATTTATTGCAATTACTAAAAAAGGATTGCAAATTAATCCGTTTAACACGAACATAAAAGATTTAAACCCCACTTCTACTTTGTTTTATCGTCAGCAACATAATATTTTTTCATTGACTACCACTATAGATTACAAACCGAATTCTGAAAAAGATTTAGCAGGTATTGTAGCCTTGCAAAATGAAAATTCTAATTATGTTTTTGGAATTACAAAAAAAGACACCGAATATTATATTGTTTTACAAAGAAATCAAAAGATCGAAAATGAAACTACGGTGACATCTAAAATTGTTGCAAGTGCTAAAATAGATCTTAAAAATCCAGTTCAATTTCAAATGGAAGCCAATGGAGATGATTATGAATTTAGTTACTCGCTTAATGGAACTGATTTTATTAATGTAGGAGGGACAGTTTCTGGAGATATTTTATCAACCAATGTTTCTGGAGGTTTTACGGGCTGTTTATTAGGATTATATGCAACTCAAAACAATGATGCTAGACCTTAGTTGTTTATTATTTGTAGAGTTTTGAAAAAAATGGAGTTATTAAACTCCATTTTTTTTGTTACAATTTTTAAAATATTAGGAGTTATCAATATTTTTAAAAATTTTATAGTCCATTATAAGTATAAAAAACCTCCCGATTTCATTGAAGAATCATAAGGTACTTTGCGTTTTTATTTATGGTATTGGTATTTAATTTAAGTTATAAATATAGAATATGAATTTTAATTGATTTTTTTTTTGAAAAATAAACACGCAATCGGTTGTGTGTTTTGAAATTATTTTTTACCTTTGAAATGATTATAAAATTCTTTGATATTATAAGTGCTTTAAATTAAGGTCTATATAATCGTTAACTAAACTATTTTCTAAATCAAACCATTTATGACAAACTTTTTATTTTTTAAAAGCGGAGGCATGAAAAAATTAGGATTTTCAATTCTGATGTTTCTGTTTTACGCACACATGAATGCGCAAACAACTGTTTCGGGAGTTGTTTCGGATAAAAACGGACCTTTGCCGGGAGTAAGCGTGCTTGTTCAGGGAACAAATAATGCGGTTGCAACTGATTTTGATGGGAAATATCAATTACCAAAAGTAGCAGCAGGTTCTACACTTTCTTTTAGTTTTATTGGGTATAAAACCCAAAATATTGCTATAGGGAACAAAAACACAATTAACGTTGTTTTAGTAGAAGATTTACAATCATTAAATGAAGTTGTGGTTGTAGGTTATGGTAAGATGAAGCGTAGTGATTTGACTGGTTCTATTGCCACTGTTTCAGACAAAGC
>JALRGT010000031.1:38678-39512 GCA_023259675.1 Flavobacterium sp.
TGAAGTTGTGGTTGTAGGTTATGGTAAGATGAAGCGTAGTGATTTGACTGGTTCTATTGCCACTGTTTCAGACAAAGCGATTTCGCAATCAGTTACTACTTCTATCGAGCAGGTTTTACAAGGACGTGCTGCTGGGGTTCAGGTTTCGCAAAATAGTGGTGCTCCCGGAGCTGCTTCTTCTATTCGAATTCGTGGAATTAGTTCGTTGTCAGCAAGTAATGAACCTATTTTTGTGATTGATGGTGTTATTATTTCAAATGATTCAGGATCTAATGATAATCCGCTTGCCGGAATCAATCCTTCAGATATTGTGTCTATGGATATTTTAAAGGATGCTTCAGCAACAGCTATTTATGGTTCCAGAGCTGCCAATGGGGTAATTATGGTAACTACAAAAAGAGGAAAAAAAGGAGATTTAAGTTTGTCCTATGATAGTTATTTGGGATGGCAACAAATACCGAAACATTTAGCTGTTTTAAATTTAAAAGAATACGCAACTCTACATAATGTTCGAGCCGATTTAGGGATTGTACAACGTGATAATAATTACATCCGTCCGGATTTGTTAGGTGAAGGTACAGACTGGCAAAATGAATTGTTTACCACAGCAATGATGCAAAGTCACAATTTGACTGCTTCCGGAGGATCTGATAAAAGTACCTATTCAATGGGGATTGGTTATTTAGATCAGGAAGGTATTGCAATTGGTTCTAATTTTAGTAGATTGAATCTTACTACAGCTTTGGATTCTCAACTGAAAAACTTTTTAAAGGTAGGAATGAGTTTTGCTTTAAATAATTCAAAACAAAAAACTACTGTTTCTGATCAGTCATT
>JALRGT010000032.1 GCA_023259675.1 Flavobacterium sp.
AGACATTCAACCCACCGAACTTCACCAACGTGTTCCATTTATTTGTGGCAGTACAAATATGGTTGAAGATGTAGAAGCTTTTATAAAAGCGACTCAATAATTTTTTCTTTATCTGCTTAGTCAAAAATAAGGTTGTAACTTTACAGCAAATTTTAAAAGGAATGCACAAGGCAGGTTTTGTCAATATTATAGGAAATCCAAACGTTGGGAAATCAACTCTAATGAATGCTTTTGTGGGAGAACAGCTGTCTATCATCACTTCAAAAGCGCAAACAACACGCCATAGAATTTTAGGGATTGTTAATGGCGATGATTTTCAAGTGGTACTTTCGGATACACCAGGAATTATAAAGCCTGCATATGAGTTACAAACTTCTATGATGCACTTTGTGAAGTCTGCTTTTGAAGATGCTGATATTTTGATTTACATGGTCGAAATTGGCGAGCAAGAATTAAAAGATGAAGCCTTTTTTAATAAGATTATCCATTCCAAAATTCCGGTTTTGCTGTTGTTGAACAAAATTGACAATTCCAATCAAGAGCAATTAGAAAAGCAAGTGGCTTTCTGGACTGAAAAAGTTCCAAATGCAGAAATCTATCCAATATCAGCTTTGCAGAACTTCAATGTTCCCGAAGTTTTCCAAAGAATAATTTCATTGTTGCCGGAATCTCCAGCCTATTATCCCAAAGATCAATTGACCGATAAACCGGAACGTTTCTTTGTAAATGAAACCATTCGGGAGAAAATCTTATTGAACTACAGTAAAGAAATTCCGTACGCAGTTGAAATTGTTACCGAAGAATTTGTGGAAACAGATGATATAATTAGAATTCGTTCTTTAATTATGGTCGAAAGAGATACTCAAAAAGGAATTATCATCGGGCATAAAGGAGCGGCACTGAAAAAAGTCGGAATGGAAGCTCGTCTAGATTTAGAAAAATTCTTTGGAAAACAAATTCATATTGAGTTATACGTGAAAGTGAACAAAAACTGGAGAAGTAACGCCAATATGTTAAAACGATTCGGATACAATCAATAATAGAATGATGGCGTGCCCCAAGGGTCAGGCTATTCGTTACAATCTTTGTTGCCAAAAGGAAGGCAACAAAGGATTTTCACTACTATCCTTCACGCAAAAACAGATAGTGGCATTACAAAATAATAGAGTACCTTTGCAAAATATTTGAAATTAGGATTATGAAATGCGCATTACAATAATAAGATGTAAATCAGTAGATTGTATTGCGAATTACATGTGACAAAACAATAAAAAAAACACATGAATAACATTGTTGCCATTGTAGGAAGGCCAAACGTAGGGAAATCGACACTTTTTAATCGATTGATCCAAAGAAGAGAAGCTATTGTAGATTCAGTTTCGGGAGTAACCCGTGATAGAAACTACGGAAAAAGCGAATGGAACGGAAAGGAATTTTCAGTAATTGATACGGGCGGATACGTGCGTGGGTCGGATGACGTTTTTGAAGGCGAAATTCGTAAACAAGTAGAACTTGCTATTGATGAGGCAGATGTTATCATTTTTGTAGTAGATGTTGAGGAAGGTATTACCCCTATGGATGATGTCGTTGCGCGCTTATTGCGTAAAGTGACTAAGCCGGTTTTATTGGCGGTAAATAAGGTAGATAATGCAATGCGTGAGAAAGACGCGCTTGAGTTTTACAACTTGGGTTTAGGCGAATATTATACGTTTGCCAGTATTTCAGGAAGTGGAACTGGAGATTTATTGGATGCATTGATCGATGCTTTTCCTGTAAAACCAGAGCCGGTTCAAGAGGCGGTAGTTTTACCTCGTTTTGCGGTGGTTGGGCGTCCAAATGCCGGTAAATCGAGTTTTATCAATGCATTAATTGGTAAAGAACGTTTTATGGTTACGGATATCGCAGGGACAACCCGTGATGCTATTGATACTAAATTCGACCGTTTTGGTTTTGAATTTAACTTAGTGGATACGGCAGGAATCCGTCGTAAGGCCAAAGTTAAGGAAGATTTAGAGTTTTATTCTGTAATGCGTTCCGTACGTGCCATTGAGCATGCCGATATTTGTATCTTGATTATAGATGCCACTCGTGGTTTTGAAGGACAAGATCAAAGTATTTTTTGGTTAGCAGAAAAGAACAGAAAAGGAGTTGTAATCCTTGTGAATAAGTGGGATTTGGTCGAAAAGGAAACCATGTCAACCCGTGATTACGAAGAAAAAATTAAAAAAGAATTAATGCCATTTACGGATGTGCCTATTCTTTTTGTTTCAGCATTAACAAAACAACGTTTGTTGAAAGCATTGGAAGCAACCGTAAAAGTATATGAAAATAGACAACAACGTATTGCGACTTCAAAGTTCAACGAGTACATGTTGAAAGTGATTGAAGCTTATCCACCACCAGCGACAAAAGGAAAATATGTAAAGATTAAATATTGCATGCAGTTGCCCACTCAAACTCCTCAGTTTGTGTTTTTTGCCAATTTGCCACAATATGTTAAAGAGCCTTATAAACGTTACCTTGAAAATAAGATACGTGAACAATGGGATTTCTCAGGTGTTCCAATTGATATTTATATTAGAGAAAAATAATATACCAAAACAAACGAATTTCAAACACATATTGAACCCTTGTAAGTTATTGCTTTTCAAGGGTTAAATATGTGTTTTATGTTTTGTTTGTTTTGTATTTGTACCTCATTTGTATCTCAAAAAATATTTGCAATGGCAGTAAAAGTAACACTTCGCAAAAAAACCAATTTCAGGTAAAAGACATACTTTGTACCTTGATTTTTAAAACATAAAAAATATGGATTATTTAGGTAGTGAAAATTTATTTTTTTCTAAATATATTATAGGCTGTGAATTGCCGAACAATACAGGTATAGATTGCATTAAAACATACAGGTGTTGGATACAAATGCAATGTATTTACTATCTGGAGACCAGCTAGGCACATTAATAGTACCTTGACCTCCATAGATATATGCAATTGCTTTAGGCTCACCACCACCAACAGGCATTGAGCGAATTAAACAATGTTTGTAAAATGGATGGGTTGATGAGTCAATATCTTCCGGAAAAGAAATAAAGACAATACTTTTCTCATCTGGTGAAAAATGCGGAAACCAATCATTATACTTATCAAAAGTTAATTGTACTTGATTTTTACCATTTGCATCCATTTTCCATAATTGCATGGTACCCGTTCTGTTTGAATTGAAAAAAATAAACTTATTGTCAGGTGAATATTCAGAACCATCATCTAAAGTTTCTAGATCAGTTAACTGGGTTTCTTTACCTGTAGCTACTTCAACTTCATAAATGTCATATTTGCCTTTTCTGTTAGCTGTAAATATCATTTTTTTATCGTCTTTAGACCAACTATGGAAATATGAATGCCCGACACCATCTTTAGTTACTTTTATAGGTGTATCACTTCCTTCAATGGGTAGGTAATAAATGGAGGATTTTCGTTCATCATCAGCATTGTGATGACTAATGCCTATTTTAGTTCCATCAATGCTTAAAACATGGTCGTTATTGTTGTCATTAGCAAATCCAGTATTTAGCATCGATATCTTACCTGTAGCTAACTCATACTTATATAGAACACCATTTGAGTTATAAATAAGTGTTTTGCCATCTTGTGTCCAGTTAGGCGCTTGAATACTATGGTCAAAACTTGCTAATATTTTACGATCGCCTGTTTCAACATCCATGACTTCTAAATGACTTCCTATATAATCTCTGTAAGGTTGGTAATCAGGATCAACAGGTTTAATAATTCTCACATTTTTAAATATGGCTTTTTCAACAACATCAGGATTATGCGAACATATACCCAAGCCTACAAATACCTCATTCCTTAAATTCATTTCAATTTCTGTACTTTCAAGAGGCTGACCATATTTAGCTGTCGACATAATATATGTGTTTCCAATTCTTTCCAACTGTACCACATCAGGAGCTTTATCTAGTGATTGAACAACTTGTTCTGTCTCACCGCCTTTGGTTCTTCTAAATTGTAAAGACGTTAGTCCATCACCATGAATACTGGCATTAACATGTCGTGAATCCTCATGAAAATTATCACGAATCATCCAACCTATTTTTCGTTGAGGATCGACACCATCACCAACAAATTCTAAATGAACTCTAAGTATAAAATCACCTTGAATAGATTTCCATAGATATTGAAATTCATCATGTTCGCCCCACATATTTGTACCTGAACCTGTCATCGTGTAAGATTGATTTTCAGGATTATAAATGGATGATCCTTCGTGTTTTACAGATCCTACATCTTGACTGTTATCGAAAATGCCTATTTTTTGTGCTGTAATCATATTTAAAGGGGATATTAACATAATTACAACAAATACTGCTTTACTAATATTGGAAATCATGTTTGTTTTAGTTTGGTTAGTAATTTATTTTTGAATTTCTAAGGTTTTAAAGTTATTAAAAAGAATGGTCGAAATGAATTGTTTGGGCATATAATAAAAAAGTCTTTAACGTAAATTTTATTTAAAGACTTTTTAAATCGATATAAATTATGGATTAATTGCTCCAAGGCGGTGTAACGCCAATAGACCTTGCATAAGCAATTAACTGCCCTTTATGTTCTCCTGTATGGTTTAAAACTACCATCATGGTGGCTAAAGTATTTAGTTTAGTAAAACCTAAATCAACTTCTTTTCCGTAATCATCAGGATTAATTTGACCCAATTTATCCAATACAAACACAAACGATTTGTTAAGGGTTTCTATAACCTTATCTTTTCCTGTAATTTTTTCCATAGACATTAAATCCACATCTTCTGGAGGCATAAACCCTAACTTAGAAGCTAAAAAATAATTTGCTTGGGCTGTGTGCAAAATGGCTTCGCTAACAGAACGAATACCTTCCGCAGGACGCCAACTGTATTGGTCTTCAGAAAACGCATTTGTCAATGAACCAATCTGTTGTTGATTATTACTCATTGAAGCCTGTAGGCTAGACGTTGCAACACTATCTTGGGCAGACACCAAAAATGTGGTCATAATTTAAAAAAAGGATAACAGAGTTTTCATTTTTCTATAATGATATGAGTTAATTCTATTCTTTTTTATATTTATTCACAATCGGGTAACAATTGCAACTATCGTAAATTTTATATTTTATGGAGCTATAGCTTATGTTATACTTGATTTTATTTATTATGGAATAACTGACTTTATTAAAGAATTTCGTGAAGCGTTATAAAAAGATTAACCTCATTAGTTGCTCTTTTTTTTTGTTCAAATAGTCAACCATAGGCAAGCTGTATACATTAGAGAAACAAAACTTTTGCAAATATTTGTACCTCATTTGTACCTAAAAAGTATAACTACCTAATTATTAACTTTAAATATTTATATTAGAGAAAAATAGTCTTTATTCCATAAATTGCAATAAAAAGTTTGTCGTGTTTTGCAAAAAGCGCGACAAACTTTTTTTGATATATTTTTAGTCTTTATGAGAAAGTATAACGTCGATTACTCTTCCTCTAAAGTTTTCATTGGATGGTCCTCATACCAATCTTTAAAAGTTTTTGTGGTGGTGTAATCATCATGTAATACGGTGTATACCATAAACAGGATTAAAGGAAAACCCAATGTGTGTAACGTCATTAGTATAGATAAAGAAATACTAGTTTGACACAAGCCTGCAAAAACAAATACATATACGGAGGTAAACCATACTAGTTTAATTGCAAAATTTTTCATGACACTATCTTTTCTATTAAAGTTACATCAGATAGTTATAAAAATTAGTTAATCTAGCACTAATTAATTCTTAAAAATAGAGTGCTAGTTTAAATGGGAAGACCGTTTGTAAATAGTTGTTTTTGTGTATTTTAAATAAAATAAAAAGTGTATTCAATGACTTGTTTTTAGAATTTAACAGCTCGGTTTTTGTGAAATGTACCTATTTAGAAATAAAAAGATAAATGTGAATTAAACCTTTTATTAATTGGTACATCTAAACTTGAAAATTAAATAAAGTTAAACACATGTCTAAAATCTATTCTTTTCTACTTTTATTATGCTGCGTTTTTGCCGTAAATGCCCAAAATGATGTTGTGATGGAAGGTACTGTATTTGATATTAGCACTCAAATACCTTTGGAATCAGCGACCATTTATTTTTCTAATGTTAAAGATTCTACGGTAATTGATTATGCAACAACCGATAAAAATGGGCTTTTTAAAATTACCACCAAAAAATATGATAAGCCTGTTTTTTTGAAAGTAAGCTATATGGGATACCAATCGTATATTGAAGAACAAAAAGGTATTTCAGAAAATAGGGATTTTGGAAAATTATATTTATTGCAAAATGTAAACGCCCTAGAAGGAGTAACTTTAAAAAGTGAGGCACCACCCATCCGAATGAAAAAAGACACTTTAGAATTTAATGCGTCTTCCTTCAAAGTGCGCCCAGATGCAAATGTGGAGGCATTATTGAAGCAATTGCCGGGAGTTGAAGTGGATAATGACGGAAAAGTGACGGTTAACGGGAAAGATGTTACCCAGTTTTTGGTAAACGGAAAAACATTTTTTGATAGGGACGGGGCGATGATTTTAAAAAATCTTCCGGCGGAGATTATCAATAAAGTACAAGTTTCCGATTTTAAGACCAAGAAAGAAGAACTGGCAAAACAGGAAGCTAGTTCCGATGATGCCAGTATCAATTTTACTATTGACGAGGATAAAAATAAGGGTTTCTTCGGTAAATTTTTAGGTGGATATGGTACTGCCGATCGTTATGAAGCCAGTTTTGTGATGAACTTTTTTAATAACAATCAAAAAATTAGTCTTTTAGGAGCTTCCAATAATATTAATTCTTCCGGTTTTTCTATGGATGAGGTTTTTGATAGTATGGGGGGAGGAAGAAATAATAGTGGAGGAAACCGTTCTTCTGGAAATTCAAGAGGGATTACCCAATCAAATTTGTTTGGATTTAATTATGATGACGAATGGTTTAAAGGATTTGATGCAAATGCAGGTTATTCTTTTTCAAATACGAATACAAATAATGACAATAGTTCTAAAGTGGTTAATTTTCAGCCAACTGGAAGCTTTACAACAGATTCCGAATCTAAATCAAGAGATGAAAACACTGGTAATAAAGTGAATTTGGAGTTTGAATATAAAATTGACCCAACAACTCGACTCGTTGTAACACCTAGGGTAAATCAATCCCGTTCTAACAGTAATTCCAATTCATCCAGTACTTCCATAGATGAAAACGAATTGCTTTTAAACGAAAGTGACGCTAAATCAAACAGGGAGAATTCTTCCCTCAATTTTGGCAATACCATCAATTTTAATAAAGCTTTTGCTAAGCGATCCCGTAATTTAAGTTTTGTTTTCAATAACAATAATAATAATAGTGACTCGAACGCAATTACGGAATCGTCAACATTACTTTATAAAGCAGGGGTTTATGATTCTGAAGATCAGAGACATCAAAAGAGTAAAAACGAAAATACCTATGATTCGTATTCTGCCGATATTGAATATACGGAACCGATTACCGATTCTTTACGTGTTCGTTTTGGAACTGACTTTGATTGGTCAAATGAAATCAGAGATTTGAAAACGTTCAATTATGATGATAATTTAGGAATGTTTACTGACCTAAATGAGTCTTTAACTAATTTTACGACTTCCAGGAAAAAATCCATCACCCCTAAAGCAGGACTAACATTTGAAAAGAATAAATTCACGTTTAACATCAATTCGAGCACTTCTATTGTTCAATTTGATAATCATTCTTTTTATCGAAATGCAAACATCGATTTAAATAAAAAATATGTATTGCCTTATGGAAGAGTGCAAGTCAGATACAGGTTGGATCGTTCTAAATTTGCCACTTTTAGATACGAATATTCCAATAGTTTGCCTTCTTCAGGACAATTATTGCCGGTAGAAAATTTAGCCAATCCACTGAATACTGTCATAGGAAATCCCGATTTGAATCCAAACGAAAAACACAGTGCTAATTTAAATTTTAGGAATTTTGATTTCCGTACGCGTTCGGGTTATAGTTTGTACCTAAGAGCAGATTACAACAATAATGAGGTGGTTTCTGTTTCAGTTTTTGACGACAGTAGAAAAAGAACGACAACTTACCAAAATATTTCGGGGACTTATTCCACTTCCGTTGGAGGAAATTGGAGTCAGACTATAAAAAGAGATGCTCATGTATTGCGTTATGGTGTTGGTTTAAATGGTAGTTATTCTTTTGATAAAGGTTTTACGGATGGTGTTCTTTATGATGCTAAATCTTTGGGAATTACTCCAAGAGTCTATCTTAATTATGATTATGGAGAATTGTTGACTATTGCGCCTTCTTATAGTATGTCTTACAGCGAATCAAGATATAATAACTATGTGACCAAATATCGTTCTAATGTGGTGCATAGAATTAATTTACAAACGACCAGTTACTGGCCAGAAAATTGGGTTTTCGGAAATGATTTTGGATATGTTTATGATGCCAGTAGGGCAAAAAACAATTTTTATCAATGGAATACCAGTTTGTCCTATGGCTTCATGGATAAAAATCTGATTGCAAAAATAAAAGTCTATGATGTATTGAATCAGAATCAGAGTTATTCCAGAACCATTTCGGCTACGACGATACGAGACGAAGAGAACACTATCTTAAAGCGATATGCCATGTTTTCATTGACCTATAAAATCCAGGATTTTGCCGGGATGAAAAAATTGCCAAGACCCGACTTTAGAAGGGGAGGACCAGGTGGAGACAGAGGAAGAAGAGATTATTAGGTTGTTTTAATAAACACTATAAAAAAAGGACGTTCTGAAAAGAACGTCCTTTTTGATTTTATTTATAAGAAGATTACCGGTTTCCACCCAATCCACCACCGATAACTAGGGTTTTAAAAATAGAAGTTTAAAGATTTCTTTGCTAAACTTAAGTGACACTATAAAAATCAAAAGAACACCGTTATTGAACTGGCTTTTGTTATTGATTTTCTTTGTGGTCACGAGCCAGAGGCATCGCGCTTGCCTATGTAGTTATTTCTGCTTGGACCAGCTGGGGAATTTTATGAAAACGGTGTATTATTTAGGCAATGTCTAAAAATACAATTCCACTAATTTAGGCGAAAAGCCATTAATTTATTTATAGCCAATGATTTATTATCTAAAATTGATTGTCTATATTTATGACCAATTGGGTTATTATTCTACAATAGACCACATGAAATATTTTTTAAAATTCCTAAAAATACACAATGGAAAATAAAAAGGAGCAAATTTTTTCTGATGATAATTTAACAAAAAACGAGTTATTAAATCTTGTAAAAAAGCAAAGTAAAATCATAAAATCTTTGCAGAAAGAAGAAAAAAAATATCAAAAATTATTTGAAAATTCTATAGATGGTATCTACATCAGTACACTTGAAGGAAAATTTATTGATGTCAGTCCCTCTTTGGTGAATATGTTGGGATATGAATCAAAAGAAGAATTACTGGAAATCGACATTGATACACAACTTTACTTTGATACTGAAGACGGAAAGAATACTATTCAACAAATCAATAATGACAAAATAGAAGAATACTGTGTTCGCAAGAAAGACGGTTCGTTAATTTGGGTTGAAGATCACGGGAAAAACATAACCGACAGCAATGGCGCTATTTTGTACCATGAAGGAATTATTCGTAATGTTTCTGAAAGGGTAAAAGCAAGTTTGATGCAAAAAACGTTATTAAAGATTTCTCAAGAGGGGTATAAAATTCATGACTTAAAAGATTTTAATGAATTTATAAAGAACGAATTAGGACTATTAATTGATACAACCAATTTTTATATTGCCTTTTATAATGAAGACAAGCAAACAATAAGTATTCCTTTTATATCGGGTGAAGATGCAGATGAAGAATTTCCAATAGGAAAATCAATGACAGGCTATTTGATAAAGAACAACAAACCGCTTTTAATAAAATCAAAGGAATACAACAAGCTAATTGAATCAGGGGAAGTTGAGCTGCTGGGAACTTTTCCAAAAGTGTGGTTGGGGGTTCCATTGACGGTAAATAAAAAAGCAATAGGAGCCATTGTGGTTCAAAGTTATGATGATAAAAAGGCATATCAACAAAGTGATATTGAATTATTGGAATTTGTATCATCTCATATCAGTTTAAGCATACAGAGAAAGAAAGTCGAACAAGAAGTCGCTGTATCTAAAGAAATATTAAGAAAAGTTCTCGATAATATTCCTATAAAAGTTTTTTGGAAGGATATTAATTCAAAATTTTTAGGATGTAATGCTGAATTTCTAAAAGTAATGCATATTGGTAGCGAAAATGAAATATTGGGAAAAACAGATTTTGATATTCATAAAAGAGAAGATGCAGAAAAGTATAGAGCAGATGAATTGAAAATAATGATAAGTGGCAAGCCACAATTAAAATATCAGGAATTATACAATGAAAATGGGCAAGAACGATTGGTTTTAACAAGTAAATTGCCTTTTTTTGATAAAAACAACAAGGCTATAGGTATTATAGGTACTTCAGATGACATTACTGAACGTATAGAAATTGAAAGAAAGCTAAAAAAAGCAACAGAAGAGGCTATTGCGGCCAATCTTTCAAAATCTACTTTTTTATCAAATATGAGTCACGAAATCAGGACGCCTATGAATGCTATTTTGGGGTATTCACAGTTGTTACAAGATGATGATAATTTGAGCAAAGCACAACAAGATAGCCTGAAAACAATAAATAAAAGCGGTGAACATTTATTGGAATTAATTAATGACATCTTAGATATGTCGAAAATAGATGCGGGAAGAGTTACTTTAAATCCGTCTGATTTTAATTTGATTGAACTATTAAAAGAAGTCGAGGAATTATTTAAAATAAAAGCAAATCAAAAAAATATTGATCTATCTTTCACGATTGCCAAAAATATACCTAAAGTCATCTATGCCGATGAGTCTAAAATAAAACAGGTAATCATCAACTTGATAGGCAACTCTTTAAAATTTACTTCGGCAGGATTTGTAAAAATTACAGTTGAAAAGTTTGAAAAGAATAAACTGCAAATTAAAATAGAAGATAGTGGTAAGGGAATTTTAAAGGAAGACCAAGAGGCAATATTTAGACCATTTGAACAGGCTCAAAATGGTCGTCAATCCGAAGGAGGAACAGGTTTAGGATTAGCAATAAGCAGAAAGTTTTCAAACTTGATGGAAGGCGATATCACTATTGAAAGTGAATTTGGAAAAGGAGCTGAGTTTACTTTTAGTTTTAAATATTTAGAAGGAAATGAAAGTATATTAAAAAGCGATAAAAAAGAATCACAAGTGGCTTCACTTAGCCCTGAGATGATGGGGTTAAAAGTAGCCATCGTAGATGATAGATTTGAAAACAGAGATATTTTGTATAAAAAATTAAGCCCTTTAGGATTTGATACTCGAATGGCGGAGAACGGGCAAGAAGCCGTTGAACTATATAATGAATGGAAGCCTGATATCATTTTAATGGACGTAGTAATGCCGGTAATGAATGGAGTTGAAGCTACAAAGCAAATTTTAAAAATAGCTGGAAATCATGAGGTTAAAATTTTTGTGGTCAGCGCAAGTGCACTGGAGTCTGAACAAAAAGAAATTATGGAAATAGGAGCTACAGTTTTTATTAAAAAACCAGTGATGTTTAACTTGCTTTTGGATGAAATGCACAATAAAGCAGGCGTTAAATTTATTTATAAAGGAGAAACAAATCAGGAAACAATCAAGAGTTCTATTCCTTCGGATGTTCCAGAGCACTTAAAAATCAGATTTTCAGAAGCAGCCGAAGAAGGAGATTTTACATTGTTGCAAGATTTATTGGAAATTTTGGAAAAGGAAACCGGAAAATCATTTAAGTTTATTGAAGACTGTATTAACGAAATGGAATTTGAAGCGATTATAAATTGGCTGGAATCATAAGATAAAAAAAAATGGAAAATTCGAAAGGAACGATTTTAATTGTTGATGACAATGCAAATAATTTAAAGGTTTTAGCTGGAGTTTTAAAGGAGAACTTGTATGATTTTAGGATGGCCAAGAGCGGTCAACTGGCTTTGAACATTCTAGAAAAAACGACCCCCGATTTAATTCTTCTTGACATACAAATGCCTGAAATGGATGGTTTTGAAACCTGCAGAAGAATTAAAGCAAACATAGAGAATGCAAAAATTCCAATAATTTTTCTAACTGCTAATGTAGATTCCGATAGTATAGCCAAAGCCTTTGAATCAGGAGGTGTAGATTATGTAACAAAACCATTCAATTCCAATGAACTTTTAGCTCGTATCAATACTCATATTAAGCTAAAAACCCAGGCTGAAGAGTTGGAACGTCAAAACGCAACAAAAGATAAATTCTTTTCAATAATATCACATGATTTAAAAAACCCAATCGCCAATATCATTGGTTTTTCCGATTTGATAATAGAAGATTATAGTGAGTTAGAATCGGTTGAAATTGAAACTTTTGTTGGACATATTAACCAATCGGCGAAATTTACTCTAGAATTGCTTGAAAACTTATTAGAATGGTCTAGAATTCAAATTGGAAGTTTAGAATCCGTCAAAATTAATTTTGATATGAATAATTTACTGGATATAAATATTGAGGGCAGTAGACCGCAAGCTTTAGCAAAAAACATTCAGATAAATTCGAATATCAAAGAAAACTTAGTAATATATGCCGATGAAAAAATGATTTCAACAATGGTTCGGAATTTAATTTCTAATGCCATTAAATTTACCCCAAATGGAGGAACCATAACTATTTCATCCGAAAAAAAGATTGTCGCTGATAAAAATATTATTGAAACAGAAATTAGTGATACGGGAATAGGCATGAAAGAGGAAGATATTCAGAAGCTTTTCAAAATTGAACAAAACTATTTATCAAAAGGAACCAATAACGAAATAGGAACAGGTTTAGGATTGATTCTTTGTAAAGAGTTTTTAAATCAAAATGATGGAATAATTAGAGTGGAAAGTCAACCAAATATTGGAAGCAATTTTATTTTCACCCTAGATTCCGTAAATTAATTTTTTAAAAATAAATCAGTATAAAAATTTGTAGTTTGCATTACAAATAACAGTATTATTTTCTTCATAATTTCGCTTTAACGTAAATAACAAAACCACTCGATAATGAAGTGGCTTTTATTATTGATTTTCTTTGTGGGAACGAGCAGAGGAAGAAGAGATTATTAGGTTGTTTATTTGGGAAGATTACCAGTTTCCTCCAGACCCACCACCGATAACTATTCTTTTCCGCAATAGAAGTTTAATGATTATCCCTAGTCCGAGGACTGGAGTTTGTAATCATTTCTGCTTGAACCGGCCTTTAGATTTGTATAATGAATTATTATAATATTAGCGACCTGTTTTATTTATTAGGAAAAATAATATGTTAAATTTTATGTAAGAAATAACTCGAGATGATTTAAAAGAATTAGATTCGCTTCTGTTTTTTAGAATTTAACGTAGTATTTTATTTATGGAAAAAAGTTTGCTTTCTCTTTTTTTAGTGTTTTTTAGTTATTCGTTATTGGCTCAAAACAATATTATTGTTAGAGGAAAATTGTTAGATAAAACGTCCCAGCTTCCCATTGAGTCAGCTACTGTTTATCTTTCGACTATAAAAGATTCTACGGTAATTGATTATACTATTTCTGATAAAAATGGAGTTTTTAAATTGGAAACTAAAAAAATCACAACCCCTTTCTTCTTAAAAATTTCTTATATGGGGTATCAATCCATAAACAAAGAAATGAATGAACTTATTGAAAGCAAAGATTTCGGCACTTTAAATTTAGTAGAAAACGAAAATGTTTTGAGTGAAGTTGTGATAAGATCAGAAGCACCTCCCATCCGAATTAAAAAAGACACTTTAGAATTTAATGCGTCTTCCTTCAAAGTACGTCCAGATGCCAATGTGGAGACTTTATTGAAACAATTGCCAGGAGTTGCTATTGATGAAGAAGGAAAAATTACCGTGAACGGAAAGGAAGTAAACCAAATTTTAGTGAACGGGAAACCATTTTTTGACAAGGACGGAAAAATTGCCTTGCAAAGTCTACCCGCCGATATTATTAATAAAATTCAGGTGAGCGATACTAAAACCAAACAACAAGAATTGAATAAACAAGCCGCTACGTCGAATAATTCGAGTATTAATTTGACTATTGATAAAGATAAAAACAAAGGGCTTTTTGGTAAAGTCATGGCCGGAATGGGAACGGATAATCGGTATGAAAGCAATGGGTTACTCAATTATTTTAAAAATAAAAGAAAGGTAAGTATTCTAACTTCTTCCAATAATATTAACTCTCCAGGGTTTTCGATGAATGAAATTTTTGATAACATGGCAGGAGGCAGAAGTAGGAGTGGGATTTCCTATGGAGGGAATTCTTTTTCGACAAATGGTGTTCGTTTTGGTGGAGGAAATGGAATTACGAGATCAAATATGCTGGGTTTAAATTACACAGATGAAATAATTAAAAACATGGATGCCAGTAGTAGTTATTTCTTTACCAATTCGAATACTGAAAACACAAGTTCAAATAGGATTACTACAATTTTGCCTACAGGGAATTTGTATTCCGAATCGAATGGAAAATCCAATAACGAAACGAATGGGCATAATCTCAATCTAGAATTTGAATATAAAATAGATTCGATGACTACTATTGTAGTTTCTCCAAAATTCAATAGAACGCAATCGAGCAATTGGAATGAATCTTCGGGTAGGTCTTTTAATACTAATGGAGATTTAGTGAATGAAAGTGCAAGTACTTATTCTAATGATTCGAACAATGATAAGTTTTCGAATTCTATTTTTTTGAATAAAAGATTTAAAGGCAACAAGCAATTTTTAGCGATTCATTTGGAAAATGAAAATAACAAAGATGAGTCTAATGGGAAAAATACGAGTGCCATTTTATTTAAAACAGCTAATGATGAAGATATAATACGAGATCAAAATATACAAAGTAAAAACACAAACGATAATTACCATGCAAATTTGGATTTTTCTAATAAAATATCTGATTCGTTAAGCATTAATGTTGGTTTTGATTTTAGAGTTAATTCTGATTTAACCGAAAGAAATACTTTTGATTTGAATGAGCAAACAGGTGAGTATAGTAACTTAAATGCATCCCAATCTAACTATTTTACTTCAGAAAATATCTTTATAAGACCACAATCAGGAATTAAAATCCAAAAAAAAGATTTTAATTTTAATTTGAATGCAGGGCCATCAATCATGAGGCAAAATGTATATTCCTATTATGTAGGACAAGATACTGATTTGAAGAAAAATTATATCGTGCCTTTTGTGAATTTTAATTTTAGATATAGTCTTTCCAAATCAAAATCAATAGGGATTAATTATGATTACAGAGTTAATTTACCTTCGGCGATTCAAATTTTACCTGTAAAAGACATCTCCAATCCATTGAGCACTTTTATAGGAAATGAATATTTAAATCCTAATAAATCACATTCGGTTCATTTTAATTTTAATAATTATAACTACGCCAGTAGTTCTGGATTTTACCTGTATTTGTTGGGTGATTATTATGACAATCAAACCGTATCGTCGGTGGTTTATGATAAAGAGAATTTAAAAACGTCTAGAACTTATGAAAATATTGCTGGGAATTATTCGATTAACGGAGGAGGAAGTTGGAATAAGACTGTAAAAAAGGAGGGGAATATTTATAAATTTAGTTTAGGAAGTTATGGTGGTTTTAGATTTGAAAAAGGCTTTATTGATGGGAGTATTTACGAAGCAAATACTTTGTCCCTATATCCTCGAGCAAGTTTTACTTATGAAGTGGATCAAGTTTTTACTTTAACTACTAATTATAATCCGACGTATAGTCATTCAAAATATACGAATTATAGACTAAGTTCTAATTCTAATTCAGTCCATAAAATAGAATTGCAGACTACCAATTATTGGGGTAAAAAGTGGGTCTTTGCAAATGATTTCTCCTACACTTACAATTCTAATATAGCATCTGGTTTTAAAAAGGATTTTTATTTGTGGAATACCAGTTTGGCTTATAGTTTTTATAAAAATAAGTTAACTGCAAAAGTAAAGGTATATGATATTTTAAATCAGAATCAAAGTGCTTCACGTTATATTGCTCCTACGGGTATTTATGATATAGAAAATACGGTTTTAAAACGCTATCTTATGTTTTCATTAGCCTATAAAATCAGTAAGTTTGGTAGTAAAGAAAAGAAATACAATGAAAGGTTTTAACGGGAAAGGAATTTTTATATAAACAAACAAGCCACTTCAATGCGAAGTGGCTTGTTTGTTTTTTGATATCTTATTTGTGTATAAAATTGACTTTACCAGCTTCCGCCAGATCCACCGCCAGAGAAACCTCCGCCGCCAAATCCTCCACCGAAGCCGCCTCCGCCGCCAAACCCGCCTCCTGAAGAACCACCGCCAAATCCGCCTCCGCGGTGACTACTTCCAAGGCTGCTCAAAATGATTACATCCAATAAACTTGGACCACGGCGACCTCCATGGTTTCCTGAATTGCCTCCGCTGCCTCCTCCTTTGTTTTTAGACATAAGGACTAGTATGATGATGATGATTACAATAAATGGAATAATAGGAAAGTCTTTTCCTTTGGTTTGTTTTTTACGTTCTCCTTTGTACTTGCCTTTGAAAACATCAATTAAGGCATCGGTACCTTTGTCAAGTCCGCGGTAATAACTTCCTGCTTTAAATTCCGGAATGATAATGTTTCGGGTGATTTCTCCTCCAATTCCTGCTGTCAATCGATCTTCAAGACCGTAACCCGGAGAGATCCATATTTTTCTTTCGGCTTTGGCCAATAATATCAAAACGCCGTTGTCATCTTTGGCTGTTCCGCCAATTCCCCAAGCATGACCCCATTTTGGAGTAAGAATTCCAATATCTTCGCCTTTCAGGCTTTCGATGGTGATAATTACAATTTGGGTAGTGGTAGAATCCGCATATTTGATGAGTTTTTCTTCCAGTTGCGTTTTTTCGGTGGGACTTAAAACATTCGCATAATCATAAACAGAAGTTTGAAAACTCGGTTTTTCAGGAATGGTAAACTGTGCAAAACTACAATTGAAAGTAAAAAATGCAATCAGCAACAAGGTAAAGTGAAAAATCCCTTTGTAATTTAGACCCGATCGATAGCGAGCGGGCGAAGCAATTTTGATTTTGGAAATTTTCATTATTTATCCTTTTGATATTTCGTTTGATAATTCATTGGTGTCTCCATGTTCCCAAGGAAAGTAACGTTGTAGTCTTTCACCAGCTCTCAAAATACCGTTTATTAATCCTTGTTTGAAATGTCCTTCTTTGAATTGTTGTACCATAATATCACGGGTACAATCCCAAAAGTCACTTTCTACGACATTATTTATCCCTTGGTCACCACAAATAGCGAATTTTTTGTCTTTGATGGCAAGGTAAATTAGAACACCATTTTTAAGTTGGGTTTCGTCCATTTTGAGTTCATGGAAAACTTCCAAGGCACGATCATACGCATCCAAGGAAGTGCTGTTTTCGATATGAACCCGTACTTCGCCAGAAGTGTTTTTTTCGGCCACTCGTATAGCTTCAACAATTTCTTGTTCTTCTTCTTGGGTTAAAAATTCTTCTTCTTTTGACATGGAAATTATTTTTGAATGAAGATTAACGATTTCTTATTTTAGAGGTTTTTATTATGTAATTAGAAATCGTTAATCAAAAAGGTAAAATCGGTTTTTAAAACTTAACTTCTACCGGTTTTTCTGCACCTTCCACCGATTGGAAATAAGCTTTTTCTTTAAATCCAAACGCGCCGGCAAATAATGAATTTGGGAATGTTTTGATATGTGTATTGTATGGTTTCACTGCTTCATTAAAACGAGTACGAGCAGTCAGAATTTGATTT
Source organism: Flavobacterium sp. (assembly GCA_023259675.1). Lineage (GTDB taxonomy): Bacteria > Bacteroidota > Bacteroidia > Flavobacteriales > Flavobacteriaceae > Flavobacterium. The sequence goes on from JALRGT010000032.1 coordinate 18,005, forward strand.
TCTGTACTAGCCAACTCATCTTGTAATTTTAAAAAGTTTTGGTTGGCTTTCAATTCAGGATATTTCTCAACAGTCACCAATAAACGAGACAATGAACTGCTCAGGCCACTTTGTGCAGAATTAAATGCTGCCAACTGTTCAGGGGTAATGTTTGTTGGGTCAATAGTGGTTTGAGTAGCTTTGGCACGTGCCTCGATTACGGCAGTCAAAGTACTTTTTTCGAAATCGGCAGCTCCTTTAACGGTATTAACCAAATTTCCAATTAAGTCATTTCTTCTTTGGTAGGCTGTTTGTACGTCTCCCCAAGATTGCTCTACATTTTGACCCAATGTTACTGCTGTGTTGTTAATTCCTTTAACCCAGCTATAAATTCCAATAATGATAACGGCTGCGATAATCCAAGGTAAAAATTTTTTAAAATCCATTTTCTATTTAATTTAAAGTTTATTATTTATTGTTCTAATTTATTTCAAAATTTGTATTGCCTAAAGTTGATTTTTAATGTTTGTCAACTGTGTTTTGATAGTTTCCAGTTTTCGGATGATTTCAAATTTATCCAAAGTTTTCTTTTGTCCTTCTTTCAGATGGGTTTTGGCACCTTCAAGGGTAAAACCTCTTTCTTTAACCAAATGGTAAATAAGCTGTAAGTTGGTAATATCCTCCGGAGTAAACATTCGGTTCCCTTTGGCATTTTTCTTGGGTTTCAGAATGTCAAATTCGCTATCCCAAAAACGGATGAGCGAAGCATTTACATCAAAAGCTTTGGCAACTTCGCCGATGCTGTAATATCTTTTGTCTTTCGAAAGTTCGATATGCATTTCTTTTTTGTTTCAGGTTAAAAAATTTTCCTTTAAATTCAATAAATGGCTTAATCCAGTGACTGGTTTTCTTGGTTAGCCAATTTTGAAATGGCGACATATTCTACGGCAGAGATGTTTCCATAATAGAAATTTAGAGGGTTGACCGCTCGTCCGTCTTTATGGACTTCATAGTGTAAATGAGGTGCTTCGGATCTACCGGTGCTTCCCACAAAACCTATAATGTCTCCTCGTTTTACCCGTTGTCCGGCTCTACAATTGTATTTGCTCAAATGGCCGTATAAGGTTTCATATCCATAACCATGTCTGATTACGATGTGGTTTCCGTATCCGGAAGCCGTATTGTCGGCTCTAGCAATCACTCCGTCTCCAGTGGCAAAAATGGGCGTTCCTTTTTTGGCGGTAAAATCCATTCCTTCGTGCATTTTTCGTGCTTTGGTAAAGGGATCGGTTCGGTAACCAAAACCGGAGGCCATGCGTTTCAACTTTTCATTTTGTACCGGTTGAATGGCCGGAATAGAAGCCAGTAATTTGTTTTTCTCTTTGGCCAGTTTGATGATATCGTCCAAAGATTTTGATTGAATAGCCAATTCTTTGGTCAGTACATCCACTCTTTTTGTGGTGTTCAAAACCAATTGGGAGTTGTCATATCCCAGTAATGTAGCATATCGATTCTTTTCTTTATAACCCGATTTTCTTTCTTCTTCTGGGATTGGTGCAGTATTAAAATAAGTCCGATATAGATTGTTGTCCCTTTCTTCAATTGACTCAATTACATTGTCAAGTTGGTCAATTTTTTTATTTAGAAAAGCATAATTCAATTTTAAATTTTCAATCTCCCGAATCAATAATCGGTCTTTTGGAGTATCAAAATAAGGAGTATTCAAAAGCAAGACAAAACTTAAAACTCCAAATAGGGCTGAGGCTAATAAAAACAAGGCAGCAAAGCCAAATTTTCGTCTTTTTCTAGTTTTTATTTTTCGATACGCCAGATTTTCGGAATCGTAATAATATTTTACTTTCGCCATGTTTTAAAATACACTATTTTTGCACACTGAAAAATGTTAGTCGAACAAATTTAATAAATGTTTTATTTGTTCTAGCCTTTTTTGATAATAAATAAAATATAAAACAGATTGAAATATTTGAAAATTTAATAATTGAAAGATTGTTGAATTAAGTGTTTTATAAAAAGATTAGATTTAAAAGTGGAAGTGAATAATTTGAAATTTACTAAATCAAAAGATTAATCTTTAAATTTTTCAATCCTTGAATCATTAAATTATATAAATGAAATCACAAGACATTCGCAAAGCGTATTTACAATTCTTTGAAAGTAAAGGACATTTAATCGTTCCTTCGGCACCTATTGTGTTAAAAGATGATCCAACCTTGATGTTTAATAATTCAGGGATGGCACAATTCAAAGAATATTTTTTAGGGAACGGAATTCCTAAAAGTAAACGTATTGCTGATACCCAAAAATGTCTTCGTGTATCTGGTAAACACAATGATTTGGAAGATGTAGGTTTTGACACCTATCATCACACCATGTTTGAAATGTTGGGGAACTGGTCTTTTGGGGATTATTTCAAAAAAGAGGCTATTCCGTGGGCTTGGGAATTTTTGACGGATGTTTTAAAATTGGATAAAGACCGTTTGTATGTTTCCGTTTTTGAAGGTAACGAAGAAGAGAATGTCCCTTTTGACCAAGAAGCTTTTGATATTTGGAAACAATTTGTACCCGAAGACCGAATCATATTAGGAAATAAAAAAGACAATTTCTGGGAAATGGGTGACCAAGGTCCTTGTGGTCCTTGCTCTGAAATTCATATCGATTTACGTTCAGAGGAAGAAAGAGCTGTGATACCAGGACGAGATTTAGTCAATGCCGATCATCCGCAAGTGGTGGAGATCTGGAACAACGTATTTATGGAATTCAACCGTAAAGCCGATGGTTCTCTAGAGAAATTACCGGCACAACACGTAGATACTGGAATGGGATTTGAGCGTTTGTGTATGGCGATGCAAAACGTCACCTCCAATTATGATACGGATGTGTTCACGCCGCTTATTGAAAAAGTGGAACAAATTACAGGATTAAAATATACTTCTAACGAAATAAAAGACATAACAGAGGAGCAGAATAAAACCAATATTGCGATTCGTGTCATTGTAGACCACGTTCGTGCAGTAGCCTTTGCTATTGCCGACGGACAATTGCCATCCAATACAGGAGCGGGTTATGTGATTCGTCGTATTTTACGTCGTGCGATTCGTTACGGTTTTACCTTTTTGAATACCAAAGAGGCTTTTATCTATCAATTAGTGGAAGTCTTAGCGAATCAAATGGGAGAATTTTTCCCTGAAATTAAAAAACAACAAGCTTTAGTGACCAACGTAATTCGTGAGGAAGAAGCTTCTTTCTTAAGAACTTTGGATCAAGGGTTACAATTATTAGAAAATGTAGTGGCTGAAACCAAAGGAACCGAAGTTTCTGGAGTGAAAGCATTCGAATTATATGATACTTTTGGTTTTCCAAAAGATTTAACGGCACTGATTTTAAAAGAAAAAGGAATGTCGTTCAATGAAGCGGAATTTGATGCTTCGATGCAAGAGCAAAAAAATCGTTCCCGAGCGGCTTCAGAAGTTTCTACCGATGACTGGAAAGTGTTGATTGATGGAAATGTAGAGCAATTTGTAGGTTACGATCAAACTGAGAATGAAGTAAAAATCACCCGCATTCGAAAAGTAGATTCTAAGAAGGATGGGGTTATGTATCAAATTGTTTTAGATGCGACACCGTTTTACCCAGAAGGAGGAGGACAAGTTGGGGATAAAGGAACTTTGGTTTCTGCCAATGAGTCAATCGAAATTATTGACACCAAAAAAGAAAACAATTTAATTTTACATATTACAAAACAATTGCCGGAGAATGTTTCTGCTAGTTTTGTGGCCAAAGTAAATACCGATTTAAGAGCGGCATCGTCCAAAAATCACTCGGCGACACACTTGATGCACCAAGCTTTAAGAAGCATTTTGGGAACGCATGTGGAGCAAAAAGGATCTTTGGTAAATCCAAATTATTTGCGTTTCGACTTTTCGCATTTTGCCAAAGTGACCGATGAAGAAATCAAGCAAGTAGAAGATTTTGTGAATGCCAGAATTCAAGAGCAATTACCGTTGATTGAACGTAGAAATATTCCAATCCAACAGGCTTTAGAAGAAGGAGCTATGGCTTTATTTGGCGAAAAATATGGAGACAATGTACGTGCCATTAAATTTGGAAACAGCATGGAGTTGTGTGGTGGAATTCATGTAAAAAACACGGCTGATATTTGGTATTTCAAAATTGTTTCTGAAGGAGCAGTTGCTGCGGGAATCCGTCGTATTGAAGCAATTACCGGTGATGCCGTAAAAGCATTCTTTGCGTCACAAGAAGAAAATCTAAACGACATAAAAGCAGCGCTTAAAAACCCACAAGATTCTTTAAAAGCGGTTCTTTCACTGCAAGAAGAAAATGCTAAATTGAAAAAACAGCTGGAAACTTTATTGAAGGAGAAAGCTAAAAATATGAAAACGGAACTGGCGCAAGAATTGAAAGAAATCAATGGCGTTCAGTTTTTGGCAAAACAGGTCGATTTGAATTCAGAAGGAGCCAAAGATTTAGCTTACGAATTGGGGAATTTAGGAAACAACCTGTTTTTGGTTTTGGCTACAGCCGAAGAAGGAAAACCGATGTTGACTTGTTATATCTCGAAAGAATTGGTTGCCGATAAAAATCTAAATGCCGGACAAGTGGTTCGTGAATTAGGGAAATGCATCCAAGGTGGCGGTGGCGGACAACCGTTCTTTGCAACGGCCGGAGGAAAAAATGCAGCCGGAATTCCGGAAGCTTTAGCCAAAGCAGTTGATTTTATAAAATAGGTCGTTCCTAAAACTAAAAAATAGTTCGTAAACGAAATATTCAACCTACAAGGTTTTTAATAACCTTGTAGGTTTTTTTTGCAATCGAATTTTGCATTTAAATACATTTTAACGAGTATTTGGGTTACTGACAGAAAAAATAAATGATTATTCTTAATCCTTAGTATCTTTCACCATTAAATTAAAATGCGGTGTCGTATTTAATTCAATTTTTTTAATAAAAGCGAATAAATACGTATCTGGTTGGTTTTATTACAAGGATTGAAAAAGACCATCAGCATTCGCAATTTAGTTTCAAACTTTTTTAATGCCCTTTTAATGAAAATAACTAAAAATATATTTTGGATTTTATCCCTATCCGTCTTATTTCTGATTTCTTGTGATAGAAATAAGTTTTTGACCAAGCTGGTAGAAACATCGGCTGACGGGAGTGCCAAAACAACGCTTTATACCTATAAGGGGAACGAAATCCTGTCTATTGACGGGAATGAAATCCACCATGATTTTGTGTATAACAATGGTTTGATTTCAAAAATAGTTACAACGGATAAATTAAGTCAAAGAAAAACGACGATGGTTTATACGTATGACAAAAAAATGTTAGTTCGAGCCGAATGCCTTAATGAATATAGCATTAGTTATCTTCATAATCAAGACGGAACAATATCCTTTGAAAAAAAAGCCCTAAATCCCGAAACGAAATTGTATCACGGCACATTGACTTTCAAGAATAATAATATAATAAAAGAAGAAAGAGTTATTGATAGTTCGGCTGCGGGTATGGTTGCCACCCATACTTTAAGTTTTGAATACGACACCAAAAAGAATCCGTTACATTCAATAATGGGTTACGAAAAACTATTGGATCAAAGTAATTTAATTTCCTTAAATAATAGTGTAATAAGTGTTGTCACTACCACTGAGACCAAAGCAGATCAAACAATTTCATCGGCAAATTTTTATAAAAACACTTTTAAATACGATGAAAATGACTATCCTTTAGAGCGAGTTTCCGAGGCGGTTATGCCAGCTAAGGGAAAATCGTATTATTTGAAATCCGAATACTTCTACTAAAAATAAGCCTTTCATAACAAGCCTCAAACATGCAATTCAGAACCCCAATTCCTATTTCTAAAAAGGAATATGTTTGAGTTGTTGTTTTTAAAATAACGGAAAATAAATTAAATTGATGTTTCTTTTTTTTGTACTTTAATGGGGTTTAAATGTTGATTAACATTCTACTAAAAATGAAAAAAATACTTTACATATTTAGTGCTTCTTTGTTGGTATTTATTTCTTGTTCAAAAGGGGATAATCCAAGTGAAACAATAAACCAAAATTTAATTTTGCCCAAAAAGATTGCCGTTGTTTTTCAAAACGAATCTATTTTGACTTATAATGGGAATAAAATTGTTCAATCTGTTTCTGGAATCTACAAAACTGTTTATACCTATTCGGGTGATTTAATCACAAAACAAGAGAAGTTTGCAGGAAATGAAATAGACTATCAGGAGGAGTATAGTTATGAGAATGACAAATTAAAAATGATTCTTATTACTGGGGTCTCTGGTGACCAAACATTTAAAAGGAAAAAGGTTTATATCCATAATTCAAACGGTACGGTGGATTATATATATTATAACATAAACCTTACTACGGGAGTTGAAACCTTGGGAGATTCTGGAGAACTCACTATTTTAAACGGAAATATTGTTAAGATAGAAGAAGGGACAACATTTTTAAGTACAATTGAATATGACAATAAAAACAATGTGACTAAAAATATATTAGGATTTGATAAATTAATGAAAGAGGAATTATCCGCAAATAATATTATGAAAAATACCTATGTATTTAATGGAGGTGTTAATCCAACTGTTAATATTTATCAATATGATTATAATGCTAAAGGTTATCCCATTGAACAAAGAATTTTTTATGACGGAAGCGGAACTGTAAGTCAAACAACACGATTTACGTATTGAAATTTTATTAAAAACTATTCTCGATACATTTTTTGTGTAGTCCCAAAGTGTTGGGACTACACAAAAAAACACTTAAATTGACGTTTTTAATAATTATACCCAACGGGCTAATTTTATTTGTACCCAAATAGCCATTTTTAAAATGATTGTTTGGTTTTTTGTTTTAAATAAGAGGTAGAAATGTTTTTTTAATTTGTGAATTGAAAACTAGCAAATTCTTTTGAGTATGTCTTAATTATGAACTAAATTCGTGAAAATAAAAATAAATGCAATTCAGAACCTCAATTTCCATTCCTAAAAGTAATTATCCCATAGATTACAATTCGAAAGTGATGTCTTTAGGTTCTTGTTTTGCAGTGAATATTGGTAGTAAATTCGATTATTATAAATTTCAGAATACTACAAATCCGTTTGGGATTATATTCAATCCCGTTTCATTGGAAAAAATCATTCAAAGAGGGATTCAAAAAGACTATTTTACAGAAAAAGATATTTTTTTTCACAATGATTTATGGCATTGTTTTGAAGTACATTCGGAACTGTCTAATCCCAATAAAGAGCATTTTCTACAAAGGTTAAATCAATTGGTCGATGCGACACAGCAACACATCTGCACCGCAACGCATTGTATCATTACCTACGGAACTTCTTGGGTGTATCGCAATATAGAAAGCAACACTATTGTGGCCAATTGCCATAAAGTACCCCAAAAACAGTTTACAAAAGAATTGCTCTCGGTTGAAACCTTAGAAAAATCGATTCAAAATACGATTGCACTCATTCAAAAAGTAAATCCAAAAGCGCATTTTATTTTTACCGTTTCGCCTGTACGGCACATCAAAGATGGTTTTGTAGAAAACCAAATCAGCAAGGCGCATCTCATTACCGCAATTCACTCAATTGATAAGGCTCAACTCCTAACGCCTAACTACTTTCCGAGTTACGAAATCATGATGGATGAACTTCGAGATTATCGTTTTTATGCCGAGGATATGTTGCATCCCAATTCCACTGCAATAGCTTACATTTGGCAACGTTTCAAAGAAACGACTATTAATGAAACCGCTATTGCCACAATGGACAAGGTAGATTCCATCCAGAAAAGTTTGGCACACAAACCGTTTAATCCCCATTCCGATAGTCATCAGAAATTTGAAGCCAATCGGTCTAAAAAAATAGCCGATTTAATTTCGGAATATCCTTTTATGCGGTTTTAAAATAAAACTTAATTTTTAAATTTACGAATAATTCACTGTGCAAATTTAAAGGCTCCCGCGAGCGTCTCGCTCGTGGCTACAATCTAATTTATATCTATTTCTAAAATAGTATGATCATTATTGCCATAATTTCGGGCACTGCTAAACTTCCAGTCAATTGGGTCGATGACAAATCCTGTTTCTACAGGATTATTGTGAATATAGTTCAGTTTTTGTTCAAATACTTTCAATGACCAGATTTCAATAGGATTGTTGTTTTGTTGCCAGAACTGTCTCTGTTTTACATTGCTGTTTTTCTTCCCAGCTCTTTCAAACATCCAAAGCATCCATTCTTTTCTGCTTTCTTGCGGATTCTCTTCAATTACTTTTAATAGTTTTCGTGATGTAAATCCCTTGAAATCTCGAATCAGTCCTGATGGATCTCCAAAAGAAGAGCGAAAAATTAAATGAACATGGCTTGGCATAATGCAGTAACCATAAAGTTCCATTCCTTTGTTTTTTCTACAATAATCTAAAGATTCTGTTATAGTCGAGAAATAAATATCTCTTGTGAAAACATCAATCCAATTTACCGTTGCAAATGAAACAAAATAAGCTCCGTTTTTCTCGCAAAATTTATAATTCCTGCTCATTTTTTTAATTTATAAAAACACTGTTTTATTACTTTTTTGCTCTTTCTTTTGTTTGCGGCCACGAGCTGGAAGCTCGCGGGAGCAGTGATTAAGTATTGTTAATGCTAAGATACCCAATTAAAGAAAAAGATTACAGCGAAGTTATCAACATAAAAAAAAGGAAACTATCCCACCAATAAAAAAACCGCAACATTGCTGCTGCGGTTTAGGGGTTTAGGAGCTAAAAGTTTAATTCCGTTCGGCATTCCTGAAATACTCAATTTTATAATTGAACATTTCGGCCATATTCTTGGCGCGAAGTTTCGCTTCTTCTGCCAACTTACCTGCAAAAAGTTCGTCAACGGTTGCCGTGAAAATACCCATCCAACGTTCAAAGTGTTCTTTGCCTACCGGAAGTTGTTTGTGAGGTGGAAACGGACTTCCCGAATAGGTGTGTTCTTCCAATAAAATCGTTTGCCAGAAACGGTACATTTTTTCCAGATGTTCCGGCCAACGATTCCCCATTTTCTCATTAAAAATAGGTCCGAGAACTTCGTCTTTTTGTATTTTATCATAAAAAGTATCCACTAAAAGCTTAATATCGGTAAGGGTGGTAATATCTTGGAGTGTCATGAATTTTGTTTTAATTTGATGGTGCAAAAATAGTTAATTTTTACCCGATGAGTTGGGTATACAGAGCCGGATTTTCATTGAGATATTCAAATTGAAATCCTTTGGCAATCATATTCCTTTTAATAGACTTGATGTCTTTTTTCTTTTTCAGCTCTAAACCTACGACAACCGTGCCCACTTCACGATTGGTTTTCTTATTGTATTGAAAATAGGTGATGTCATCATCAGGTCCCAAAATATCATTGACAAATTCTTTCAAAGCACCGGGACGTTGCGGAAACTGAATCAAGAAGTAATGCATCAAGCCTTCATACAACAACGAACGTTCTTTAATTTCGGCAGTGCGCTCAATGTCATTGTTACTCCCACTGACCACACAAACGACATTCTTGCCAACGATTTGGTCTTTATAAAAATCTAAGGCAGAAATGCTCAAAGCACCTGCCGGTTCCACGACCATAGCTTCTTCGTTGTACAGACGTAAAATGGTGGTACACACTTTTCCTTCGGGAACTAAGATGATATCGTCTAAATTGTTTTTACAAATGTCAAACGTGAGTTTTCCCACCTGTTTGACCGCAGCGCCATCCACAAATTTATCGATGGTTTTTAAAGCGACATTCGTGCCTTCGTCAATCGCGGTTTTCATCGAAGGGGCACCCAATGGTTCTGCACCAATGATTTTGGTATTCGGACTCAGTTTTTTGAAAACAGTTATTATACCAGATGCCAATCCGCCACCACCTATCGGAATAAAAATGTAATCAATGGGGTGCTTAAAAGCTTCCAATATTTCTAAACCTACCGTTCCTTGTCCCGCAATCACTTTGATGTCATCAAAAGGATGAATAAAAGTCTTGTGGTTCTGGGTCGAATCCTTCATGGCTGCGGCAAAAGCATCATCAAAAGTATCCCCAATGAGGACAATCTCAACGTATGATTTTCCGAAGAGTTGCACTTGTTTTATTTTTTGTTTTGGAGTGGTAACCGGCATGTAAATTTTGCCTTTTATTTTCAACAAATTACAGGAATAGGCAACACCTTGCGCATGATTTCCTGCGCTGGCACAAATAATTTCGTTTGTTTTTTCGCTGTCTGTCAGGGTACTAATTTTGTTGTAGGCGCCCCTGATTTTATAGGATCGAACGATTTGTAAATCTTCTCTCTTTAATAATATCGTCGCTTTAAATTCCTCCGATAAATTCATGTTTTGCATCAAAGGTGTTTTAGGGACCACAACACTCAATTGTTCTTTGGCGGCTATTATTTCACTGAATAAATCCATAAAGTTGGTTTTAATATAAAAAAACCTCCCAATAGTGGGAGGCTTTATAAATTGGGTATATCGAATACTTATTTACATAACACCTCACCATTATTGGCAATAACAATAATGTCAGTTCTAATGCTAATGTTGCTGAAGCTTTTCATTTGTAATTGTAAAAATAAGGATAAAATCATTTTGTTATAAGCCAAGACTGTAATTAATTAAATGAGCCAAAAGCTTTATTTTGTTGCAGCAGACGGCGGGTATTGAGCCAAAATTTTAGCCACAAATTCGTTGATTTGATTTTCTTTTTCTTTTCGGTTTTCAGTCAAATCTCCAACGCCTTCCCCTTCCCAAATCAATTCTTTTTTCTTGGCATCGATTAAATCAATGTATAAAGTGCCTTCGGTGGATGAAGTCACATAAGTACGACCTCCCCAAAAATAAGGATTCCATCCCCATCCCCAACCGTAACCCCATCCGGCATTAAATTGGTCAACATTCAATTGTTCTCTCTCTTTCGTTTGAAAATTGATTAGTAAATCAGGATTGTCACTTTTGGTCATTCCTTTTTTGGTCATTTCGGTTTCAATGGCACGAAGAATTCTTTTTTTGTCTAACTCTGAAATTTGAACTTTATCGATTCCTCTCTTGTGAAAGGCGTAAGTTTTATATTGACTGAAATCTATATTTTTATCAAAATCAGAATACACTCTTACAGCGCTACAGGAAGCAACCAGAAAAAGTAATAAAACGGGAAAAAATTTAAAGACTTTCATAATGCAGGTATTAGGTTATATTTAAAAATAATTTCATTTTAAAATACTGATAATTAAATTTTTAATTCAGAATTAATTCCTCAAAAATCATACCGTTTAGAACTGGAATTTTGTAAGAAACAAGTGTTACCGTTGTTTTTTTATAGTACCTGTTTTTTTATCAAATCCATAGGGACAATGGCGACACCCGCTTTTACAACAATAGCCCCTTTTTAAATGGTGTTTTTCGGTAAAACATTTATAACCTTCGGGTGTATAATAGAAATCTTCGCCTTCTATTAATTTATTTTCATTATTTTGTTCAATCATATAGCGTCTTTATCACTTTAAAGGCTTGGTTTTCTTTATTTTTGTGGTGCAAAACCATTATCTATACAAATTTAGCTGTTTTACAACGAATGTTTCTAGTAGTTAGCAAATATTTAATACCGAAAGGCTACCGCGGAATGGCTGTTTTTCCTTTTGTCTTGGTGAAATTTGCCACAGATAAGGGAAGCCCTGTTTTTATCAATCATGAAAGAATTCATTTGAGACAACAATTGGAATTATTGGTTATCCCTTTTTTTATTTGGTATGCAGTGGAATATTTTTTTCGGTTGGTGCAATATAAAAAAAGGCATTTAGCCTATAGAAATATCAGTTTTGAACGGGAGGCTTACGCCAATGAATTTCAACTAGATTATCTGAAAAACAGATCGCTTTTTAGGTTTTTAAAATATGTAAAGTCAACAAAAAAATAATTTTGAATCAGATAGTTTCCATAGCATTTCCCAATTCCATTTCTGTTTCCATCAAACGGGAAGATTTATTGCATCCTTTTGTGTCGGGAAATAAATTCCGCAAACTGAAGTATAATTTGCTTCAGGCGAAAGAAGAGAATCAGAAAACGTTGCTGACCTTTGGAGGTGCTTTTTCCAATCATATTGCGGCGGTCGCTTTTGCCGGAAAGGAAAACGGATTTAAAACCATCGGAATTATTCGGGGCGATGAATTGCGGGATAAAATCGTAGAGAATCCCACCTTGTCTTTTGCCCAAAATTGTGGGATGCAATTGGAATTTGTTTCCAGAGATGACTATCGGTCAAAAGAGGAAACGGCATTTTTGGATGCTTTAAAACAGAAATTTGGCGACTTTTATTTGGTTCCCGAAGGAGGGACAAATGCCTTGGCTATAAAGGGCTGCCAGGAAATTTTAACCGAAGAGGATGCCTCATTTGATTATGTGTGTTGTGCGGTGGGAACAGGTGGAACCATTTCGGGAATTATCAACAGTATTTTGCCTCATCAAAAAGTTTTAGGATTTCCTGCCTTAAAAGGCGATTTTTTGAAAGAGGAAATTCGTAATTTTGCCACAAACGAAAATTGGACTTTAATTTCAGAGTATCATTTTGGCGGATACGGCAAAGTAAATCAGGAATTAATCACATTCATTAATTCGTTTTATGCCCAAACACAAATCCCATTAGATCCAATTTATACTGGAAAAATGGTTTTTGGCGTAATGGATTTAATCCAACAAAATTATTTTCCTGAAAAGGCCAAAATTCTACTCATTCATACAGGAGGAATTCAAGGCATAAAAGGAATGAACATAAAATTAAAAAACAAACAATTACCAACAATAGCTATCGATGTTTAAAAAAATCCTACTTGTTTTTATCAGTTTCATGTTAATGAGTTGCAATGTCTCAAAATCGGCTATTGTAACTTCTGGGGCGACGCCTCCTAAAGCTAAAAAAGCAATAGTTCGTGCTCCCAAAACTAAAAAAGTAGTGAAACCTGTCACAAGAAATACTACCACAGAAGCAAATGAAACAAGTGAAGTAATCGAATCGACTTCAAGAACTTATGTGACTAATGACATCATCAGCAATTATATTGCCCAATATAAAGACGTGGCCATGGGCAATATGAAAAGTTATGGGATTCCGGCGAGTATTATTTTGGCTCAGGGAATTTTAGAATCAGGAGCAGGAAACGGAGATTTAGCTCTGACTGCAAATAATCATTTTGGAATAAAATGTCATGTAGACTGGATGGGAGAATCCGTAAGACATGATGATGATGCGAGGCAGGAGTGTTTTAGAAAATACAAAGAACCAGGAGAATCGTTTAAAGACCATGCCTTGTTTTTGACAGGCAGAACCCGTTATGCCAGTTTGTTCGATTTGTCTAAAGATGATTATCAGGCTTGGGCCAAAGGCTTGAGGAAAGCCGGTTATGCGACAGACCCAAGATATCCGGAAAAATTAATTTCATATATTCAACGGTATCATTTAGATCAATTTGATGCTCAAGTGCTAGGAAAGGAATATACAGCTGTTGTAACGGAACCCATGAGAGTAGCCAGTGCATACAATCCGAATGCGACCTATTATGAGGTTCAAAAAGGGGATACCTTGTATTCTATTTCAAAAAAATTCAACTTATTGCTGGCTGAATTAAAACAAAAAAATAACTTATCTGAAAACACCTTATCAATTGGTCAAAAATTGATAGTGAAATAATACACAAATTGTAAATCAAAATGTTATATAAAAGAAGTAGTCAGCTTTTTGCGGAAGCAGAAAAAGTAATTCCAGGTGGTGTAAATTCGCCGGTGAGAGCATTCAAATCTGTTGGAGGAACGCCCATTTTTGTTAAAAGTGCCAAAGGAGCCTATTTGTATGATGAAGACGGAAACCGTTTGATAGACTATATCAATTCTTGGGGTCCCATGATTTTAGGACATGCCTACGAACCGGTTGTTGAAGCTGTAATCGAGAAAGCCAAATTAGGAACTTCTTTTGGAATGCCAACTGAATTAGAGACTAAAATCGCAGCTTTGGCTGTTGATATGGTTCCGAATATTGATAAAATACGATTTGTAAATTCAGGTACCGAAGCCTGTATGAGCGCCATTAGATTGGCTCGTGGATTTACCAAAAGAGATAAAATAATCAAATTTTCCGGTTGTTACCACGGACATTCCGATTCGTTTTTGATTCAGGCGGGAAGCGGCGCGATTACTTTTGGTACCCCAAACAGTCCTGGAGTTACCGAAGGAACGGCCAAAGATACTTTATTGGCATCCTACAATGATTTAGAGAATGTCAAAACATTAATTGAAGCCAATAAAAATGAAATCGCGGCCATAATCGTTGAGCCTGTGGCCGGTAATATGGGATGTATTCCGCCTAAAGAAGGCTTTTTGCAAGGATTGAGAGATTTGTGTTCCGCAAACGGAATCTTATTGATTTTTGATGAGGTGATGACGGGTTTCCGTTTGGCGAGAGGTGGAGTTCAGGAATTATCTGGTGTAGATGCCGATATCGTTTGTTTCGGAAAAGTAATTGGTGGCGGTTTACCGGTTGGGGCTTTTGCCGCTCGCGCCGAAATAATGAATTATTTAGCGCCTCTGGGACCTGTTTACCAAGCCGGAACTTTATCTGGAAATCCGTTGGCAATGGCTGCCGGATTGGCAATGCTACAAGCATTGGATAGTGACCGAGAAATATTCAAACGTTTGGATGAAAAAACGGCTTATTTAGCTGCCGGAATAGATCGCGTTCTGAAAGAAAATAAAATAGCATTTACCATCAATAGAGTGGGGTCGATGATTTCTGTCCATTTTGATGCGAATCCGGTGTTTGATTTTAAATCAGCCGCTAAAGGAGATAATGAAATATTCAAAAAGTTTTTCCACGGATTGTTACAAGAGGGAATTTATATTGCTCCTTCAGCCTACGAAACTTGGTTTATAACCGATGCTTTAACCTATGAAGATTTAGATTTTACCATTCAGGCAATTGCTAAAGTGTCTAAAATGATTTAATAATTGGTTATGAGAATGTTCAAGGCATTTTATTGATATTCTAAATAGACCAATCTGGTTAATTAGATTAAATAAAAAACAGATGCAAAAGTCGATTTGCATCTGTTTTTTTTTTTTTTGAAATATTTGTGATATATTTATTATTAATATATGTTAAAAAATATATTTTTGTAACTGTTTTATCATACTTTTATATTTTAAAAAAACTCAAACAAGTTTTTAAAGTTAGTTGCCCATCTTTTAAATTAAAGAATTATGAAAGATATTCTAAACAAATTGGGGGGTAAGTCTAAGAAGGATTTCTTGAAATTATTATATACCTATCAAAAAGTCATAGATTATAATATCATTTGTAGTATTACAAGTGTTGACGGATCAATTATTTATGTAAATGATAAGTTTTGTACAGTTAGCAAGTATTCTATTGAAGAATTAATTGGTAAAGATCACAGAATTGTAAATTCAGGTCACCATTCTAAAGATTTTTTTTCGGAAATGTGGACTAAAATCAAGGCGGGTAAAATTTGGCATGGAGAAATGAAAAGTAAAGCAAAAGACGGTTCGTTTTTTTGGTTAGATACGACTATACTTCCTGTTTATGATTCTTATGGTAAATTAGATCATTTTTTTTCATTAAGGTTATTGATTAATGATAAGAAAAAGTTGGAAGAAGAAAAGAAGGAACATGCACGTGCACTTCAAGATATGATTTTTTTGACCTCTCATAAAGTAAGACTACCGATTTCCAATATTCTGGGAATTGCAAACCAAATGGAGGACTGCATTGATTCTAAAGAGGAATTAAAAGAAATGATTGAGTATTTGAAACAGTCCGCTTTAACCCTAGATATTTGTACAAAAGAGTTTTCAAATTTTATTTATGAAATGAAAAAAGAAAATTCATTTTTTGAAAGTTAGATTTTTTTGGTAGTGTCTCACTAACTGTGTAAGTTGAAAAGTTATTCTGAAAAATATTTGAGCTCCTTTAAAAAGCTCAAA
>JALRGT010000033.1 GCA_023259675.1 Flavobacterium sp.
TGGATTTGCAATGGTTAATACTTTGCTTATCATCATGAGAAAAGTCTCTAATCTTGAAGCATATATCACTTTGCAACATATTGAATTGATGAATATCATTATTATGATTACTGGTTCTATTGTGGGTGTTGCTTATATTACTGAGTTGTTTATTGCTTGGTATTCTGGAGTGGAGTATGAACAATATGCTTTCTTAAATAGAGCTACAGGACCTTACTGGTGGGCTTACTGGTCGATGATGACTTGTAATGTTTTTTCTCCTCAATTTATGTGGTTTAAAAAACTAAGAACTAGTATTATGTTCTCTTTCATCATATCTATTGTGGTAAACATCGGAATGTGGTTTGAGCGTTTTGTAATTATTGTAACATCGCTACATAGAGATTACCTTCCATCTTCATGGACTATGTTCTCTCCAACATTTGTAGATATTGGAATTTTCATCGGAACAATTGGTTTCTTCTTCGTATTGTTTTTATTGTATTCTAGAACATTTCCTGTTATAGCTCAAGCAGAGGTAAAAACAATATTAAAAGCGACTGGAGATAATTACATAAGAGAAAGAGAAGCAAATAAAGATTCACACCATGAGTAATAAAGTAATATACGCCATTTATAATGACGATGATATATTGATGTCTGCCGTTAAACAAACTAGAGCTGCTCATCATCATATCGAGGAAGTGTTTACTCCATTCCCGGTTCACGGTTTGGATAAAGCAATGGGGATTGCCCCAACAAGATTAGCTATTTGTGCATTCATATATGGTTGCATTGGTATATCCGTAGCAACGGCAATGATGAATTTTATTATGATTCAGGATTGGCCTCAAGATATTGGTGGTAAACCAAGTTTCAGTTATATTCAAAATATGCCTGCATTTGTGCCTATTATGTTCGAGATGACAGTGTTTTTTGCTGCCCACTTAATGGTTATCACTTTTTACATGAGAAGTAGATTATGGCCTTTCAAAGAAGCAGAGAATCCAGATGTGAGAACAACAGATGATCATTTTTTGATGGAAGTGGCTATTAAAGATAATGAGGAAGAATTAGTTTCTTTTTTCAAAAATACAGGAGCTGTAGAAGTTAAAGTAATAGAAAAGCATTAATCTAGATATGAAAAGGATATATAAAATAACACTATTATTGGGCATTACTATTTTAGTAGCATCTTGTCATAATAATTCAGCGCCTAATTATCAATATTTTCCGAACATGTATGAATCAGTAGGTTATGAAACTTATTCTGAATCAAATGCATTTAAAAATGGAAAAGAAGGGCAACTTCCTGCCGCTGGAACTATAAACAGAGGTTTTGAGCCTTACGAATATGAAAATTCTACAGCTGGTTATGAATTGGCAAAAGCTAATTTAAAATCTCCTTTGGATTCAGTTGACAGAAATTCTGGAAAAGGAAAAGAACTATATGATATTTATTGCATCAGTTGTCATGGTTCTACTGGTAACGGTAAAGGTAAATTAGTAGAAAGAGAAAAGTTTCTTGGTGTGCCAAGTTATAAAGATAGAGTAATAACTGAAGGAAGTATCTTTCATGTTGAAACCTTTGGTTTAAACGCTATGGGTTCTCATGCTAACCAATTAAGTACACACGAACGTTGGTTAGTTGCTGACTATGTTTTAAAACTAAAAAGCCAATTATAATTGTTGAACAAACTGATCGTAATAGATATGTATACATTTTCAAATAAATTAAAAACTTTTTCTTTAATCTTAATGGCAATTGGTCTATTAGGGATAGGTTATGGTTTTTATAGTGCTCCTAAAGATATTCATGAAGTTGAAAATCTTTTAGCGGCAGAGAGTCATGGAGGTCATGGGGCTGTAAATGAGGAAGAAACTAAATCTTCAGAAGAAGCTCACTCAACCGAAGCTAAAAATGCTGATGTTGAAGAAGCTCAAGAAGTGGCTGAACACAACGAACATTTAACACATGTTTTAAACCAATTACAAAATAAGCCTTGGGCTGCCTTGTATGTAGCTTGTATTTTCTTCATGCTTATCGCAATGGGAGTTTTAGCTTTCTATGCAATTCAACAAGTGGCACAAGCAGGATGGTCTCCAGTGTTATTTAGAGTAATGCAAGGAATTACAGCTTATTTACCATATGGTTCTGTTATATTTTTTATCATTTTAATATTGTGTGGTTTACATTTTAACCATTTGTTCATTTGGTTAGATCCTGAAGTAGTTGCTCATGATGAGCTTATAGCCGGAAAATCTGGATATTTGAATTTCCCGTTTTGGATTGCTAGAGCTGCCATATTTTTAATTGGATGGAACTTATACAGATATTATTCTGCTAAAAACTGTTTAGCGCAAGATGAAGCTACGGATAATACCTTCTACAAAAAGAATTTTAAGATGACTGCTGGTTTTTTAGTTTTCTTTATTGTAACAGAATCTATCATGTCTTGGGATTGGATTATGTCAATTGATCCACACTGGTTTAGTACATTGTTTGGATGGTATGTATTTGCAAGTTTCTTTGTTAGTGGAATCACTATGATTACAATGGTTACGTTATATTTGAAATCAAGAGGTTATTTAGAGTTTGTTAATACAAGCCACATACATGATTTAGCTAAATTTATGTTCGGAATTAGTATTTTTTGGACTTATTTATGGTTCTCACAATTCATGTTAATATGGTATGCTGATATTCCTGAAGAGATTACCTATTTTGTAACTAGAATTCAATTATACAATCTTCCTTTCTTTGGTGCTGTAGTTATGAATTTCCTTTTTCCAATATTGATTTTGATAAATACAGATTTCAAAAGAATCTCTTGGATTTTGGTTATGGCGGGTATTGTAATTTTATCAGGTCATTATATTGATTTCTTTAATATGATTATGCCAGGAACCGTTGGTGATAGATGGTTTATAGGGATTCCTGAAATTTCATCCGTTCTTTTCTTCTTAGGGTTATTTATTTATGCTGTGTTCACAGCTTTGTCTAAAGCTCCTTTGTTGCCAAAAAGAAATCCATATATAGAAGAAAGTAAACATTTTCATTATTAATATTTAAAGAGATAAACAGATGACAAGTTTGTTGGTAATTATAGTTTTAGTTTTATTGGCTGTTGCTTTGTGGCAATTGACGAAAATTTTTGATCTTACTCAAGTTGGATCAGGTTCGGACAATTCTCAAGTTGCAACCGATAATGATAATAATGTTCAGGGTTATTTGATGTTTGGTTTTTTAGCCTTCATATACATCTTCACTATATATGGTTTGTATACTTGGGGAGGTTTGGTTCTTCATACTCCAGCATCTGAACATGGTGCGCAGGTAGATAATTTGATGAATATTACGTGGGTTTTAATTTTCACTGTTCAAGCAATTACTCAGGTGTTACTTCACTATTTTGCTTTTAAATATAGAGGGAAGAAAGAGCAAAAAGCATTATATTTTGCAGATAATAATAAATTAGAGGCTATCTGGAGTGTTATTCCTGCGGTTGTTTTGGCTGGTTTGATTCTTTACGGATTGTATGCATGGACAAACATAATGTTTGTTGATGAAGAGGAAGAGACAGTCGTTATTGAATTATATGCTCAGCAATTTAAATGGACTGCAAGATATGCAGGTGAAGACAATGTTTTAGGTAAAGCAAATGTTCGTTTAATTGAAGGTATTAATACTTTAGGTGTTGATTTAGCTGATCCTTATTCTCAAGATGATATTGTAGTTTCTGAATTGCATATACCAAAAGGGAAAAAGATACATTTCAAAATGCGTTCTCAGGATGTTCTGCACTCCGCTTATTTTCCACATTTTAGAGCACAAATGAACTGTGTTCCGGGTATGGTTACTGAATTTGCTTTCGAGCCAATTTATACTACAGCAGAATATAGAGAGTTACCTTATATGGTTGAAAAGGTTTCTAAAATTAATGCTGTTAGAGCTAAGAAAAGCATCGATTTAGTTGCTAAAGGTGAATCACCTTTAGATCCTTATACTTTTGACTATTTATTACTTTGTAATAAAATTTGTGGAGCTTCTCATTATAACATGCAAATGAAAGTTATAGTTGATTCTCCAGAAGATTATAAAAAATGGTTAAGTGAGCAATCTACTTTGGTGAAAGAAGTAAAAGCATCTACTGAATCTGCTGCTCCGGTTGAAGGAATGGATTCAATTAACGCAAATGATACGGCAGCTGTTTCTAAAATTGCCATGAAATAATTATTAAGAAAATTTAAAGTATACAAATATGTCAGCAGAAGGTCACGATCACGGACACGATCACGAACACGAACATCACCATAAAGACACTTTCATTACTAAATATATTTTTAGTATTGATCACAAAATGATTGCTAAACAATACCTTATTACGGGTATTATAATGGGGATTATTGGTGTAGGTATGTCTATGCTTTTTAGAATGCAATTAGCATGGCCAGAAGAATCATTTAAAATATTTAATGTTTTACTTGGTGATAAATTTGCTCCTGATGGTGTAATGGCAAATGATATTTATCTAGCTTTAGTTACCATACACGGAACCATAATGGTATTCTTTGTACTTACCGCAGGGTTAAGTGGTACTTTTAGTAATTTACTAATTCCACTCCAAATTGGTGCTAGAGATATGGCATCTGGTTTTATGAACATGATTTCTTATTGGTTATTCTTTTTATCAAGTATAATCATGATTTGTTCTTTATTTGTTGAAGCTGGACCAGCTTCTGCAGGTTGGACAATCTATCCTCCTTTGAGTGCTCTACCACAAGCGATTCCAGGTTCTGGTATGGGTATGACTCTTTGGTTGGTTTCTATGGCTATATTTATTGCGTCTTCATTAATGGGGTCTTTAAATTATGTCGTAACTGTAATTAACCTTAGAACAAAAGGAATGTCAATGACAAGATTGCCACTTACCATTTGGGCTTTCTTTGTAACAGCTATTATTGGTATTGTTTCTTTCCCGGTATTATTATCAGCGGCTTTATTATTGATTTTTGATAGAAGTTTTGGAACATCATTCTTCTTGTCTGATATCTACATTGCTGGAGAAGTATTACATTATCAAGGTGGTTCTCCGGTTTTATTTGAACATTTATTCTGGTTCTTAGGACACCCGGAAGTATATATTGTATTATTACCGGCTTTAGGTATTACATCTGAAATTATTGCGACTAATTCTCGTAAACCAATTTTTGGATACAGAGCGATGATTATGTCTATTCTTGCAATAGCATTTTTATCAACTATTGTTTGGGGTCACCATATGTTTATTTCAGGAATGAATCCGTTCTTGGGATCTGTGTTTACCTTTACTACTTTATTAATTGCAATTCCATCTGCAGTAAAAGCGTTTAACTATATTACAACGCTTTGGAAAGGTAATTTACAGTTGAATCCTGCCATGTTGTTTTCTATTGGTTTGGTTTCTACATTTATTACTGGTGGATTAACAGGAATTATTCTTGGAGATAGTACACTGGATATTAACGTTCACGATACGTATTTCGTTGTTGCTCACTTTCACTTAGTAATGGGTATTTCTGCTCTTTACGGAATGTTTGCAGGAATCTATCACTGGTTTCCAAAAATGTTCGGAAGAATGTTGAATAAAAACTTAGGTTATGTTCACTTTTGGGTAACTGCAATCTGTGCTTACGGAGTTTTCTTCCCAATGCACTTTATTGGATTGGCAGGTTTACCAAGACGTTATTATACCAATACAAACTTCCCGTTATTTGATGATTTACAAAACGTAAATGTATTGATTACAACTTTTGCTTTGATTGGTGGAGCTTTCCAATTAGTGTTTTTGTATAACTTTTTCATTAGTATTTTCTACGGTAAGAAAGCAGTGCAAAACCCATGGAAATCTAATACACTTGAATGGACGGCACCTGTTGAGCATATGCACGGTAACTGGCCGGGAGAAATTCCAGAAGTACACCGTTGGCCATATGATTATAGCAATCCAGGACATGATGAAGATTTCGTTCCTCAAAATGTACCAATGAAACCGGGTGAAGAAGTTTTACATCACTAGTTTTAAAATATATTTAAAAATGCCTTTCTAATCAGAAAGGCATTTTTATTTACTTATAACTTTATCTTATCTTTGTGGCATGAACGAAAATTTAGATCCAACTACTACTGGTTATAATTCGGAAGAATTTGATTTTGAGAAAAAATTGAGACCCTTGTCATTTGATGATTTTGCGGGTCAAGATCAAATATTAGAAAATCTTAAAGTATTCGTTCAGGCAGCTAATCAAAGAAATGAAGCTTTAGATCATACATTGTTTCACGGGCCTCCTGGTCTTGGGAAAACAACGTTGGCTAATATTTTGGCCAATGAATTGAATGTAGGGATCAAAATCACTTCGGGCCCCGTTTTAGATAAGCCAGGTGATTTGGCTGGTCTATTGACCAATCTGGAGGAAAGGGACGTTTTATTCATTGATGAAATTCATCGTTTGAGTCCAATTGTTGAAGAGTATTTATACTCGGCGATGGAAGATTTCAAAATTGATATCATGATTGAATCAGGGCCTAATGCCCGAACCGTTCAGATAAATTTGAATCCATTTACATTGATTGGCGCGACAACTCGTTCCGGTCTTCTTACAGCTCCAATGCGTGCTCGTTTTGGGATTTCCTCCCGCTTACAATATTATACCACTGAATTGTTAACTTCAATTGTAGAAAGAAGTTCAGATATTCTAAAAATGCCTATCACTTATGAAGCGGCAATAGAAATAGCCGGTAGAAGTAGGGGTACACCACGTATCGCCAATGCACTTTTGCGCCGTGTTCGTGATTTTGCCCAAATAAAAGGGAATGGTACCATTGATATCGAGATTTCCCGATACGCTTTAAAGGCACTTAATGTAGATGCTCATGGCTTAGATGAAATGGATAACAAAATTCTAAATACTATTATTGATAAATTCAAGGGTGGTCCGGTAGGTTTGTCTACTCTGGCAACAGCCGTTTCTGAAAGTAGCGAAACTATCGAGGAAGTTTATGAGCCTTTTCTTATTCAAGAAGGATTTATCATGCGAACGCCCAGAGGTAGAGAAGTTACCGATAAAGCATATAAGCATCTTGGGAAGATCAATTCGAATATTCAAAAAGGTTTGTTTGAGTAATTTTTGAAGCTTTTCCTGCTGTCCGTTATATCTATTTTGGCGAACACCGCCATAATAGGATGTCACTTCCATCAGGGCTAAAATACAATTGTAAATTACAACGTTATATTTAAAACAACACATACACAATTTATAAAATCCGAAGCCAAACGTCTCGGCTTTTTGTCATGTGGTATTTCTAAAGCTGGTTTTTTAGAAGAAGAAGCGCCACGATTGGAAAATTGGTTGAGCAAAAATAGAAATGGAACCATGTCTTACATGGAAAATAATTTTGACAAACGTTTAAATCCAACCTTGTTGGTTGATGATTCCAAAAGCGTGGTATCTCTTTTATTAAATTATTATCCCAGTGAATTACAAAATCCAGATTCTTTTAAGATATCTAAATACGCCTACGGAGAAGATTATCACTTTGTGATTAAAGAAAAACTCAAAGAATTACTTTTCTCCATTCAAGAAAAAATCGGCGATGTTTCAGGTCGTGTTTTTGTAGATTCTGCTCCTGTGTTGGATAAAGCATGGGCTGCCAAAAGTGGTCTAGGGTGGATTGGTAAAAATAGTAATCTATTGACCCAAAAAGTAGGTTCGTTTTATTTTATTGCGGAACTAATTATTGACTTGGAATTGGACTACGATAATCCCACGACCGATCATTGTGGAACCTGTACGGCTTGCATTGATGCTTGTCCTACAGAGGCAATTGTATCACCCTATATCGTAGACGGAAGCAAGTGTATTTCCTATTTTACAATCGAACTTAAAGAAAGTATTCCCCAAGAGATGAAAGGGAAGTTTGATGATTGGGCTTTTGGTTGTGACGTATGTCAGGATGTTTGTCCTTGGAACAAGTTTTCAAAACCCCATAACGAACCGTTGTTTAATCCTAAACCGGAATTGCTTTCATTTTCAAAAAAAGATTGGAAAGAAATCACCGAAGAAACATTTAGAGTGGTTTTCAAAAATTCTGCCATCAAAAGAACCAAATTTGAAGGTCTTAAGAGAAATATTAATTTCCTTGAATAATTTATTTCTTCTTAGAAGATTCTCTAATCACAATATTGGTTTCCAGTTCCACTATTTTTGGTGCAAAAGCTTTTTTGTCCTTTTTGTTATTTATTTCTTCCAATAATAAATCAAAGGCAGCAATTCCCATTTCATGACTTGGTTGGTCTACCGTACTCAATTTAGGCGTGAAAACTTGAGAAATAAACCAATTACTAAATCCAATTACAGCAATTTGTTCCGGTACTTTAATCCCAATCTCGTTGAAATAAGAAAGTACTCCCACAGCAACTAAGTCAGTAATGACAAATATGCCATCTACATCGGTATGCTCTGTAATTATTTGTTTGGCAAAATCAATACCTTCTTGAAAAGTAACATTTTGACAAGTATAAACCAGCTTAGAGTCAAATGGGATGTTGTTTTTTTCTAAAGCTTTTTTGTAGCCAATAAATCGATCAATGGCATTTTGTGGATTATCAGGACCGCGAATGTGGGCAATTTTTTTACATCCTTGATCTATTAAATGTTGAACAGCATTGAAAGCCGCTTTTTGATCGTTTATGATTACTTTGGAACTGGGTATTATTTTAGAAATTTTATCAAATTGTACAAACGGAATTCCTCGTTCCAGAATTTCTTTAATATGGGCATCATCGTTTGATTCATTAGAAAGCGACATAATAATTCCATCGACTCTTTTGTTAATTAAAAGTGCCACTTGTTTTTGCTCTAATGCCAATGATTCATTAGATTGAAGGATGATAACTAGATAGCCATTTTTCTCTGCTTCTTCAACAATTCCGTTGATTACATTCGAAAAAAAATGATGAACTATTTCCGGAATAATTAAGCCAATAGTCTTTGATTCTTTTGTTCTAAGATTAACCGCAAAAGTGTTAGGAGTATAATTAAGTTCTTTTGCTAATGAAATAACGGCATTCTTTGTTTTTAAACTTACGTCTGGGTAGTTTTTCAATGCTTTAGAGACAGTGGTAATGGAGATTCCCAAAGTTTCTGCAATTTCTTTTAACGTTGTTTCTTTCATTTAACAAATATATAAATTTTTTTTAATTTCAAATCGAAAACGTTTTCGGTGTTTCGAAAACGTTTTCGATTTGAAATCTTGTCTTTTTATTTAAACATAATAATACATTTGATAAAAAATAACCAAATTAATTATTAATTAAATAATTTATAACCATGAAAAAAGCTGATTTATTAATTAAAAAAATTGGATTGATTGTGACGTTGTTGCTGTTCAATCTCTCTTTTTCGCAAAATGCAACTTTATCTGGAGTAGTTTCAGATGCAAGTGGAGCTCCTATTCCAGGGGTAAATGTTTCAATTCAGAATACCAGTAAAGGTACCTCGACTGATTATGATGGAAAATATTATTTTTCAAATCTTCAAGATGGTACCGTGACTATTGTGGCTTCTTTTATTGGATACAAAACTGCAGCGGTAAAAGTGAATTTAAAAGGTGATGTTGTACAAAATATTACGTTAACCGAAGATGCAAATGTGCTAGATGATGTAATTGTAACTGGGGTTGTAAATCCTAGAACTAAAATTAAATCGAGTGTATCCATTACATCGATGAATACAAAACAAATTGAGCAGTCTGCACCAAGATCAACTGCAGAAATCTTTAGAACTATTCCTGGGATTCGATCTGAATCATCTGGAGGAGAAGGAAATTCGAATATTTCTGTACGTGGGGTGCCAATTTCATCAGGAGGTTCTAAATATTTACAAATTCAAGAAGATGGTCTTCCAGTATTGCTTTTTGGTGATATTGCTTTTGCAACGGCAGATATATTTACAAGATTTGACGGTAATGTAGCTAGAGTTGAAGCCATTCGTGGAGGTTCTGCTTCTACTTTGTCGTCTAATTCTCCAGGTGGAATCATCAATTTTATTAGTAAAACAGGTAAAACCGAAGGAGGAAACATGAGTACTACTTTTGGTTTAGACTATGGTAATTTTAGAACTGATTTGGATTATGGAGCAAAAATTGGTAATGATTTGTACTTTCATGTGGGTGGATTTTATAGAACAGGTGAAGGTCTTAGAAAAACAGGATTTAATAGTAATAACGGTGGACAAGTTAAATTTAATATTACTAAAGAATTTGAAAATGGTTCTGTAACGGTTTATGCAAAATTCTTAAATGATAGAGCAGCGGCTTATATGCCAATGCCAGTGGCAGTTTCAGGAACAAATGCAAATCCATCATGGAAAAGTGTTGAGGGTTATGATGCTACAACTGGAGCTTTACAATCTATTTATTTGACTCATAATGTTGGACTCAGTCCTGAAGGAAATGTACGCAGAGAAGCAGTTTCAAACGGAATGCATCCAATATCAAAAGCAATTGGGGCAAGTGCTTCGTTTGACTTAGAAAATGATTGGAAAATTTCGGATAATTTTAGATTTTCATCAAATAACGGTGGATTTATTTCTCCTTTCCCGGCAGAATTGGGTACAGCGTCATCAATTGCAGCTTCTTTTGGAGCGGGATCAACTTTAACCTATGCCGATAATGGCGCTGCTTTTAATAATCCAAATGGGTTAGTGTCAAGAATCCATATGTTTGATACGCAATTAAATAATATGAATAATTTCATGAATGATTTGCGTTTGACTAAAAAGTTCGACAAAGTGGGGATTACAGCTGGTTTTTTCAAATCAAATCAAAATATATCAATGTCTTGGTTGTGGAATTCTTACCTACAAGAAGTGTCTGATAGTAATCCTCGAATGATTAATGTGAATAATGCATCTGGAGGTTCTCTTTCAGAAAATGGTTTGTATGCTTATGGAACACCAGCATGGGGAAATTTGGCTAGAAATTATGATACACAATACAATGTTTCTGCACCTTATATTAACGTTTCCATTGATGCCACAGATGCACTTTCTTTTGAAGGAGGTTTAAGATATGATAAAGGAAAAGTAACGGGTTCATTCGCTGGTGGTGTTGCTACTACGTATGATATTAATAATGATGGAGCAATTTCTGTACCGGAGCAAAATGTATTTGCAGTTGATATTGCTAATGAAACGCCTGTAAATTATGATTATGATTATGTCTCTTATACTGTAGGGGCAAACTTCTTAATTAATTCTGCGCAATCTGTTTTTGGTCGTGTAAGTAAAGGAGCTTCTGCAAAAGCGGATAGAATTTTGTTTAGTGGTTTGGATTATTTAGATGGAAATAAAATCAATGCCTTAGACTTTCTAACGCAAGCTGAAATTGGATACAAACAAAAATTCTCAAAAGGGTATTTTTATGCTACTGCTTTTCATTCTAAAACAGATGAGCAAGGTGGTTTTGAAGCAACTTCAAACAGTATCATTAAAAACAATTACAAATCGTTAGGTTTAGAGTTGGAAACAGCTTACAATATAACTGATGATTTAGATTTAAGAGGTTCATTAACATACACTAAAGCGGAGATTACTTCTGGAGACAATAACGGAAATGAGCCAAGAAGACAACCAAAATTAATGTATAGCTTTTTACCAACCTATAAATTCATGGATGATAAAAACACTCTTGGATTAAGTTTTATTGGTCAAACCAAAGCTTTTGCGCAAGATTCAAACCAATTGGTTATGAATGGTTTTGTTATCGTAAATGGATTTGTGGAAGTTGGAATAGCAAAAGGTTTGTCATTGAATGTGTCGGGTAATAACTTATTCAATACATTGGCCATCACTGAGGCAGAAGAAGGAAGTATTACGGAAAATACAGTAAATTATGTGAGAGCAAGATCAATGACCGGAAGATCAATATCTATGGCTTTGGCATACCGATTTTAATAAAATGTTCGATAATTAGTTTTGATTGACAATTCCTATATTTAAAGTATAGGAATTGTTTTTAAAACTTAAAAACAGCAAAACGATGTTTACTAAAACGAAACTTAATTTTTGGCAAATTTGGAATATGAATGTCGGATTTTTTGGCATTCAATATAGTTTTGGATTACAACAAAGTGCTGTAAATCCCATCTATGATTTTTTGGGGGCAAGTCCGGATCAAATTCCTTTGCTGAATCTGGCTGGTCCTGTGACCGGTTTGTTGGTTCAACCATTAATTGGAGCTTTGAGTGATAAAACATGGCATCCAAGATGGGGAAGGAGAAAACCTTATTTTTTATCTGGTGCACTGTTGTGTAGTGTTGCATTGTTATTGTTTCCATTCAGTAGTTCGTTGTGGATGGCTGCAGGATTGTTGTGGATTTTGGATGCCGGAAATAATACGGCAATGGAGCCTTATCGCGCTTTTATTGCCGATAAATTAGATGAAGAACAAATGCCTTTGGGGTTTCAGATGCAAAGTTTTTTTACGGGTTTCGGACAAACATTAGCTAATTTATCTTTATTCATTTTTCCATTAATCATTGTGGGAAAAACGGGATCGTTACCCACTTGGGTGTATGCCTCTTTTTTTCTGGGTGCAGTTTGTTCCATAGGTACCATTTGGTGGAGTATGAAAACAACGAGCGAAATACCTCCTTCAGAAGAAGAACTGAGACACATTAGAGAAAAAAAAGGGGGTTTGTTTGATCCATTATTGGAAATTTTTTCAGCCATA
The DNA here is from genome assembly GCA_023259675.1 of Flavobacterium sp. Taxonomy (GTDB): domain Bacteria; phylum Bacteroidota; class Bacteroidia; order Flavobacteriales; family Flavobacteriaceae; genus Flavobacterium. The sequence goes on from JALRGT010000033.1 coordinate 12,752, forward strand.
GGAGAAATGCCAAAAGTGATGTGGCAATTGGCGTTGGTTTATCTCTTTCAATGGTATGCCCTGTTTTGTTATTGGCAAAATTCATCAAAAAGTATAGCCCTGTCAGTTTGGGGAGCCACTCCCAAAAGTAATCCTGTAGCTTATGAAGAAGCTGTGGGTTGGACCGGACTGGTTAATGGCTGGTACAATATAGTCACTTTCATTGCAGCATTTGCTTTGGTCGGATTTGCAAAAAGGTTTGGTCCAAAGCGGGTACATGCCACTTGTTTGTTTTTGGCGGCCATAGGGTTTTTAGTGTTTCCGCATGTTCATGATAAAAATCTGTTGTTTTTCGCCATTACGGGGTTTGGTATCGGTTGGGCCAGTATGATGGGAATTCCTTATCTCATGGTAGTAGCCGATATTCCAAAAGAACGTTATGGTGTTTATATGGGAATTATTAACATGATGATTGTGATTCCAATGATTATTCAAAATCTATCGTTCGGTTTTATACTGAAACATTTTCTGAATAATGATCCGCGATTAGCTATAAGTTTTGCAGGAGTCCTTCTGATTATCAGTGCTTTTTGTACGCTATTAATTAAAAGTAAAAAAGCAATAAATTAAATTAAAATGAATTCGATACACTATAATAAAGCAATTGAATTACTCCAAAAAGCGTCTTCAGCAGAAGGTTTTTTAGCGAGTGCCCAAAATATTTCAAATTACAAAAGAGTATGGGCAAGGGATGGCGTAATCTGTGGTTTGGCCGCATTAGCCTCTGGCGATGATGATTTGATTGAAACTTTTCGAAAAACATTAGAAACTTTAGCTCAGAATCAGCATCATTGCGGTACGATACCCTCTAATGTCATGACTAGTGAGAATGGAGTCGAAGTGAGTTATGGTGGTCTCGCGGGACGGGTCGATGCCGTTACATGGTTTGTTATTGGAGTTTGTCAATATGCTTTTTATAAAAAAGACAATGCCTTTATCCAAAAGTACAACAGTAATATCCAAAAATGTTTGCAGCTCCTAGATGCTTGGGAGTTCAATAATAAACATCTTTTGTATGTGCCACTTTCCGGGAATTGGGCAGATGAATACATTACGGATGGATATGTTTTGTATGATCAATTACTGAGAGTTTGGGCATTAAAAAGTTACAATCATTTTGTTAAAAATGATTTGTTGCAATTAAAAATAGAACAGATTACAGAACAAATAGAAATCAATTTTACTACAAGGACTGTTGGTGAAAAATACCATGAAAGAGCCTATCATGAAGCGGATATTAATCTGTACATGCCATGCTCTTTCTCACCGGCAGGATATAAAAGTCAGTTTGATGCTTTCGCTAATTCTTTGGCATTGTATTTAAATATTGGCTCTGAGGAGTTTCAGAATAAAATTTTAGAATATGCGATAGCTCTCAAAAAAGAGCGGCCTTTGAAATTATTACCAGCTTTCTGGCCACCTATTTATGATACTGATTTGGATTGGCATCTGTTAAAAAATAATTGCAAGTATGAATTTAGGAATTACCCCAATGAATTTCATAATGGTGGCAGCTGGTCAATGGTCAATGGTTTTTTTGGATTGGCATTAATTTCAAAGACAAAAGAGTTAGAAGCTAAGGAAGTTTTAGAGGCAATAGATAAAGTAAATGCAGTTGAAGATTTTAGCTTTTATGAAAATTTCAATAGTGAAACCAAATTGCCTAATGGAGTTCCTTTTTGTGCATGGAGTGCTGCAGCTACCATTATGTTGCATCAAGCCCTATTTAAGAACTTTAAATATTTAGTTTAAAATGGAAAAGACAATAGACATAATCTGTATTGGAGAAGTACTGATTGATTTTATCGGTCATGAGGTTAATACTTCAATAAACAGAACAAAAGATTACCATCGTTTTTTAGGTGGTTCACCAACAAATGTAGCTGTAAATGCTGCCCGGTTGGGATTGAAATCAGTTTTAATTGCCACATGTGGGCAAGATGGTTTAGGAGAGTATATCGTTCGAAAATTAAAAGCAAATAATGTAATCACATCTCAAATCAGAAAATCGGAGGCCGAACCGACATCTGTTATTTTTGTTTCTAAATCTACAGGTACTCCTGATTTTATTCCATATCGTGAGGCGGACTGTAAGATAGAAAGAAGTCAAATTACGGATGAGTTGTTACAGCAAGCCAGAATTTTTCATACCACCTGTTTCGCTTTAAGCAAAAATCCTGCTCGTACAACTATTCTTGAAGGTGCCAAAAAAGCCAAAGCATTAGGTTTGCAAACTAGTATTGATATTAATTTTTCGGAAAGAATTTGGCCGGATAGAGAAGAAGCCAAAAAGGTTTTAAGTGAGTATTTAGAAACGAATCCTTTAGTTAAATTGAGTGAAGATGATTGCTACAGGCTTTTTTCTGAATCTAAAACAGAGGATTATATTTTTGAATATTTTCATGGATTAGGAGCTTCGACCATTTGCCTGACAAAAGGGAAAGACGGGGTAGTTTTGTCTGATAAAAATTTCGGAATTTTTCATCAAAAAGCAATTCCGGTTGAGAATATTAAAGATGCTACAGGAGCAGGTGATGCTTTTTGGACCGGTTTTCTGTATGCACAATTGTTGAACAAAAATTTTGAGGAAACAATTACAATTGCTCAAAAATTGGCTGTTTTAAAACTCCAAAACGTGGGGAGATTACCTGAAGGAATCAATATTCCTGAGTTGTTGAATGTTTGAAAGTCAGTATTTTATTAAATTATAAATAGAGAAAAAACCTATCTGCTTGTATTTATTCAATAAATTATGACAGGATTTGATTTTATGTACCAAAAAAGTAATGGATTTGTTATTTCATTATTATTTTTTTTTAACTTTATGGTCAACTAAATTATTTTAATATGACTGTGAATCAAATACTAAGCAAAAAAGGGAATGAGGTACATTCCATAGTTTCCACAATCACGGTATATGAAGCCATAAAAGTGATGGGTGAAAAAAATATTGGGTCTGTCCTGATAATTGAAGACACAGCCTTAAAAGGGGTACTGTCAGAAAGGGATTATGCAAGAAAAATTGTTTTGAAGGATAAGGCTTCAAAAGATACACTTGTTAAGGAGATTATGGATACGGATTTAGTTACCGTAAAACCAACTGACAATATTGAGGATTGTATGGAGCTTATGAGTCAGAAGAGGGTGAGACATTTACCGGTTATAGATTCGGATACTGTTATTGGGGTAGTTTCTATGAGTGATGTGGTTAACGCAATAATTGAAATGCAAAAAGACACCATCAAATATTTAGACTCCTATATTTCGCAATAAATACACAATAATTTATATTTAAAAATAGCTGCAATCTAGTGCAGCTATTTTTTTATTCCTGTTTTTCTGTTTTTTATAAAAGAAAAGTTTAAAAGTCTGCTTTTTAAAACTAGACTTATATCTTTGTAATAAGTATAAAATCTTATAAAAATGAACAAAGACAGCAAAAGAAGAGAGGCATTATTATACCATGCTAAGCCTACTCCAGGTAAAATACAAGTTGTTCCAACTAAGAAATATGCAACTCAGAGAGATTTATCATTAGCTTATTCTCCGGGTGTAGCCGAACCCTGTCTGGAAATTGCAAAAGATGTAAACAATGTTTATAAATATACTGCAAAAGGGAATTTAGTAGCTGTGATTTCTAATGGAACTGCTGTTTTGGGTCTTGGAGATATTGGTCCGGAGGCATCAAAACCTGTAATGGAAGGAAAAGGATTGCTTTTTAAAATTTTTGCAGATATTGATGTTTTTGATATAGAAATAGGAACGAAAGATATCGAAGAGTTTATACAAACCGTAAAAAATATTGCTCCAACTTTTGGAGGAATAAATTTAGAAGACATCAAAGCTCCGGAATCTTTTGAAATAGAACGCAGACTTGTTGAAGAGTTGAATATTCCGGTGATGCACGATGATCAACACGGTACGGCAATTATATCATCGGCAGCATTAATCAATGCGTTAGAATTAGCTGATAAAAAAGCTGAAGATGTAAAAATGGTGGTTTCTGGAGCTGGTTCAGCAGCATTGGCTTGCGCTGATTTGTATATTCTTTTGGGAGTGAAACTGGAAAACATACTCATGTTTAACAGTAAAGGTGTTTTGACAAAAAACAATCCTTCTTTGTCGGTACTGCAACAAAAATATGCCAAAGATATAGAGCCGGTAAGTCTTGAGGAAGCAATGGTTGGAGCCGATATCTTTTTGGGGCTGTCTTCGGCAGATGTCTTGTCAGCACAAATGTTATTGACCATGGCCGAAAATCCAATTGTATTTGCAATGGCAAATCCAAATCCGGAGATTGATTATAATTTGGCTATTGCTACCCGAAAGGATGTAATTATGGCCACGGGAAGATCGGATCATCCTAATCAAGTAAATAATGTGCTAGGGTTTCCATATATTTTTAGAGGAGCATTAGATGTTAGAGCGACAAAAATAAATGAAGCGATGAAAATGGCTGCGGTAAAAGCACTTGCTTTACTGGCCAAAGAGTCGGTTCCAGAACAAGTAAATGTGGCGTATGGTGCTACAAAACTAGGTTTCGGAAAAGAATATATTATACCAAAACCATTTGATCCAAGATTGATAACAATTGTTGCTCCTGCCGTTGCTAAGGCTGCAATGGATTCAGGTGTGGCATTAAATCCAATTACAGATTGGAACAAATATGAAGAAGAGCTTTTAGCGCGATTGGGTAATGACAATAAAATGGTTCGATTGATTACCAATAGAGCTAAAATAGATCCTAAAAGAATTGTTTTCCCGGAAGCAGAACATATAAATGTGCTAAAAGCGGCTCAAATTGTTTTGGAAGAGGGGATTGGTGTTCCCATTTTGTTAGGGAATAAAGAAATTATCTTAGAACTAATGAATGAGTTGGGATTTGATGCCAACGTGGAAATAATAGATCCTAAAACTAAAGAAGAAGACGCAAGAAGAAATCAATTTGCAACGATATATTGGGAATCAAGAAAAAGAAAAGGGATTTCTTTATACGATGCCCAAAGAGTGATGAGAGAACGCAATTATTTTGCGGCAATGATGGTCAATGTCGGGGAAGCAGATGGTTTAGTTACGGGACATTCCAGAAGTTATTCATCAGTGGTAAAACCAATGTTGCAACTTATTGGTAAAGCTCCAGGAGCTTCTATAGTGGCGACTTCAAATATTATGATGACTTCCCGCGGTCCGATGTTCTTGTCGGATACGGCTATAAATATAAATCCAACGGCAGATGAGTTGGCTAAAATAGCCATTATGACGGCTAAGACTTCCAGAATGTTTGGAGTTGAACCAGTAATAGCAATGGTTTCTTATTCTAATTTTGGTTCTTCTTCATTTGAAAATGCTACAAAAGTAAGAGATGCGGTAGCGTATTTGCATGAAAACCATCCTGACATGATTGTAGACGGAGAAATTCAAGTAGACTTTGCATTAAATTCAGAAATGCTAAAAGAAAAATTTCCGTTTTCTAAATTGGCAGGTAAACAAGTGAATACCTTGATTTTTCCTAATCTTGATGCGGCTAATATTACGTATAAACTGTTGAAAGAATTGAATAAATCAGAGTCCATTGGACCAGTAATGCTCGGGATGGGAAAACCTGTCCATATTTTTCAATTAGGGGCAAGTGTTGAAGAAATGGTTAATATGACTGCAATTGCAGTGATTCATGCACAAGAAATGGAAAAGAAAAAAACAACGTTGTCATCAAAGTCTTGATGTCGTTTTTAAATATTGTTATTAAATGATTGCACATTTACAAGGGAAATTAGTAGAAAAAACACCGACACATGTTGTTATTGATTGCGGAGGTGTTGGGTATCATGTGAATATTTCGCTACATACTTTTTCGTTACTGCCCAACACTGATTTTATTAAGTTATTCACTTATCTTCAAATAAAAGAAGACGCGCATACTTTGTTTGGTTTTGTTGAAAAGTCAGAAAGAGAAATTTTTAAAATGTTGTTAACGGTTTCTGGTATTGGCGCGAGTATTGCCAGAACAATGTTGTCTTCCTTAGACCCAAAACAAGTTACCCAAGCGATTGCTTCTGCAGATGTAGGTACAATTCAATCCATTAAAGGAATTGGAAGTAAAACAGCTCAAAGAGTAATTCTTGATTTGAAAGAAAAGGTAATGAAATTGTACGATTTAGACGAAGTTTCGATGTTGCAAAACAATACAAATCGAGATGAAGCGTTATCAGCTTTGGAGGTTTTAGGTTTTGTTCGAAAAGCTTCCGAAAAAGTGGTGGAAAAAATTGTAAAAGAAGATCCGGAAGCTTCTGTTGAATCGATCATCAAAAAGGCTTTAAAGAATTTATAAAAGAACACGATAACACGAATTGTATGCATAAAATTTGTACTTTTTTGCTGGTTTTATTTTGTGGTTTTGTGTCGTTTGCTCAAGTAAATGAAGAAGCTCAAGATACTACCCAAACGGGGTTTTCTTTAGGGAAAGTTCAAATAAAAAACCCTAAAAGTATTCTCTCGGCCTATACGTATGACCCTGTTACAGATCGGTATATCTATACAGATTCAGTAGATGATTTTTCCATAAATTATCCCATAATATTAACTCCAAAAGAATATGAAAGTCTGGCTTTGAAAGAATCTATGAGGGATTATTTCAAAAAGAAAACAGATGCAATTGATGGAAAAAAAGAAGGTAGTGAAGCAGATAAAAAGGATTTATTACCCAGGTATTATGTGAATTCCGGGTTTTTTGAATCTATTTTCGGAAGCAATACCATTGATGTTAAACCTACCGGTTCGGTAGAAATGGATATGGGGGTTCGTTATACCAAACAAGATAATCCTGCCTTTTCTCCCAGAAATAGATCGAGTTTGTCTTTTGATTTCGAACAAAGGATTAGTATGAGTTTAATGGGGAAAGTAGGGACCAGATTGAATGTAAATGCCAACTATGATACCCAATCGACATTTGCCTTTCAAAATTTATTCAAATTAGAATATGCTCCTTCTGAAGATGATATTATTCAAAAAATTGAAGTTGGGAATGTAAGTATGCCATTAAATAGCTCACTTATTCGTGGAGCGCAAAGTTTATTTGGTGTAAAAACCCAATTACAATTTGGAAAAACGACTATTACAGGAGTTTTTTCGGAACAAAAATCTCAAACAAAAAGTCTGGTGTCCCAAGGAGGAGGAACCATACAGAATTTTGATTTGTATGCCTTGGATTATGATAATGACAGACACTTTTTCTTGTCTCAATACTTCAGAAATAAATACGATGCTGCATTAAAAAACTATCCTTTTATAGATAGTCGGGTTCAAATTACAAGATTGGAAGTTTGGGTGACCAATAAACAAACCCGGGTAAACACCAATACCAACAATTTAAGAAATATTATTGCGCTTCAAGATTTGGGAGAAGGACAACTGACAGGTTTAGCTGATAGTGAAGTGGTAGTTTTAGATCCTTCCTCAGGAATATTCAATAATCCGTTTGATTCGCCAACAGATAATTCTAATAATGATTATGATCCGGCTCAAATTTTGTCTGGTACTGGTTTGTTAAATTCTAATATCAGGGAAATGGCAATGGCAAATTCCGGTTTTACAGTTACAGTCAGTGAAGGTCAGGATTATTCAAAATTGGAAAATGCACGTAAATTGAATTCAAATGAATACACCTATAATGCACAGTTAGGTTATATTTCATTACAGCAGCGATTGTCAAATGATGAAATACTTGCGGTTGCTTATCAATATACCATCGGTGATAAAGTATACCAAGTAGGAGAATTTGGAAGTGACGGAATCGACGCGACTGTGGTGACCGGGACTGACTCAAATAGAGCTATTATTACCCAAAGTTTGATTTTGAAAATGCTGAAAAGCAATTTGACGAATGTTAAAAATCCGGTTTGGAATTTGATGATGAAGAACATCTATCAAATACCGGGAGGATATCAGTTAAAACAAGAGGATTTTAGATTTAATATTTTATATACCGATCCTTCCCCTATAAATTATATTTCTCCAGTTGCGGGAACTAATTTTCCGCCAAGTCCTTTACCAGAAAATAAAGTAACAGAAACACCATTGTTGAAAGTATTCAATTTAGACAAATTGAATTACAATAATGATCCACAAGTAGGTGGGGATGGTTTTTTTGATTTTATGCAAGGAATCACAATCGATTCTCAAAATGGACGAATAATATTTACAACCAAAGAACCTTTTGGGGAATTGTTGTTTAATAAGTTGTCCATGGGTGCAGGTGATGATTATGCAAATCCTGCTACCTACAATGAAAATCAAAAGAAATATGTTTTTCGCAGTATGTATCGCAATACCCAATCGGGAGCTTTACAGGATAGTGATAAGAATAAATTCTTGTTGAGAGGAAAATATAAATCGTCTGCAGGAGATGGAATTCCGATTGGTGCTTTCAATGTTCCTCAGGGTTCAGTTGTAGTAACTGCCGGAGGAAGAGTTTTGGTTGAAGGAGTAGATTATAGTGTAAATTACCAATTAGGAAGGGTTCAGATTTTAGATCCTTCGCTACAGGCATCCAATACCCCAATTAATGTGTCTTTGGAGAACAATACTATTTTTGGTCAACAGACACGACGTTTTATGGGGGTGAATGTCGAACATAAAATTTTCGATAATTTTTTAGTTGGAGCCACTTATTTAAAAATGACCGAAAGACCTTTTACACAAAAGTCCAGTTTTGGTCAGGAATCGGTCAATAATACCATTTTTGGATTTAATACCAATTTCTCTACAGAAGTTCCATTCTTTACCCGATTGGTAAACAAATTGCCAAACGTAGATACAGATGTACTTTCAAATCTTTCTGTAAGAGGAGAGGTTGCCTTTTTGAAACCGGATACACCCAAAGCCGATCAGTTTGAGGGTGAGTCTACTATTTATGTTGATGATTTTGAGGGTTCACAATCTACTATCGATGTGCGTGCGGCCTATGCTTGGAGTTTGTCATCTACTCCAGACAGAAATACGTTAAGTACTTATGATTTTAATGCGGCTTCCAATGATTTGAGTTATGGTTTTAAAAGAGCCAAACTGGCTTGGTATTCCATAGATCCACTGTTTTATGTTCAAAAACCATCCGGAATTTCCAATAATGATTTGTCATTCAATACTACCCGAAGAGTGTATAGTGAGGAATTATATCCCTTAACCGATATTGCTCAAGGACAATCACAAGTGGTGACTACTTTAGATTTGAGCTATTATCCTTCCGAAAGAGGTCCATATAACAATAATGCTACTTTTTCAGCCGACCCAACCAGTAATTATGGTGGTATCATGCGTTCGCTTAATTCTACCAATTTTGAACAAGGAAATGTAGAATATATCCAGTTTTGGGTGATGGATCCTTATGTTGGTAAAGGACAGATTCCGTTGAATAATACGGGTAAAGTCTATTTTAATTTAGGTGAAATTTCTGAAGATGTATTGAAAGATGGTCGAAAACAATATGAAAACGGATTAGGTCCAGACCAAATTTTGGTGAATCCGCAACCAATTTGGGGTGATGTGCCAGCTTCGCAATCATTAATTTATGCCTTTGATAGCAATGCAAATAATAGAGCCAATCAAGACGTTGGTTTAGATGGTTTGCCTAATGCCAAAGAAGGAAGTATTTATACCAATTTTGCTTCTGAGTCGGATCCTGCGGGAGATGATTATACTTACTATTTGAATGAATCAGGTTCTATTTTAGATCGCTACAAGAATTACAATGGAGTGGATGGGAATTCCGTTGTAGATATTAATAATCCTAATAGAGGGGCTTCTACCGTTCCGGATGTTGAGGATATTAATAAAGATAATACGATGAACACTATCAATGCTTATTATGAATATAGTATTGATATGAAACCTAATATGACAGTCGGTCAAAATTACATTACCGATATTCGGGATACTCAAGTGACTTTGCCTAATGGAGAAGTTACTGATTCGAGATGGATTCAGTTTAAAATTCCGGTAACCCAACCGGAAAATACTATTGGAAATATTTCTGACTTTAGATCGATTCGTTTCATGAGAATGTTTATGACTGGTTTTAATGATGAAATAACGGTTCGTTTTGGTGCTTTAGATTTAGTGCGTGGAGAGTGGAGAAGGTATACCAATACACTCGATTTTAATGACACCAATGTAGATGATGACGGAACGGATTTGGATGTCTTGGCGGTAAACGTTCAGGAGAATAATGAGAGATGTCCGGTGAATTATATTACGCCTCCAGGAGTGCAACGCGAGCAATTGTATAATAACAATACGTTGATAAATCAAAATGAGCAGTCGTTGTCGTTACGTGTTTCAGGAACTGGTTTGGAACCTGAAGACTCCAGAGCCGTTTTTAAAAACGTAAGTATAGATATGCGTCAGTTCAAGAAACTGAAAATGTTTTTACATGCGGAATCATTACCCGATGAAGCAATTTTGAGAGACAATCAAATGGTCGCTTTCATTCGTTTTGGAAATGATTTCACACAAAATTTTTATCAAATTGAAATACCGTTAAAAGTAACAGTGCCAAGTTCTGATACGGGTTCAAATTGTACTCCATTAAGTGCTGAGTTGGTTTGGCCTGAAGCCAATGAAATCGATTTGTCATTGGCTCTATTAACGCAACTGAAGATTCAAGCCATGCAAATTGATTTAAATACCTTGCCTCTGGATGGAATTTACTATCAGAATGAAGATGAACTTAATCCTGATTTAGCCAATAAAACAAACAAATTGCGATTAGGGATTAAAGGGAATCCAAATTTCGGAATGGTTCGTACTTTAATGGTTGGAGTGAAAAGTAATGAAACACATCAAGATATAAAAGGGGAAGTTTGGTTTAATGAACTTCGTTTGGCTGATATGGATAATCACGGAGGTATGGCGGCTGTGCTAAACGTTGATACTAATTTTGCCGATTTTGCAACCGTTTCAGCTACCGGAAAGAAATCAACAATTGGTTTTGGAACTTTAGAACAAGGGCCAAATGAGAGACGTCGTGAAGATATCAAACAATATAATATCGTTACGAATATGAATCTGGGAAAATTGTTACCGCTTAAATGGGGTATTAATTTGCCGTTCAATTACGCAATTGGAGAAGAAATAATTACTCCGGAATACGATCCTTTTAATCAGGATATTAAATTAAAACAGTTGTTGAGCGAAACCACCAACGCGGCTGAACGAGACAATCTAAATCGAAGAGCAGTAGATTATACCAAACGTAAAAGCATTAATTTTATTGGAGTAAGAAAACAAAGAAATCCGGAACAAAAACAACATGTATATGACCCGGAGAATTTCACTTTTTCGCAATCTTATAATGAAGTGGAGCGTCATGATTATGAGATTGAAGATTATTCGGACCAGCAGGCCAATACTTCCGTTGACTATGCTTATACCTTTCAAGCCAAACCAATAGAGCCTTTCAAGAAAACCGAGTTCATGAAAAAAAGCAATTATTGGAAAATGTTGAGTGATTTCAATTTTAATTATTTGCCTTCCAATATTTCTTTTAATACCAATATTATAAGACAATACAACCGTCAACAGTTCAGGCAGGTTGAAGATGTGGAAGGTATTGGATTGGATCCATTATATAGACGAAATTTTGCCTTCAATTATCAATATGGATTCAATTATAACTTGACGAAAGCATTGAAATTGAGTTATAATGCATCATCGGGTAATATTGTGAGGAATTATTTGAATGAAGACAATGAGCCAATTGACAGTTTCTCCATTTGGGATAGTTATTGGGATATAGGAACTCCAAATCAACACATGCAGCAACTGATTGTGAATTATGAAATCCCGATAAATAAAATTCCATTGTTTAGTTTCGTGAAAGCAAATTATACTTATACGGGAGATTACAGTTGGCAGCGTTCCTCTACATCGTTATCTCAAATCGTGATTGATGGTCAGGATTATAATTTAGGGAATACAGTTCAAAATGCCCGTTCCAATAATTTGAACGCCAGTTTTAATATGGAAATGCTTTATAAATATTTAGGGCTATCCAAGTCGAAAAGCAGAACGGTAACAAAACCTAAACCAGCAACTCCAAAACCAGGTGAGAAAGTGGTAAACACCAATGCAAAAGCAGCTGCAAACAGTAATCAATTTGTGGATGGTTTGATGGGGGTTTTAACCAGTGTGAAAAATATTCAGGTTAATTACAATGAAAATAGTGGAACCATATTACCGGGATATACACCAAGTGTCGGATTTTTTGGTTCTTCGAGACCTACTTTAGGATTTATTTTTGGTAGTCAGGATGATGTTCGTTTTGAAGCTGCCAAAAATGGATGGTTGACCGATTATCAAGATTTCAACCAAAATTATACACAAGTGATGAATAAAACAATTAAGGCAACTGCCAATGTTGATTTATTCCCGGATTTAAAAATAGATTTGGCAATGGATCGTTCCTATTCTGAAAACTATTCGGAGCAATATGATGTTTCCACTGACGGAATGTACAATTCGCGTTCGCCATATACTTATGGACTTTTTTCTATTTCGACAGTTTTGGTTAAAACGGCATTCTCGGCAAGTGATGAAAATAGTTCGGTAGCTTTTGATGATTTTAGAACAAACAGATTGATAATTGCAAATCGTTTGGCTGTTGAGCGTGGAATTGATATCACTAATCCTGCAAACTTAGATGATGAGGGGTATCCAATTGGATATGGGAAAAATAATCAAGCGGTATTGTTACCTGCCTTTTTAGCTGCATATTCCGGATCGGATGCATCCAGTGTTTCAACGGGAATGTTTAGAAATTTTCCAATACCCAACTGGTCTGTGAAGTACAATGGATTAATGCGTTACAATTTATTTAAAAATAATTTCAGACGTTTTTCTTTGCAACATAATTACAGAGCTTCTTATACCATCAATCAATATCGTTCTAATTTTGAATACGATAATGATCCGGGAGGTGTGGACAATAGCGGTAATTTTTTCAACAAAATTATTATGTCCAATATCAATTTGGTGGAACAATTCAGCCCGCTAATTAGAATGGATTTCGAATTAAAAAATTCATTTAAAGTGCTTACTGAAGTCAAGAAAGACCGCGCCTTGTCGATGAGTTTTGATAATAACTTATTGACCGAAGTAAAAGGAGTTGAATATGTTGTTGGTCTTGGATACCGATTTAAAGATGTGATTTTTTCTTCCAGATTAGCCGATAATCCAACCGGAATAATCAAAGGGGATATCAATATGAAAGCTGATTTTTCGTATCGTAACAATCAAACTATCGTTCGGTATTTAGATTATGACAACAATCAATTAGCAGGTGGTCAAAATATCTGGTCATTAAAATTAACGGCCGATTATGCTTTCAGTAAAAACCTGACTGCGATTTTTTATTATGACCATTCTTTTTCAAAAGCGGTGATATCAACTTCATATCCGTTGACAAACATTCGTTCTGGGTTTACGTTGAGGTATAATTTTGGAAATTAATTTTTTAAAATCTAAACCAATTTTGAAAAGAAGATTGTTACATTTGCGCAACAAAAAATAATTATCAATTACATTAGTATTTATTATGAATATACCAGCAAATTTAAAATACACTAAAGATCACGAATGGGTTAGTATTGAAGGCGATATTGCAACAGTTGGGATTACTGATTTTGCTCAAAAAGAACTAGGGGATATCGTTTATGTTGAGGTAGAAACATTAGATCAAACTTTAGATAAAGACGAAGTTTTTGGAACAGTTGAAGCGGTTAAAACGGTTTCGGATTTGTTTCTTCCATTGTCTGGAGAAATCATAGCATTTAATGAAGAATTAGAAAACACGCCGGAAGCGGTGAATTCTGATCCTTATGGAGCAGGTTGGATGATAAAAGTGAAACTTTCTGACGTTGCCGAAATTGAATCGTTATTGTCAAGTGAAGCTTATAAAGAACTTATTGGTGCGTAAACAGCTGTTTTTTTGGACAGCAATCTCATGGACAGGACTTGTTTCTTATCTATGTTTGATGCAATCCAAAGATATTCCATCGGTTACTATTCCTTATTTGGATAAATTCGTTCATGTTTTTTTTCATTTTGTATTTACGTCGCTTTGGTTTTTGTATTTTAGAATCCAAATAAAAAGCACGAATGTTTTTAAACCGTTGTTTGTTTCCTTCTTGTTTTCTCTTTTTTTTGGAATAACAATCGAAATAGCACAAAGTTTATTTACTGCAACTCGAAACGCAGATGTTTATGATGTGTTGGCCAATTCGTTTGGGGCACTCGTGGCAGTATTTTTACTTTTTAGATTTAGATTAAGTTTAGCAAAATATAATTAATGCAAAATCCTGCTTCGGCAGGATTTTTTGGTTTTACGCAGAATGTATGAGATGTTTTTTAAAGTGTGGTCATTAAATAAAACATATGTAGATTTAATATGTATTTTTGTGAACATCGGATAAGTGGTATTATACAATTCAGAGTTTTACAAGTGGAATACATTTATTTTTAATACTCCAATTACAAGCAGCATCAATATGAAAAAAGTTTTTTTAGCTTTCTTACTTTTCATTTATACTTTTAATGGTTTTTCCCAAAACATCGTTAATGGTGAACTTTCTCCAGAGCGATTTCCTGTTTTTCCGGATTGTGCGGAGTTGCAGTCTTCGGCTTTAGAACAATGTTTTTATAAGGAAGTACAGGATTTTGTTTTCGAAAACATGGTGGTTCCGGAGTCTTTATTGAAAAGTCATTTTCAGGGAACGGTAAAAGTGCTTTTTGAAGTGGATGTCAACGGACAATTTAAAGTGATTTATGTCAATGCAATTCATGATGAATTGATACAGGAAGCGAAAAGAGTTTTTGCAAAATTTCCAAAAATTCAGCCTTCTATGTATAATGGAAAACCGACCTATGCTAAATACAATATCACGATAGCAATTCCGTTAAAAAGTGTGGAACAACAGGCTGCAGAAGCATTGGAGAAATCCAAATATTTACAAAATACTTCACAACAATTGACCGAACTCGATAGTATTGTGTATAAAAAATACACCAATCCGGAATTCGAAAGTCATTTAAATATTCCATTTTCACATAGTTATTATGCACAATTTGATGGTGCTTTGAACAAAGTAGGGAGTAACAATCATACCGCATCCAAACCCTATACATATGCCGAAGTTTCAAAATATTACAATCTCAAAGCGGTAAACCAACAATTACAAAAAAAGGTTTCCGGTTGGTGGAACAGAAAATTGTGGAATGAAAACATGGTCGAAATTCAAGGAGATGATTATTGGTTTACCTTGAATCCGATTTTGGATTTGCAAGTGGGTAAGGCTTCTCATGACGAGGCTTCTTATACGTATATCAATACGAGAGCATTAAATTTTAGAGGTGGATTAGGTGAACATTTTAATTTTACCACGACTGTTTTTGAAAGTCAAGGTCGCTTTGCTGATTATTTCAATAGTTATGCCGAATCAATTAAGCCAGCTGGTGGAAATCCTGCCATTATTCCAGGAATGGGAATTGCCAAAGCGTTTAAATCCGATGGGTACGATTTCCCTTTGGCGGAAGCCAATTTAACTTTTTCGGCCAATAAGTACATCGATTTGCAAATGGGTTATGGTCGCAATTTTATCGGCGATGGCTATCGTTCTTTGTTTGAAAGTGATGGAGCGAGTCCGTATCCGTATTTTAAATTGAATACCAATTTCTGGAAGATCAAATACACGAATACCTATATGTGGCTCAAAGACGTTCGTCCAGAAGTGACATTGGAGCGAACCTATGCGACCAAGTTTATGGCAAATCATTATTTGAGTTGGAATGTTTCCAATAAACTGAATTTAGGTTTTTTCGAATCGGTGATTTGGACCAATACCAATGACAGAGGTTTTGATATGAGTTTCCTGAATCCGATTATTTTTTACCGTTCGGTGGAGTTTGCTTCTTCGGCCAGAACCGGGAATGCTTTGTTAGGTCTTACTTTTAAATACAAATGGGACAATCAAATTAATTTTTACGGACAGTTTTTGTTGGATGAATTTTCATTGGGAGACATAAAAAGTGGCGATAACAGTTGGAAAAACAAGTTTGGCTATCAATTAGGGGCTAAATATTACAATGCCTTCAAAGTAGATAATTTGTTATTGCAATTGGAATACAACCACGTGCGCCCTTATGTGTATTCGCATAGTAACCCGATCACCAATTACGGTCATAACAATCAGAGTATCGGACATCAATGGGGAGGGAATTTTGAAGAATTTCTGGCGATTGCCCGCTATCATAAAGGGCGTTGTTTTGCCGATGCTAAATTTACCATCGGAACCCGAGGATTGGATTTTGACACTACAGAAGATGCCTTGAATTACGGAGGGAATATTTATAAGGATTATGATGTGGATCGTTATGCTGATTCAGGTGTAAAAGTAGGACAGGGAAATAAAACGGCGATATTTATTGCCGATTTACAAGCCGGTTATTTGGTTAATCCGGCTACCAATTTGAAACTTTTCGGAAGTTATATCTATAGAAGTTTTAATCCTACCCAAAATACGGCTACGACTTTCAAACAAAGTACCAATTGGTTTACCTTGGGATTGAGAGCGGATGTGTTTAACTGGTATTTTGATTATTAATAATAAGAAATGCAAAAGAGGTTTTTTTATTTCTGGAGCTTGCTTTCAGCGAGTGCCAATATAAATTAAAATATAACTCGTAGCTATTGTAATACAATATATTAAATCAATTTATAGTCCCATGTTGTTTGTCAGTTGCACAATACGCATCCTTTGTCTGAATATCCATGTGTTGTAGCGTAATTTAAACATTCTGCTTTAGTTATAAAGCAAGGATTAAAATCTAAACTATCAACTGTCCATTTTCCTGTGTTTGCACATTTGCCACAAAATTTAAGATCAATGTCGTCAACGAAAGCATCACCACTACAACTATTGGAAAATAAAGTCATAATGAAAAATACAATCATTATATATTTGTGACGTTTCATGTCGTATTTTGTTTTGTAAGTGATTGGTATTTAGTCTATTAAATTTAGTTAAAATTTTTTATTCCACAAGGGGAAATGTTTTGTTTTTAATAATTGTGATTGGCAGAATTTCCGTATAAACATGTTTAAATACTTGTTTGTTGGAAGTATTCGATTATTCAATTTGTTTGTTTTTTGACATTGCCAAGTGTGAAATTAGATTAAAAGAAAGATGGTAGTGTTTGTATCGTGGTTAACGGCATAAATTTCTTAGGCTGACTTGAAAAAAATCAGATTTCGACTGAAAATATTTTATGATTAGTTTTTTGCCAAATCCCTTTTGTTAAGTTACTTTTGCAGCAGTTTTATAAAAACGTAATAAAAAGGCATTGAACACGACTACAAATACATTTTCCCTAAAAACGGTTTTTACAGATTTTAAAGAAATCACTAAAGCAGGATTGGCTATCAGTGTTTTATTTTCTTCCATTGCAGGATATTTGTTGGGTTTCAATGAGGAACAACCTTTTCAATGGTCTGTTCTAATCATGTTGATGATTGGTGGGTATTGTATGGTAGGAGCTTCAAACGCTTTCAATCAGGTTATTGAGAGAGATTTGGATAAATTGATGGATCGAACCAAGAATCGTCCGGTTCCTTCGGGAAGAATGTCGCCTACTGTGGCTTTGATAGTGGCGAGTTTGCTTACTATTGTTGGAATTGCTTTGCTTTATGCTATCAATCCAAAAACGGCCATGTTTGGTGCGATTTCAATTTTTTTATATACCAGTGTGTATACACCACTAAAAACAGTAACTTCATTGTCGGTTTTTGTGGGAGCTTTTCCTGGAGCGATTCCGTTTATGTTGGGATGGGTTGCCGCAACCGGAAATTTCGGAATAGAAGCAGGAACGTTATTTTTGATTCAGTTTTTTTGGCAATTTCCTCATTTCTGGGCCATAGGTTGGTTTTTATATGAAGATTATGAAAAAGCTGGATTCTTTATGTTGCCTACAGGAAAAAAAGATAAAGGAACCGCTTTACAAGTGATACTGTATACGGTTTGGTTAATCATAGCTTCGTTATTGCCTATGTTGGGTTATACGGGGAAATTATTTTTATCTCCAATAGCGGCTGTGTTAGTGTTTTTATTGGGACTTTGGATGTTGTTTTATTCCGTACGTTTGTATAAAGTTAGAACAGCCAAGGCGGCACGAACATTAATGTTGGTGAGTGTTTCTTATATTTCGTTGTTACAATTAGTGTATATATTTGATAAATTCTTAAGATAGTTATGGAAATGATAATGACAACAGACGAGCATAAATCAAGAACGGCAAGATCGTACAAAATGATTTTGTTATTTGCCATGGTAAGTATGTTTATGATGTTTGCGGGATTAACCAGTGCTTTTGTGGTGAGTAAGTCCAGAGTAGATTGGTTGAAAGAGTTTCAATTGCCAACGGCATTCTATTATAGTACATTGGTTATTATAGGATGTAGCGTAACTTTTTATTTGGCTAAAAAAGCGATTCAAAAAGACGATAGAAATGGTACGACTGCATTTCTTTTGGGTACTTTGGCTTTAGGGATATTGTTTGTGATTTTGCAATTTGTGGGTTTTGGTCAAATTGTGGAAAACGGCTTTTATTTTACCGGAAGTGAAAGTTCGATAACAACTACTTTTCTTTATATTGTAACGGTTGTGCACTTAATTCACCTTGCTGGAGGAGTGATTTCACTTTTAATTATAATTTATAATCATTTTAAACAAAAATACAATTCGACTCAAACTCTTGGAATAGAACTAGGTGCGATGTACTGGCACTTTCTGGATTTCTTGTGGTTGTATTTATTTTTATTTTTATATTTCTTTAAATAAGAAAAAAACGTAAATTTGGGAACTTTTTAACGAATAACTTTTATGGAAGCGACAGTTACTACTGCAAATAACGAAGAAACAACTTGGGGAGGCGGAAATGAGCCAATGAGAGCAAGTTATGGAAAAATGATGATGTGGTTCTTTATCATGTCTGATGCCTTGACTTTCTCTGGATTCTTAGCAGCTTACGGTTTTTCAAGATTTAAATTTATTGAAACTTGGCCATTGGCCGATGAAGTGTTTACACACTTCCCATTTATGCATGGAGTTACTGCTCCTATGTATTATGTAGCATTTATGACTTTTATTTTGATCTTCTCATCTGTAACGATGGTTTTG
>JALRGT010000034.1 GCA_023259675.1 Flavobacterium sp.
CCTTATATTTGAAAAAAGGCTCCGATTATAAACCGAAACCTTAACTTTTCAACTTACACACTTTTTGGGACAGTGTCTAAAAAAATAAGCGTATACGTGATGTGATTCTTCGTGCCTCAGAATGACATTCTAAGAACATTTTGATTTTTAGAATAAAGCCTTTTTCTTTAAAGAATTCACCTATATAAATTGCAAAACCTTATTTTTGCTCTAGTTTTTAAAAAATATAGCTTTTGTAGTTAATGAAAAATAAAAAAATATTTGTTTTTTTTCCGGATGGTGTGGGTTTACGGAATTTTGCCTTTACCCAATTCAAAGCTTTAGGAGAGCAAAAAGGCTACGAAATTGTGTTTTGGAACAATACGGTTTTTTCATTGGAAAAAAAATTGGGGTTTGCTGAGGTGAAAATCGAAAACCATAAAACGCATCCTTTAACGCCTATTTATTCCAGAATTAGAAAACATATCGAATTGAATGTTTCTCGAAAGAAATTCAAAGATGATGTTTATCCTACCTATAAATTTCCTTTTAATTATAACGGCTTCATAAATATACTGAAGACTCTTTTTATAAGAGCATTAATTGCTTTTAATTCTTCCGAAAAAGGAATTCTTCGCATCCGAAAACGCATCAATAGTCTGGAACGATCTACTTCAAAATATGCTTATTGCAAAGCACAGTTGCAGGAACACCAACCCGATATACTATTTTGTACGACACAACGAGCTACTCAATCGATAAGTGCTTTGTTGGCCGCACAGGATTTAGGAATTCCCACCGTGGCTTTTGTATATTCTTGGGATAACGTGCCAAAAGCCATGCAAGTGGTCGAGACGGATTATTATTTTGTGTGGAGTGATTTGATGAAAAAAGAAGTCTTGCAATACTATCCTTTTGTCAAAGAATCTCAAGTTGTTGTAACCGGAACTCCCCAGTTTGAACCTCATTATGATACGAATTTGTTGCAAACTAGGGAAGAATTTTTTGAGCAATATAACTTAGATGTTTCTAAAAAGTATATTTGTTTTTCCGGAGATGATGAAACGACTTCTCCTTTGGATCAATACTATTTAGAAGACCTGGCTCATGCAGTGCGTAGTTTGAATGCTAAAGGGTATAATTTGGGGATTATTTATCGAAAATGTCCTGTTGATATCACTTCACGATATGATGCGGTTCTTGCCGCCAATACAGATATTATAAAGGTATTGGATCCTATTTGGAAACCTATAGGAAGGCAATGGAATGAAATTTTACCTACCCAAGCCGATTTTAAAATGCTCTATAATGTTTGTGAACACAGTGAGTTCGTGACTAATGTGTGTTCCTCCACCGTGTTCGATTTTGTCGCTCACAACAAACCCTGTTTGTATTATAATTACGAACAACCGCAATTAAAAAAAGGAATTCGAGACATTGGTCAGAATTACAAATACGTTCATTTTAGAAGCATGCCAAGTCCGGAAGCAGCTGTCTTTTGTGCCAATAAAAGTCAGTTAGAAAGCTTGGTCAGACAAATTTTAGACGGAAAAGTATCGAATGTCAAAGAAGGGAAAAAATGGTATGAAATTGTAGCGGGAAAAAATCCGACTCAAGCTTCTGAAACGATTTGGACTGCTATCGAAAATTGCTTAAAAAAGTAGTATGTTTTTCAATTCCCTCACTTTTGCCGTTTTCTTGCCATTCATTTTTGTATTGTATTGGTTTGTATTTCATAAAACGAAGAGCAGTCAAAATCTAATTTTGATTGTTGCAAGTTATTATTTCTATTCCTGTTGGGATTGGCGTTTCTTGTTTCTGTTGGTATTCTCTACTTTTTTGGATTATTATACCGGAATACAAATTGAAAATGGAGCAACGGAGAGAAAAAGAAAGTTTTGGTTTTGGCTCAGTATTGGAATCAATCTGGGTTTTCTGGGCATGTTCAAGTACTATAACTTTTTTGCGGCTTCTTTTTCGGAATTACTGAATGGTTTTGGTTTGAAATCCAGTCCTTTTTTGTTGGATGTGGTGTTGCCTGTTGGAATTTCGTTCTATACGTTTCACGGTTTGTCCTATGTGATTGATATTTATTACAAAAGAATCAAAGCCGAATATAACTTTGTTGATTACTCGTTGTTCGTGAGTTATTTTCCGCTTTTGGTGGCAGGTCCCATAGAGAGAGCCACGCATTTATTGCCACAAGTCAAAGTGAAACGAAGCTTTGATTTTGAAAAAGCGAAAGAAGGCGTTTATCAAATGATATGGGGATTACTCAAAAAAGTGGTCATTGCCGACACTTGTGCTACGTATGCCAACGCCATTTTTGATCATTACCCATCCATGAATTCCTTATCCCTAATTTTGGGTGCGGTCTATTTTGCGTTTCAGATTTATGGAGACTTTTCAGGCTATTCGGATATGGCCTTGGGAATGTCAAAATTGTTTGGAATTGATTTGTTGAAGAATTTTAATTATCCTTATTTTTCGCGTGATATAGCCGAGTTTTGGCGGCGTTGGCACA
This sequence comes from Flavobacterium sp., assembly GCA_023259675.1. GTDB lineage: Bacteria > Bacteroidota > Bacteroidia > Flavobacteriales > Flavobacteriaceae > Flavobacterium. Next base: position 2,504 of record JALRGT010000034.1, read on the forward strand.
TTTCCTTATCTTCTTGGTTTCGGGATTATTTATACATCCCGTTAGGAGGAAGTAAAGGTTCTAAGGCGATGCAAATTCGGAATGTCTTTATCATTTTTGTGGTCAGTGGTTTTTGGCATGGCGCCAATTGGACCTATCTCGCTTGGGGATTTCTCAATGCCGTTTATTTTTTGCCTTTATTGTTACTGAAAAAAAATCGAAAAAATATGGATGAGGTTGTGTTGAGATTTGATTTAGAATCACTCAAAACAACTGGGCTAATCCTTTATACTTTTGTATTAACGACAATTGCATGGGTGTTTTTTAGAGCCAAAACCATTACGGATGCCGTTTTATATTTGAAACGAATATTGGTCAACAGTGTGTATGAATCTCAATATTTGACTAACGAAAGGTACAATTATGAAATAATTTTGATGTTGATTTTATTTGTTTTAGTAGAATGGAATAAACGAACTCAAATAGAACCTATTTCAGGGAAATACAGTACGTACAAATTAGCTTTATGTATCATGGCGATTATCGCTTTTGGAACGTATTCGGATTATAAGGAGTTTATTTATTTTCAGTTTTAGTCATTAATTTTCGTTTTTCCCCAGCCCTAAAGGGAGCCGAAAATTTAAAAGTTTTGGATTAGCAACCAGGTTCCTTTTTTTTCCACCTTTTAGGACAGGGAAAGAAAAAAGTAAAAGTCTATATTTTCGTTTTTTTCCATCCCTAAAGGGGAATGAAGATTAAGTAATATAAATTTTCGTTTTCCCCAGCCCTAAAGGGAGTCGAAAATTTCGCAGCAAATAATTAGCAATATCGTTCTAGTTTCTTTTTCTCCTTTGAGGCAGGGGTAAGGAAAAGAAACTTCAGGAGGGCATAAAAAAATACTTTGTTTTTCGCTTTAGGGAGGGGAAAGAAAAAAGAAAATCAAAATTTGAATAAAAAAATGAAGCAATTTTTAGGATTCACAATAAAAACAATAATTATAATAGTACTGTTAGCAGTACTACTAGATTATTGCTATACCACCGTCTATTTAAAATCCAACAATCGAAATAAAATTGAAGATGTATTTCAATTCAAAGCCAGAAATTATGATGTGGTCATTTTAGGTTCTTCCCGTGCCAATAACCATTTTGTGAGTGAATTATTTGAACAAAAAGGACTAAAAACTTTTAATTATGGCATGAGTGGAGGCCATTTGTTTGAAGCTGATTTGCTGCTGAAATTAATGATTGAGCGAAAATATAAGATTAAAAATGTGATTTTGGAAGCCGATTTGAATTTGTCCAATGATAAACGATCTGAAGCGGTGGCAGCAAAATTTTTACCATATTTGCATCAATCGGAAATTATAAAAAAGCATTTTTTAACAGAGGATGATTTTATGGAGTTATATTACATTCCGTTTTATCGGTATATAAAATTTGATGCTCGAATAGGTTTTAGGGAATGGTATAGTACCTTTATGAAAAAAAGAACCACCATTTTAAATCATAAAGGCTATTATCCTTTACTGAAGCGAAAAGGGAATATGAAAAATAATATCAGTACGCTACAACCCTTAGTTTCTAATAAATATTATGATGAAATTAAGCAACTTTGTAAAGCCAATACCATTAATTTTATTGCCGTCATGACACCGATGTGTGAAAACACGAAAGGGATGGATTACTTTGAAAAAGTAAAGGCTGCTTATCCGGAGATTCATAATTATGAGAATGTGGTTACGGATGATAACTATTTTTCTTCTTGCGGACACCTAAATGATGCGGGAGCCAGATTGTTTACTGCCAGAATTATTAATGATTTTTTTGAAAAATAAACTATGCATATCGCTTTTCTTACACCGGAGTATCCTCATGAAAAAGTAACACATTCCGCAGGGATTGGTACCAGTATCAAGAATTTGGTAATTGCTTTGTCTAAAAGTGGAATTACAGTTTCGGTATTTGTTTATGGGCAAAAAGAAGCATTGGTGTTTTGGGAAGATGCCATTAAGATTCATTTGATAAAAGGGCAAAAGTATCCCTTTTTTGGATGGTATTTACACCGAAAGTATATCGAGAATTATTTCAATAAATATATTGTTGCTGAAAAAATTGATGTGGTTGAAGCACCGGATTGGACAGGAATCACTGCTTTTATGAAGCTCCAAGCTCCCTTAGTGATTCGGTTTCATGGTAGCGATGCCTATTTTTGTCATTTAGAAGGCAGGAAACAAAAAACAAAAAATTATTGGTTTGAAAAATTAGCGATTCAGAAAGCCAAAGCCTTTATTGCTCCCACAACCTATGCGGGTAAGGTTTCTAAAGAACTTTTCGGAATTAAAAACAAAACGATTGAAACCATTTACAACGGACTCCATTTAGATGCTTTTGAGAACAAACAACCCGAACAATTTGAGAAAGGATTGACTTTGTATATCGGAACGATTATCCGGAAAAAAGGCGTTTTTGAGCTTCCTGTCATTTTTAATTTGGTAAGACAAAAATATCCGGAAGCAAAACTCCTTTTAATTGGAGGAGACTCTCCTGATATCGCTACTCAGTCAACTTCGACTTGGGAATTATTACAACCGCAATTTCAGGATGTTGATAAAAGTAGTGTGCGATATTTAGGTAAAATTCCTTATCAAGAGGTACAACAATATATCAAAAAAGCGCAGGTTTGTGTTTTTCCAAGTTTTGCTGAAACGCTTGGCATGGTGACCATTGAGGCTATGGCACTACAAAAACCAGTGGTAAATACCAATATTGGTTGGGCTCAAGAATTAATCAAAGATGGTGAGAACGGGTTTTTAGTACATCCGCAAGATCATGAATTGTTTGCCAATAAAATTGTTAGTTTGTTAAGCGATGTCAACCTTTGCTTGGCTATGGGTGAAAAGGCCAGAAATCACGTAGCACAAATTTTTGATATTGAAAAAATTGCCCAATTGAATAGTGTTTTTTATAAATCGATAACGACAAAATAATGGTTGTCCTTTATCATCAAAATAATCGCGTTACAAAAATTAGCACCCCTACTAATGAAATTATTAGCGGTGATACCTATAAAAGTATTGCCAGTGGAATGATGACTTTCGCCCAACAATTTCCGAAGTCCAAAATAGTTTGGTGTCACGAAAAGTTACAAGGCGCCATAAATTTTGAAGGTATCAATACGCTTTTTCATCATGATAAGTTGATGCTTTCCTTTACTTTTGACGAGAATGGATATCTGGGAAAAAAAATAGGTTTTGTAGAAGAATCTCCTTTTATCAATGTGAATAAAAAAGTAAGTTACCCTACCTGGTTGATGAGTAGTGATGTGGGCGTGATTCATGCCTCGGTTTTGAATTTGGTTGAAGGTAAAATAAAATTAGATGCCCACTTTGATTATTATTTGAATTCTGTTGCCAAGGTGTGTATGTTTTTAGGGCTACTATGCTACTCGGAGCCTCAATTATTGTTGAAAAATATTGGATGTGCTACTTCCAAAAAAGCCAATGTATATGAGTTATTCCGTTTTGTAAAACAACATTATAAGAACCGTTGGACGGTGTTGTTGCTGTTGAATTTGTTGGTTTTTGAAAAACGATTTCCATTATTGCCTTTTATTTACGCTCAGTTTTTTAAAAGTCGGAAACAAACCGACTTAAGTTTGGATTCGATTGCCGTACAATCCACATTAAGAAAAGTGGAACATAAAACAATAGATGTAGTGATTCCCACTATTGGCAGGAAAAAATATTTATATGATGTGCTGCAAGATTTAAGCAAGCAAACCCATTTGCCGGTACATGTAATTATTGTGGAACAAAATCCCAATCCAGAAAGCAGTTCCGAATTAGATTTTCTCACTTCTCAAGCTTGGCCCTTCAACATTAAGCATACTTTTACGCATCAGGCAGGTGCTTGTCATGCCCGAAATTTGGCTTTAAGGCAAGTAGAAAGCGAATGGGTCTTTTTGGCTGATGATGATATTGGGTTTGATACTCTGTTTTTCTCAAATACATTATGCAAAATTGAGCAATTTGGTATCGAAGTAATAACCACATCCTGCCTTCAGCTAAATGAATCCCAACGCTATACCATTACGAATCAATCTGGGATTTTTGGTTCCGGAAATAGTTTGGTAAAAACCAGTTGTTTGACTACTATCCGTTTTGATACGGCGCTGGAATTTGGCTATGGGGAAGATATTGATTTTGGTTTGCAGTTGCGTAATCAAGGATTTGATATCCTCTATTTACCCGAAATACGAATTGTACATTTGAAAGCTCCTATGGGTGGTTTTAGAATTAAGGTAAAGCAAGTATGGGACGATGAAATTATACCGCCTAAACCATCACCAACCGTAATGTATGTTTTTCTAAAGTATTATACCCGTGAACAACTTTTATGTTATAAATTAGTCTCTTTTTTAAAATTAATAAAAAAAGTGTCCGTTTTCAATTATATTGATTTTCTAAAATTTTTTAATAAAAAATGGGATTCCAGTTTGTATTGGGCTAATCGAATAAAAGAAAAAAATGAAAATAAATATTAAGAGAATTTATTTTAAAATTAAAAACATAGCTCAAAAAACTGAAAGTCATCCATTGACAAAAAATAAAGTGTTTTTTGCTTTATTTAGGTATATTTCCTTTAATGTTATTCAAAATATTTATTCCAAGCCAAGGGTATATGATTGGATTTCAAATTTAAAATTTTATGCCCAAAAAGGGGACGCAGGCATAGTTGGGAATATTTATTTCAAACTTTTTGATTACGAAGACTCCATGTTTTTAATGGATCATTTGAATCAAAAGGATTTGTTTGTTGATGTAGGCGCAAATGTTGGGCATTATACTTTACTGGCCGCAGGAGTTTGTGGATGCGAAGTTATAGCCATCGAGCCCATACCGTCTACTTTTTACAAACTAAACAAAAATATTAATTTGAATGATTTAAATGAGAAGGTTAAAACTTTTAATATTGGAATTGGACAAAAGAAGTCACTTCTAAATTTTACAACGAATAATGACGTAATGAATAGTGTGGCAGGTGAAAATGACAAATTCGTAATTAAGATCGAGGTAAAAAGATTAGATGATATTTTAGAAAACAAGAATCCTGTTTTTTTAAAAATTGATGTCGAAGGGTATGAATATTTTGTTTTAAAAGGAGCTGATGAGGTTTTGAAAAATAAAAGTTTGAAATTTATTCTTATTGAGATAAATGGTTCGTCTTTAAAATTTGGTCATACTAATAAGGAGATTTTCGAATTATTAATTTCTTATAATTTCATTCCGATTCGTTATGATGTTAGTCATAAAAAGGTGAATTTCGTGAAAAGCTATAATGAAGATAAATTCAATACAATTTTTATAAGAAATAAAATTAATTAGAATGCTTAAGCTTTACACCGATACTTCATTTATTACGGAAACAAACCGAAAAATTATTTTTCCGTTGTTGTTTGATTTATGCTATGTTTTTAATACCAATCTTTTAAAAAAATATGTCCTAGTAAATACACTTGAAGAATCTGAATTGGTTATAGTTCCTGTTGATATTGCTTTTTTCTATAAAAATAAACAAACCTCCTGGCTTTTTGATTTTATTGATGAGGCTCAAAAAGCAAAAAAAAAAGTTTGGGTGTATAGTGCCGGTGATTTTGGGTTAACCCTAAAAAAAGAAGTCTACACTTTTAGACTAGGTGGTTTCCATTCCAAGTTAAATGATAAAACTTATATTTTACCTTCTTTTATATCCGATCCTTATAGCCAAATGAATGCGACTTTTAAAACCTTACCTAAAGCTACGCTTCCCAAAGTAGGTTTTGTAGGTCACGCCAATGGTTCTTTTTTAAAGAAGAATTCAGAATTAATTCTTTTTTTTAATACTCTATTGAAGCAAGTATTCAAACAGTTGCCTATCGATTTTCATCCTTTTTTCCCCTCTGTAAATAAGAGGTATAAAATGTTATCCCTTCTAGAAAAGAATAAGCGTATTGAGACCGATTTTGTTTATAGAAAAGCCTATAGAGCTGGCGTAAAAAACGAGGAAGAAAAAAGGAAAACCACACAGGAATTCTTTGACAACATTTACAATTCCCCATATACTTTTTGTGTTAGAGGTGTAGGTAATTTTTCGGTTCGCTTATACGAAACATTGGCCATGGGAAGGATTCCCATACTTATTGATACTGATGTTCGATTGCCTTTAGAGAATCATATTGATTGGGAAAAGCATAGTATTATTGCCAATGAAGATAATTTTATGGATAAACTAATAGATTTTCATGAAAATGTGAGTCCTACCGCTTTTGAAATGATGCAAATTAAGAATCGAAATTTGTGGTTGGATACTTTAAATAGGGAATCCTATTTTGAAAAAATCCATACTGTTTTTAAAGAAAAAATGACATCATGAGGTTTACTTTAATTGTTTGTACCTATATGCGCCCTGAACCTTTGCTGAAATTATTGCAATCGGTGCAGCAACAAACCCTTTTTCCAGACGAAATTTTAGTTATTGATGGTTCGACCAATGAGGAGACTAAAGTTGTTTTGGCAGACAATAAGTTGGCTAATTTGAGGTACTATCAGGTTTCTTCAGAACATAGAGGCCTAACCCAACAACGAAACTTTGGGGTAAATTGTGTGTCTGACGCCATGGAAATTGTTTGTTTTCTGGATGATGATATCGTTTTGGAAGCTAATTATTTTCAGCAATTGATCCATGCCTATACAATCTATCCGGAAGCATTGGGTGTAGGAGGTTTAATTACCAATGAAACTCAATGGAAAAATGTTGGGGATGACTACCAACCCAAAAGCAATGAGTTCTACTTTGATGGTTGGAAACGGAAGGATGGGAGTCGTTTTGTATTGCGTAAGAAGTTAGGATTGGACAGTGATTGTCCTCCGGGGTTTTCTTCTTTGTTTTCCCATGGCCGAAGTGTTGGTTTTTTGCCGCCAAGCGGAAAAATATATGAAGTGGAAATGCTAATGGGAGGTGTGGCTTCCTACAGAAAATCCACTTTGGAGTTATTACAGTTCTCCACTTACTTTGAGGGTTATGGTTTGTATGAAGATGCCGATTTTAGTTTGCGAGTTGCCCAAAAAGGAAAATTATTTATTAATACTTCAGCGCAATTAAATCATTATCACGCTGCATCCGGAAGGCCTAATCAGTATGCCTATGGGAAAATGGTTGTGCGAAACGGTTGGTATGTTTGGCGCACTAAGAACCCAAATCCAAAATTGAAGGACCAATTAAAATGGCATTCGATAACTATTCTCTTGACATTGATTCGATTTAGCAATATATTTACCACTACTCCAAAAAAAGCAGCCTTTACTGAAACTTTAGGAAGAACAGTAGGGTGGTGGAGTTTGTTGTTTGATAAACCAAAAAGAAAATAGCTAATTTTTAGTCGTTAAATTGTTTAACCGTTTTTAGTATTATTATGCCCCTATTTAAACTCATACAATCCGATTATGGTAAATATAAAAAATACGGAGGACATTTTATTTCCATTGTGCTTTTGAATCAAGGGTTTTGGGCAGTATTTCAATATCGTATAGCGCATTGGGTACATCAAAAAATAAAAATTCAGCCTTTTAGATTTTTATTTTTAGTACTAATTTTATTTTGGAGAAAAATAATTGAGATAACTACCGGTATTTCCATTCCAGCATCGGTAATTATTGGCCACTCTTTTTATATTGGTCATTTTGGTGGAATTGTGATTAACTCCAATGCAAAACTTGGAGATAATTGTAATATTTCTCAAGGAGTCACTATTGGAGTGTCTGGAATTGAGAATGGAAGAGGTGTGCCAGTTATTGGAAACGATGTCTATATAGGTGCTAATGCCGTTTTGGCTGGGAAAATTACAATCGGAAATAATGTTTTGATAGGTGCTTGTTCTATGGTAAATAATTCTATCACTGATAATGCCGTTGTTTTAGGAGTTCCTGCAATCGTTATCTCTAATCATGGATCTAAAGGGTATATTTAATGAAATTATTGATTGTTTCGACGGCTCCGTTTATATATAAAGGTAAGGATGTCTATGCCTATGGTCCTTATGTAAAGGAGCTTTTGGTATGGAACAAAAATTCAGATGAAATTGCTTTTTGTTGTCCGACTTGGGAATCTGAGAGAGGTCTCTTAGTATCCAAATTGCCTTTTGAAATCAATAAGCAGTATAAATTAATAGATTTAAATGGACTTACTTTTACAGATAAAATTCAATCTTTCTTTTGGTCTTTTTATAATATTGGTGTTCTCTTTAAAGCCATGCAAAAAGCCGATCACATTCATTTACGGTGTCCTGGAAATGTGGGTTTGTTAGGGTGTTTTATACAGATATTATTTCCGGGCAAACCCAAAACAGCCAAATATGCCGGAAATTGGGATCCCAAAGCCCAACAGCCTTGGAGTTATCGTTTGCAGAAATGGATTTTAAACAATACTTTATTGACTCGGAATATGCAGGTTTTAGTTTATGGCGAATGGGATAATCAAACAAAAAACATAAAGCCTTTTTTTACGGCTTCATATTCAGAAAAAGATAAAAAACCTTTGGAGGAAAAGTCATTAGTTACAACCATTCATTTTGTTTTTGTGGGTGCCTTGGTCAAAGGAAAGAATCCGCTATATGCAATACAACTAGTAGAACGATTGCTTCAAAATGGATTCTCCGTTACTTTAAGTATCTATGGAGATGGGAAAGAAAGAGTGGAGATGGAGGAATATATCCTAAAAAATAATTTACAACATAGTGTTTGTTTATATGGTAATCAAAATCAAGAAACCTTAAAGCGTGCCTATCAGCAGAGTCATTTTGTGGTGTTACCTTCTATAAGTGAAGGCTGGCCAAAAGCTATAGCTGAGGGAATGTTTTGGGGCTGTGTTCCTATTGCTACATCTGTATCCTGTGTTCCTGAAATGTTAGCCGATGGAATTCGTGGTATTTTGTTACAAATGAAATTAGATAAAGATGTTGAACAAATAGAAGCGTTAATTCAGAATCAAGCTCTATTTGACGGTAAAAGTAAAGCAGCTTCTATTTGGGCCAGAGAATATACTCTGGAAGTTTTTGAACAGGAAATAGAAAAGTTTCTGGTTTAGAATACAAAAAATAATTTGCAGTCCTAATTCCCCACTTGAGAGGGGAGTTAAGGTTGGAATTACGGGGGTTAATAGCACTTATTTTATAAGTTTAATCTTTGTGGATTTTTTAAATCTGTAGTAAAAATAAAATCAATGTTACATAATGGCGGATAGTTTTGTAATAAAAAGTAATAATTTGCAGATTGTATTCCCCTCTTGAGAGGACTAGGTTGTGTTTTAAATGAATAGTTGTGATTTATCAACATTTCAAATTAATTAAGTATCAATGAAAATGCGCATAGTACAACTCATAGATTCACTGGAAGCTGGTGGTGCCGAACGGATGTCGGTAAACTATGCGAATGCTCTTGTGTCTGAAATTGAGTTTTCGGGATTAGTGGCTACCCGTAAAGAAGGTCCTTTGGTAAGTCAATTGGATCCCGGAATAGGCTATCTATTTTTGAATCGGAAAAGCATTTTGGATGTTGCAGCCTTGTTGCGATTGCGGAATTTTGTACGAAAAAATAAAGTAACCATTGTTCACGCCCATGGGACATCCTTTTTTATGGGTGTTTTACTTCAATTAATAAATCCAAATTTAAAATTAGTTTGGCATGACCATTATGGCAACAGTGAATTTTTGAATGAAAGACCTTCACTGCTCTTACGAGTTTCTACTTTATTCTTCATTGGAATTATTACGGTAAATGAAACATTAAAAAGTTGGTCCAAGGAAAAGCTCAAATCAAAAAATTGTATTTACCTGCCTAATTTTTATTTTGAAGAAAAAACAGAAAAAAAGGAAACTTTTTTAAAAGGAACAGCAGGAAAAAGAATTGTTTGTTTGGCCAATTTGAGACCACAGAAAAATCATGGGTTACTAGTAGAATTGGCGAAAATACTTAAAGTACATCACCCGGATTGGAGTTTTCATTTGGTTGGAAAAGATTGGAATGATGCCTATTCCTTACAGATTAAAAATGAGATTAAAACGTCTGGTTTAGAAGAACATGTTTTTTTGTATGGAGGGCAAAATGACATTTCAAATATTCTGGAACAATCCACCATTGGAATTTTGACCTCCAAATCGGAAGGGTTACCCGTTGCTTTGCTAGAATACGGACGTCATAAAAAACCAGTGATTGTTACTGCGGTTGGAGAACTTCCCTTTGTAATACAAAATGGTGTTCAAGGTTATCTGGTCCCTTCTCAAGATATTACCTCGTTTTATACAGCCCTAGAGGCATTAATACATGACCAACAAAAACAAATTGATTTTGGGAGTGCGTTGCATCAAAAGGTTCTCCAAGATTTTTCGGCAGCTACTGTATTGAAAAAATATATAAATTGGTTAGAAAATAGTTCAATATGAAAAAAGAGGAGTTGTTGTATCTTTATTTAATGCTCTTTCATGTGGGAATTGGGATGGTTATTTATCTGTTGCCATTCACTTCCAAGTTATATGGTTATTCTATTTTTATTTTGGGAGGGTACTATATCATTAAAACCCAAAATCGTAATAATGAAGCCTTGATGGCAGCGGCTTATGTTGTGGGGAGTGAGGTGCTTTTACGGATGACAGGAGGTAATATTTCCTATGAGTTTTCTAAGTATGGTGTCATGATTTTTGTATTTATGGGAGCCTATTTTAGTGGTTTTTCCAGAAATGCCATACCCTATTGGCTGTTTTTATTGTTGCTGGTTCCCAGTGTGGTACTTTCCACTTTCGTTTTGGATTACGATACGAACATCCGAACGACAATCGCTTTCAATATTTCAGGTCCGGTTTGTTTGGGGTTTGCTTCCCTCTATACTTTTAGACGTACGATTACTTTAAGTCAAATGAATTCCTTATTACTTTGTATCGGGTTACCTATTGTAAGTACAACGGCGTATTTAACTTTATACACGCCTAATATCAGGGATGTGATTACCAGTACACAATCTAATTATGCCGCTTCGGGTGGTTTTGGTCCGAATCAGGTGGCCACTTTTTTGGGATTGGGAATGTTTGTTTTTTTTTCCCGAATTATATTGGAATCCCGAACTAAATTTATGTTGGTCCTTAATTTAATTATTGCTTTCAATATCAGCTATCGTGGTATGCTAACTTTTTCCAGGGGAGGGATGATTACCGGTTTTTTGATGATTGTTTTGTTACTGGGATTTCTGTATTTGAAATCTAATTTTAGGGGGAAAGTAAAGTTGAATTATATTTTTGTGATGATAGGGATAGCCCTGTTATTGATTTGGGGGTACACTTCTGTTCAAACGGGTGGTTTAATCAATAAACGCTATGCCAATCAAGATTCCCAAGGAAGAGAAAAATCAAGTAAGTTTACCGGAAGGGAAGATATTGCAAAAAGCGAAATCAAGATGTTTTTGGAGCATCCAATTTTTGGTGTGGGGGTTGCCAAAGGCGCTGAGGTTCGAGAAAATGAATTTGGAACCTTTTCGGCTTCTCATGATGAGATTACGCGCATGTTAGCGGAGCATGGTTCCTTTGGTGTTTTAGCCTTGTTACTGTTGTTGTTTACTCCTTTGTTTTTGTTTTTAGAAAATCAATTCAATATGTTTTTATTGTGTTTTCTCACTTTTTGGTTTTTAACGATTAATCATGCCGCCATGCGAACGGCAGCTCCCGCCTTTGTTTATGCTTTGGCGTTATTCAACATCAATTTGGTACAGACACCAACCGCCAATAAAGAAGAGAGAACAGTCATATAGTTATTTAGAGGAAGAAAAAAGTGTTTGTATTTTATAGAGAATGTGACTTTTTAGTTGGTAGTTTCACTTTTTGGGTTAGTTTTGTTTAAATTCTATAATTAGAAGGATTGATTTAAAATCGGAGTCATAATGGATGTCAAAAGACCAATATTTTTGTTTTAAGGAAAAAATGAATAACAACTCTAAAATACATTTTGAAATATCAGAACGAAGAATGATTCTATATCTTTTTGATATTATTTTTGTTTTGGGAGCCTTGTTTTGTATTGGATTTTTTTTTGATTTTGAGTATCTGGAGATGACTACGGCCCATTTTGGTTGGCAAATTGTTTTCGCGATTTATCTTTTGGTTTTTGGGACCATTTTTGAAATGTACAATTTGCAAGTGGCCAGCAATGAATCGCAAATTGTCCGAAGTGCTTTGTTGACCGTTGTCAGCGCTGTCAGTATATACTTGATGACACCTGTGTTTTCCCCGGAATTGCCTTCCAATAGAATTGAAATACTGGTTTTATATAGTGTTGTTTTAATTGCTTTGTTAGGGTGGAGACTTTTTTATGTTCGGTATTTGGCATCCAATAGATTTTTTCAGAATGCCATTTTAATTTGTGACAAAGGACAGGTTCAGGAATTGGTTTTAGGTTTAGAAACTATTGATCCCCATTATAAAATAATTGCTTACGTAAGTACCGAAAATAATCGACCCCAAAACAGCGCATTTGAAAACTATATTCAAGAAATTGATAAAAACGATCTGACCACGTTTATCAGGCAAAATACAGTTTCCGAAATTGTGATTGCTTCCCAAAAAGCAGATGGAATCACAACAGTTTTGTATCAACAATTGCTGCTTTTATTGGAGTCAGGGTATGTAATTCGGGAATATACCCAAGTCTATGAAAGTAAAACCTATCGCATTCCCGTGCAATTTATAGAGCGAGATTTTTATCGTTTCTTCCCTTTTAGCCGAAACAATCAAAATCGATTGTATTTGTTTTTTCTACGTTTTTTTGAAATTAGTATTTCCATTATTGGTCTGTTTATCGGATTGTTACTGATTCCGTTCGTGATGATTGGTAATGCCATCGGTAACAGAGGTAAACTATTTTATACACAAGAACGGGTGGGGAAAAACGGAGATGTTTTCGAAATTTATAAATTTCGCACCATGGTTAAAAATGCAGAGTCTAAAGGAAATGTATTTACGGTGAATAATGACAAGAGGGTAACATCTTTTGGTAAATTTTTAAGAAAGACCCGAATAGATGAATTTCCACAATTCGTAAATATATTAAAAGGGGATATGGCTATTATTGGTCCGCGTCCGGAAAGACCTTTTTTTGTCAAAAGAATTGCCAAAGAAATGCCTTTCTATGAAACCCGACATGTCATAAAACCAGGACTTACCGGTTGGGCTCAGGTTAATTATTCCTATGGGGAGACCATTGAAGACAGTTTGATTAAATTACAATATGATTTATATTACATCAAGCACAGAAGTATTTATTTGGATTTAAACATCATACTCAAAACCATTACTACGGTTTTGTTTTATAGAGGGCAATAGTATCTGTGCCATAAGTAAAACACATTTAAATTATAGCGGACTTCTTTTTATTCTTAATGGCGAGTTGCACCAATAGTATTCCATTCGTAACGATAAGTGGAAGTACAATAAAGAAATGAACTTTGTTACTAACAATAAAGAGGTATACAACCAAGAAAAAAAGTGACGCTATAACAGATTGAAAAATTCGTTTGTTGTTTTCCCTATAAGAGAAATAAGTTACTGCCAATAATAAGGGGTTAAATAACAGGATGTTGTAATTGTATTCCAATTCCAGATGCAGTGAATAAAATCCGGCAAAAACAAAGAATATACCCAATACTCCCATTACAGTTAGATAGAGTTGATTTATAAATGATTTATTAAAAACGACTATTAATCCTAGTAAAATCAGGTATGTGTACCAATTGTTCCACCAAGAACTCGGAGGATTTGGATTGAATTGTAGCACCGTTTTTGTTTCTTTAGCCAACAAATGATTTTTGAATTCTATTGTTTTTAAGCTCTTTTGGAGTTCAAACGGTAAGAAGATTTGGGTTCCCAATTGATCTACTTTTTTGCCAAAAATAATACTGGTTCCTAACTTTTCGTAAAAATGATTTTCAAAATACGGATATAGAATTGTTCTGTAACTGATATTTGTATCTGTATTTTTTATTATGGCTACCGTGTCTAAGGTTTTGTTAATCATATCGACCACCATGGAAGTACAGTTTTTATCAATAAACTTATAGGTATAATGACTCTCTCCCGATGCCAAAGAGGTATTTAGATTATCAAAAAGTTTTTGTTTAAGCGTATCCGGAAGATTTAATTCTTGTTCATAAACCGAACGTTGCTCATAGGTGTACACATTGATGAAATCGGTATAAGAATGGGCTACGGCAAAATATTGTAAATCTCCTTTGGCGAATTTGAGCACAAAGTTGGGTGTGTCAAAATTGAAAGCACCATAATTATAAACCGTGTCAATAAAGTTTTCCGGATCGGCTATGCGGATAGCGGTATGGCCAAAAAGGGAGTAGGATTCATTTCCCGTTCCACAAGTTAACACGCTCACTCGCGTGTTTTTTGACAGTAACCGATTTTGACTCCAGCTGAACGTACATGATAGCAAAAGAACCAGAACATAAAATATTTTTTTAAGCAACGAAATTCTCATTTAAAGACAGATTAATTTTCATCAAAAATATAATATTTTAATGAGCTGGCTAATTCCTTTGTGTAAATAAATGAACAACTGTGATGAAGCGCTAAAATTCGAATAAAAAAGGAAAAAGCTTCCAGTTATTGTATTAAATTTGTCAACCTAGTCTGTAAAATTCAAATTAAAATGAATATCAAGAAACACATACCCAATAGCATTACGCTTCTGAATCTTCTTTGTGGTTGTATCGCCATCGTTTTTGTTGCAAAATTAGATTATGAGATGGCTTTTTATTTTGTGTCCTTAGGGATTTTTCTTGATTTCTTTGATGGTTTTTTTGCACGATTATTAAACGTAGCCAGTCCGTTAGGATTGCAGTTGGATTCTTTGGCCGATATGGTTACCAGTGGAGTGGTCCCGGGTTTTGTTATGTATTCTATGTTATTGAATTGTCAGAACGAAATATCCGAAAATCCTCTTTTTGCGTTTTTGGGATTTATCATCACCTTAGGTTCTTGTTACCGTTTGGCTAATTTTAATATCGATACAAGACAAACAAATTCTTTTATAGGATTGCCAACTCCGGCCAATACGTTATTTATTATTAGCTTACCCTTGGTTTTAAAATATACGGATTCCTTGTTCATCATGGAGGTACTTACCAATCAATGGGTTTTGTTGTTGATTAGTGCATGTAGTGTTTATCTTTTGAACGCTGAAATCCCATTGTTTTCCTTAAAGTTTAAAAAACTGAACCTCAGAGATAATCCGCTTCAGGTTGCTTTTCTTTTTTTTTCTATTCTTTTCTTATTGGTTTTTCAATATATGGGAATTCCAATTGTGATTGGGTTTTATGTTTTCCTTTCGGTTATCAATAATAGATTTATCAAAAATTAGGTTCTTGTTGCATGAGAAGAAATTATAGCAACAGAAAAAAGCCAGTAATTAGAAAGTCCAGAAAGAAACAATCGGCATGGTATAAAAAAGCGCTGTCTTTTTCAATAATCCTATTTGTTTCGTTACTTTTCTTAGGTCTACTATACCATTACCGGAATGGGTTAGCCTACTATTTTGGTTTTAAATCGGATAAGGTTTTAAATGAAGAAGCTGTAAATAAACAGATTTCGGATGTTCGTAATTTTCAGGTATTGGAAAAAAACGAAGGTAAAACCATCGGTATAGACGTGTCGGAATATCAGGGAGCTATTCAGTGGAATAAAATCGATTCGTTGGAAAATCAATACCCGATTCATTTTGTTTTTATTCGCGCCACCGTAGGAGACGACCGATTGGACAAGAAATTCAAGGAAAATTGGCTTGGCGCCAAAAAAAATAAAATCATCCGAGGGGCCTATCATTACTATAGGCCCAATGAGAATTCCCTAGAACAAGCCGAACTTTTTATACAAACCGTATCTCTGCAAAAAGGAGATTTACCTCCAGTCTTGGATATTGAAAAGTTACCCAAAAATCAATCTTTAGCGAGGCTAAAAATAGGTTTAAGACGTTGGTTAACAATTATTGAAGCCCATTATAAAGTAAAACCTATAATTTATACCGGGGAACGTTATTATACCGATTTTTTGAAAGAGGAATTTAGTGACTATCTTTTTTGGATTGCCAATTACAATTTTTACCGAGAAAAAATGGAAACCGATTGGTTGTTCTGGCAGTTTACCGAAAAAGCAACCGTACAAGGTATTAAAGGGAATGTTGATGTGAATATCTATAATGGCGACTTACAGCAGTTACGGTTTATTACAGTGGAGTAGTGCTCTTTTTTCGCGTCAATTCAATCCGCTACTCGACTGCCAAATGTTTTTAGAATTCCAATTTCTTTTTACGCAATTCAAAGTTTTGACCCAAATAGACTCTTCGTACCATTTCATCTTCTACCAATTCTTCGGGAACGCCGGCTTTCAAAATACCACCTTCAAACATTAAATAGGTTTTATCGGTAATCGCCAATGTTTCTTGAACATTGTGGTCGGTAATTAGGATTCCGATGTTTTTGTTTTTTAGTTGGGCCACAATTCGTTGGATATCTTCCACCGCAACTGGGTCTACTCCCGCAAAAGGTTCATCCAACAGGATAAACTTTGGATCAGTTGCCAAACATCGTGCGATTTCAGTACGACGGCGTTCTCCTCCCGAGAGTAAATCCCCACGGTTTGTACGAATGTGTTGCAAACTAAACTCGTCAATCAGACTTTCCATTTTGGCTTCTTGTTCTGCCTTAGTTAGTTTGGTAAGTTGCAATACACTTAAAATATTATCTTCGATACTTAGTTTTCTAAAAACAGATGCCTCTTGCGCCAAATAGCCAATGCCTTGTTGGGCTCTTTTGTACATGGGATAATCAGTGATATTCAAATCATCAAGATAGATGTTTCCCGCATTGGGTTTTACCAAACCTACAATCATGTAGAAAGAAGTTGTTTTTCCGGCACCGTTGGGCCCCAATAACCCCACAATTTCTCCTTGGTTTACTTCAACCGAAATGCCTTTTACCACACTTCGTCCTTTATAGGTTTTGATTAGATTATCGGCTCTTAATTTCATTTTTTATTGGATTGTTAGGCTGTAAATTTAATTTTAAAAAGAGTGTAATAGCAATTATTTAACTTCAATTTGTACTTTTTAAAGAAAATGTTTTACCGTTTTTAATTTACTATTGCTTAAGTGTTCTGTTCTTTTTTCTGGTTTTTTACCACAAAATAAGATATAAAGATACTCGCTTGATAAATCAATAACATCGGAATGGCAACAATGGTTTGACTCACTACATCGGGTGGAGTTACAATTGCAGCTATTATTAGTACTAATACAATGGCGTATTTTCGGTAATCTCTTAAAAAAGTTGGAGTGACCAATCCTAATTTAGTCAAGAAATAAATGATGATAGGCAATTCAAAAAATAATCCACTGGCCAATATAGAGGTTTTAACCATCCCAATATAGGAGTCGAGTGTAAATTGATTTTTGACTACATCACTGACCGTAAAAGTGGCAACGAAATTGACTGACATTGGAATAACCACAAAATAGCCAAAGAGTACTCCCATAAAGAAAAGTAAAGAAGAGAAAAAGATAAATACTTTTGCGTTTTTCTTCTCTTTTTCATAGAGTGCAGGGCTAATGAATTTCCATATTTCCCAAAGGATATAAGGGAAACTCAATATGAATCCAGCCAATATACACATCCAAATAAAAACATTAACCTGACCTTCCATTTGAGTATTCTGAATGATAAAAGGCATTTCGGTGATGCAAATACTTTCTGCAAAACCCAATTGGTGTGATAATTCGCAAAAAAAAGTGTAAGTAAAAAAGCTTGGGCGTGTAGGTCCAAAAATGATGGTGTCAAATAGATAGTCACTTATAAAATAAGTAACGATTGCCATGATGATGATGGCGATAGTGCTTCGAACCAATAACCATCTTAATTCTTCAAGATGATCTAAAAAGGACATCTCGTTTAGTTTTTTATTTGCCATTATACTATTCCTTCTTTTAATATGTCGTGTAAATGTAAGATGCCTTTGTACTCTCCTTCGTCAATAACAACCAGTTGAGTAATGGAGAAATCTTCCAAGATATTCAATGCGTCTATCGCCATTGCCGAAGATTGAACCAATTTTGGTTTTTGAGTCATGATATCTTTAGCAGTCAAGTCGGCAAAGCTATCTCGGTCATTCAGCATCCTTCTGATGTCTCCATCGGTAATAATTCCGACTACTTTATCGTTTTCTACAACAGCAGTAACGCCAAGTCGTTTTTCGGAAATTTCGAAAATAACTTTTTTAATAGGCGTATCTGGTGCTACCATCGGTTTTAGCGTATGCTCTAACATGTCTTTTACACGAAGTAATAATTTTTTGCCTAAAGCGCCTCCAGGATGGTAGACGGCAAAATCTTCGGCTTTGAAATCACGCATTTCCATTAAGCAAACTGCTAATGCATCTCCCATTACCAATTGCGCAGTAGTGCTGTTTGTAGGTGCTAAGTTGATTGGACAGGCTTCCATTTCCACAGTGGTATTCAAAACATAATCAGAACCTTTTGCCAAGAACGAGGTCATGTTTCCTGTAATTGCAATTAGGGTATTGTTAAAACGTTTGAGCAATGGTACCAATACTTTTATTTCAGGGCTATTTCCGCTTTTGGAAATACAAATAATGACATCTTCATTTTGGATCATTCCTAAGTCTCCATGAATGGCTTCCGCTGCATGGAGGAAGAGAGAAGGAGTTCCTGTTGAGTTGAATGTTGCTACCATTTTTTGAGCAATAATGGCACTTTTTCCTATTCCTGTAACGATTAATCTGCCTTTAGAATTATAGATGGTTTGGGTGGCATTGAAAAAATTATCGTCCAGTAATTCGGTTAGTTTTGTAATGGCTTCACTTTCAGATAAAATGGTTTTTTTGGCGATTGCCAATATATTTTCTTTTGATATCAAAACAGAATATTTAAAATTTGTGTGTGTAAAAGAATTTAGTATCTTTATGTGTGCAAATTTATATAAAATACCATATAATAAAGAATGAATTCAAACGAAATTGATATCCATAAAGAATTAAAAAAATATTTTGGTTTTAGCCAATTTAAAGGATTACAAGAACAAGTAATTAAAAGTTTACTTAATAAAGAGAATACATTTGTAATAATGCCCACTGGAGGCGGAAAGTCTCTGTGTTATCAACTCCCGGCATTAATTCAAGAAGGAACGGCAATTGTGGTTTCGCCTTTAATCGCTTTGATGAAAAATCAAGTTGATGCCATTAGAAGTTTATCCTCAGAAACAGGTGTTGCCCATGTATTAAATTCTTCCCTTACCAAAACAGAAGTTACTCAAGTGAAATCGGATATCACCTCTGGAGTGACGAAGTTATTGTATGTGGCTCCGGAATCTTTGACGAAGGAAGAATATGTTTCTTTCTTGAAAAACGTTCCCATTTCTTTTGTAGCCATTGATGAAGCTCACTGTATATCAGAATGGGGTCATGATTTTAGACCGGAATACAGAAATCTGAAACAAATTATCAAACAATTGGGAGAAGTGCCTGTTATTGGACTAACCGCAACAGCAACTCCTAAAGTTCAAGAAGATATTTTGAAAAATTTGGATATGTCGGATGCCAAAACCTTCAAGGCTTCTTTCAATAGACCGAATTTGTATTATGAGGTACGTACCAAAACTAAAAATATTGAGTCGGATATCATTCGTTTTATCAAACAACATAAAGGAAAGTCCGGAATTATTTATTGTTTGAGCCGCAAAAAAGTAGAGGCTGTTGCCGAAGTTTTACAGGTTAACGGTATCAGTGCCGTGCCGTATCATGCCGGACTAGACGCCAAAACCCGAGCGAAACACCAAGACATGTTTTTGATGGAAGACGTAGAAGTGGTTGTGGCGACCATTGCTTTTGGAATGGGTATCGATAAACCCGATGTGCGTTTTGTGATTCACCATGACATCCCAAAATCATTGGAAAGTTATTACCAAGAAACCGGACGAGCCGGACGAGATGGTGGGGAAGGGCATTGTTTGGCCTATTACTCCTATAAAGATGTCGAAAAATTAGAAAAATTCATGTCGGGCAAACCTGTTGCAGAACAAGAAATTGGTTTTGCTTTATTGCAGGAAGTCGTTGCTTATGCCGAAACATCGATGTCCAGAAGAAAGTTTCTATTGCATTATTTTGGAGAAGAATTTGATAGCGAAACAGGTGAAGGTGCCGATATGGATGATAATATTCGCAATCCAAAAACTAAAATCGAAGCCCAAGACCAAGCTGTGAAGCTGTTGGAAGTGGTTCGAGATACCAAGCATTTATATAAATCAAAAGAAATTGTATTTACCTTAATAGGAAGAGTCAATGCCGTAATAAAAGCACATAGAACCGATTCTCAGTCCTTTTTTGGAAGTGGTGCAGATCATGATGAAAAATATTGGATGGCACTATTGCGACAAGTATTGGTGGCGGGTTATTTAACTAAAGATATTGAGACTTACGGAATTGTGAAAATTTCACAAAAAGGATTGGAATTTATTAAAAACCCCACTTCTTTTATGATGTCCGAAGATCACGAATACAATGAAACGGAAGACGAAGCAATCGTAACTGCCGCAAAATCATCGGGAACCGCCGATGAAGCTTTGATGGAAATGTTATGTGATTTGCGTAAAAAGGTAGCCAAAAAATTGGGTGTACCTCCATTTGTTGTTTTTCAAGATCCTTCGCTTGAAGATATGGCGTTGAAATATCCGATATCTCAAGAAGAATTGATTAATATTCATGGAGTTGGTGAAGGTAAGGCTAAGAAATATGGAGCCGAATTTATTGCCTTAATCAATAGATATGTTGATGATAATGATATTATTCGTCCAGATGATTTGGTGGTAAAATCTACCGGAGTCAATTCAGTGAATAAGTTGTACATCATTCAAAATATAGATAGAAAATTACCTTTGGATGATATCGCTAAGGCTAAAGGGTTGACGATGGAAGCTTTGGTGAAAGAAATGGAGCAAATAGTGTATTCGGGTACTAAACTGAATATTAAATATTGGATCGATGATCTCTTGGATGAAGACCAACAGGAAGAAATTCACGATTATTTTATGGAATCCAGCTCCGATAAAATCGAAGATGCCTTAAAAGAATTTGAAGGAGATTATGATATTGATGAATTAAGATTGATGCGTATCAAATTTATAAGTGAAGTAGCTAATTAGTCCTAAGTAAAAAGTTGGAAACCGAAAGTATAAAATCTTTATACTTTCGGCTTTTAAATTTTAGACTAAAAATAACTCCCCCCGATGCGGTTTTAAGGCATCCCGTACCAAAATCATGTTTTCGTCAGTAACTACCATAAATGCAATGGCGTGCATCTCGTTTTTTATTTCAAATCCTGTAATGTTTAGCGGCAATTTTTGAATGGCGATGTATTCTTTCAAATGAATTTCGTGGTGTTCGGCTGTTTTTGCGGAAGCCGGTCCTCGGAAATCCCAAATCAATTTTATTTTTCTGGACATTTATTTAGTTTCAAAAGATGGAAAGCACCAAAGGTACAAAGTCTAATTTGAAAATAAGATATCTCGTAAAGTAAACCCTTTGGTAGAAGTTTAAAACATTGACAAAAGGAATAGTTGCAATTGAAAAATAGATGATTTCATATTCATTAAGTAAAGTTCGCTTCAAAATACTATTTTTGCACTGTGGTTTGGTTGTTTGAATAATTAACTTATCCAATCCACGAATAAACAATTTACAATGCCTCAAGAACTCTTACTACAAGTTTCTCCAGAAATAGCAGCCAATGAACCATTGCTAAAGGAGTATTTATCCAAACAAATTAAAATTTCTGTAAAGGATATTCAACATGTTTCTATTCTGAAGCGTTCTGTTGATGCCCGTCAAAAATCGATTAAAATTAATTTGAAAGTGGCTGTTTATAAAGGAGGAGAGCCTTTCACAGAAAATACGATTCAGTTACCGGACTATAAAAATGTGTCTTCGGCACAAGAAGTATTGGTTATTGGTGCCGGACCAGCCGGACTTTTTGCTGCCTTGCAGTTGATTGAGTTGGGATTAAAGCCCATCGTTATTGAAAGAGGGAAAGATGTTCGAGGACGTCGTCGAGATTTGAAAGCGATTAATCGGGATCATCTTGTCAACGAAGATTCGAATTATTGTTTTGGGGAAGGCGGTGCCGGAACCTATTCCGACGGAAAATTGTATACACGTTCCAAAAAAAGAGGTGATGTCAACCGAATTTTGGAGCTTTTGGTTGCTTTTGGAGCTTCTTCCGATATTTTAGTGGAAGCCCATCCGCACATTGGCACCAATAAATTACCGCAGATTATTCAGGATATTCGTGAAAAAATTATCGAATGTGGAGGACAAGTATTGTTTGAAACCCGTTTGACGGATATTCTAATTAAAAATAATGAAGTGCAAGGGATTGTTACGCAAAATGGAGCTACCATTCTGGCCAATAAATTGATTTTGGCAACTGGACATTCTGCACGTGATATATTTGAATTATTAGACCATAAGAAAATATTTATTGAGGCCAAACCTTTTGCATTAGGGGTAAGAGCGGAGCATCCACAGTCTTTGATAGATAGTATTCAATATAGTTGTGATTACCGAGGAGATTTTTTACCGCCCGCTCCTTATAGTATAGTGAAGCAAGTGGGAGGTCGCGGGATGTATTCTTTTTGTATGTGCCCCGGAGGAGTCATCGCTCCTTGTGCGACGAGTCCAGGAGAAGTGGTGACTAATGGTTGGTCTCCATCCAAACGAGATCAGGCCACAGCCAATTCTGGGATTGTCATCGAGTTGAAATTGGAGGATTTTAAACCTTTTGCCAAGTTTGGTGCTTTAGCAGGAATGGAATTTCAAAAAAGTATCGAACAAAAAGCGTGGCATTTGGCAGGGCAAACGCAAAAAGTACCTGCGCAACGAATGGTAGATTTTACCCAGAATAAAGTTTCGACTGAAATTCCGAAGACATCCTATGTTCCGGGGACGACTTCAGTAGAAATGGGGCAGGTTTTTCCGGGATTTTTATCTCAAATATTGCGTGAAGGATTTTCTGAATTCGGGAAATCCATGCGAGGGTATTTAACTAATGAAGCGATACTTCATGCTCCGGAATCCAGAACTTCCTCTCCGGTACGCATTCCCAGAAATCCAGAAACCTTGGAGCATGTTGAAATAAAAGGATTGTATCCCTGTGGAGAAGGAGCCGGTTATGCCGGCGGAATTATCTCTGCTGCCATAGATGGAGAGAAATGTGCATTGAAGATTGGGGAAATTTTGAAACGTATTGAATAAAAATTAAGATACTCTGTTGAATCAAATCTTGACAACTTAAAATTTAATGATAAAATAGCAAAAGCCCGCAAATTCATTTTTGCAGGCTTTTTTGATTTTATAGTGTTATTTCTTCTTCAATTTATCTTTAAATACCTTTTCGAATTTCTCCATTTTGGGTTGAATAACCATTCGGCAATAGGGTTGGTCCATATTGTTTTCGTAATAATTTTGATGATACGGCTCGGCTTTGTAGAATTTGGTGAATGGTTCCACTGCCGTTACAATTGGTCTGTCGTATACTTTGGCCTTATTTAAGGCAGCTATTATTTTTTGCGCAGCTTCTTTTTGTATCCCGTTATGATAAAAAATTATCGAACGGTATTGAGTTCCCACATCTGCACCCTGTCTGTTTAATGTAGTTGGGTCATGAACGGTGAAGAAAACTTTGAGAATTTCATCCAGATTGGTTATGGTTTTGTCGTAAGTGATTTGTACGACTTCGGCATGACCGGTTCTTCCGGAACAAACTTCTTCGTAACTCGGATTGATTGTTTTACCGCCGGAGAAACCTGAAACGACAGATTTTACTCCATTTAGATTTTCGTAAACCGCTTCCACACACCAATAACATCCTCCGCCAAGGGTTATGGTTTCGAGATTGGATTGTTTTGTAGTCTTGTTTTGTGCCAACAAACTCATTGTGGCCATTAAACTTAATATAAGTAGTCTTTTCATTTTATTTAGTGTCAGGGATAAAGTCAAGTGCAATAGAGTTCATACAGTATCTTTTTCCGGTTGGTGCTGGTCCGTCATCAAAAAGATGACCTAAATGTCCGTCGCATCTGCCGCACAGGGCCTCAATTCGAATCATGCCATACGAAGTGTCTTTTTTATATACGACGCTGTTTTTGTTTTCTTGTTCAAAAAAACTAGGCCAGCCACAGCTACTGGCAAATTTGGCATCAGAACGAAATAATTTATTCCCACAGGAAGCGCAATAATAGGTTCCTTTTTCATCTGTATTCCAATATTTACCTGTAAAAGCTCTTTCGGTATTTGCTTCTCGCATCACTAAATAGACCTCTTCAGGAAGTACTTTTTTCCATTCGGCATCAGATACGTTAAGTTTTGTTGTGTCGGTGTTTGAATAATAGGGATTTCCAGGTTTGTTGATGACGTTTTCCATAGTAGTTTTGTTTTCGGTTTTTGTTTGGGTATTTGTTTTTTGTCCACAAGCGGTCATTATAAATAATGGAAGTAAAAAAAGTAGACTGAAAAATGATTTTGTTTTCATGGTAAATGCTATTTATTGTGTATAATGGAACGGTTTAAATTAGTTAGTGTTTTTCATCAAACTCCCTAAAAAAAGTTTCATTATACTACAAAGGTAAGTTGCAATTCCATTTTTTAATGTCATGTACTTTACAAATTAACCGCTATTTAGGGAAGTTTTAACTATTCTTATATACGATTTATCACTGCTTATGGTTTTGAATATAGATTTTTATGCTAAAGATACGTAGATAAGTTTGCTGATTTTATAGTTGTCTTTAGGTTATATATGAGGCTGTTGAACCTAGGTTCAGTTGTTTTTTGGAAAATGAAGAAGGTAAGTTTATCTTGAACAAATCGAAAGAGAACGTTAAAGCCCGGTTTGTTTTCGCTCTTTTTTGTATTTTTGAATGGTTAAAAATAAACATGATAGAAGAGAACGTAATATTGGTTAATCGTAATGACGAGCCTATTGGATTGATGCCTAAGTTGGAAGCGCATGAAAAAGCAGTTTTACATCGCGCTTTTTCCGTATTTGTATTGAATAAAGACAATCAAATCATGTTGCAACAGCGCGCCCATCATAAATACCATTCGCCCTTGCTTTGGACAAATACTTGTTGCAGTCACCAACGTGAAGGCGAGTCAAATATTGAAGCAGGAAATAGAAGGTTGTTTGAAGAAATGGGTTTTAATACCGAGCTTAAAGAGCTTTTTCATTTTATATATAAAGCTCCTTTTGATAATGGTCTGACCGAGCATGAACTTGATCATGTGATGATTGGTTATTATAATGAGAGTCCAATTATAAATCCGGAAGAAGTGGAAAACTGGAAATGGATGGGGATAGATGATGTTCAAGCAGACATTCAGCTCCATCCCGAAAAATATACCGTTTGGTTCAAGATTATATTCGACGAATTTTATCATTATCTGGAAGATCATAAAATTTAAACGTTTATTATTTTTAATTATCTTCAAAGCATTCCTAATTATTCAATAGTATAGTACGATGAAAGTTACCATAAGCAGAAAAGCACATTTTAACGCAGCGCATCGATTGTATCGAAAAGATTGGACTTTTGAGCAAAATGATGTTGTCTTTGGAAAATGCAACAATCCTAATTTTCACGGACACAATTACGAATTAATTGTTAGCGTTACCGGCAAAATCGATCCCGAGACCGGTTTTGTAATGGATGTAAAAATTTTATCCGAACTTATAAAGGAAGAAGTTGAAGAACGATTTGATCATAAAAATCTAAATTTAGACGTTCCTGAATTTGAAAACTTAAATCCTACCGCCGAAAATATTGTAGTGGTGATTTGGAATAAATTGCGAAAAAGAATCAAGGTAGGTTTTGACTTAGAAGTGGTTTTATATGAAACCCCACGTAATTTCGTAACCTATAAAGGTGAGTAATGATACTTAAGTTAGAAAACAGCGTTCCTGTTTCTAAAGCTTCGGAAACAATTAAGGAAATAATATAATCAATATACTAAATAGTATCAATTTAAGTTTTCTTAAATTGATAGGTTTGTACCCTAAAATAATAATCTAAATAACATGAAACTATATCCTTTACAATTTGAACCAATATTAAAAGAAAGAATCTGGGGTGGTGAAAAATTGAAAACAGTGCTTAATAAACCCATCACATCAAAAATAACGGGGGAAAGTTGGGAGCTGTCCACTGTAGAAGGGGATGTTAGTGTTGTCGCTAATGGAGAATTAAAAGGAAAAACGCTTACGGATATAATTAACGAAGCTCCGGATGAAGTAGTGGGAACTACGGTTCATAAACGATTTGGGAAACAATTTCCGCTACTGTTTAAATATTTAGATGCTCGCGAAGACTTGTCTATTCAAGTGCATCCTAATGATGAGTTAGCTAAAAAGAGACACAATTCTTTTGGAAAAACAGAAATGTGGTATATCATGCAAGCTGATCCAGGAGCCAGAATTATTGTAGGTTTTAAAGAAAAATCAAATGCCGAAGAGTATTTAGAGAATTTAAAAAACAAATCATTAGACACTATTTTAGATTCGGTTACCGTCAAAGAAGGCGATGTGTTCTTTCTTGAAACAGGCACTGTACATGCAATAGGTGCGGGTTTGGTGGTTGCAGAGATTCAACAAACATCTGATATTACCTATCGCATTTATGATTTTGACAGAGTGGATGCTCAGGGAAATACAAGAGAGTTGCATGTTGATTTGGTTTTGGATGCGATTAATTATGATAAGGTAGATACTTATAAGGAGTATGATAAAAATGTAAATCAATCGAATACTATTGTAGATTGTCCTTATTTCACAACAAATTTTGTCCCTTTAAAAGGAGAAACTAAAATTGAAAAATCAGGAAATACGTTCACGGTGTATATGTGTATTGATGGGGATTTCGAATTGTCATACAATGATGCTACCTATAAATACAAAAAAGGGGATACCGTTTTGATTCCTGCGGCTATGGCCGAATTTGTTCTCAGTGGAAATGCTTCAATTTTAGAAATTTACATTTCATAGGTTGTAATACGAAGAATATGTGTACTTTTGCACACGCAAATTAAAATATAAAACAAAATGGCAAACGTTAAGAATTTAAAAAAAGACATCAACTACGTTTTAGGAGATATAATTGAAGCAGTATATTTATTTGAAATTTCAACTACAGGTAAACCAACTGAAGAAACTAACAATTTGATTGATGAAGCTATTGCTGCTTTTGATGGTTTGATTGCAAAAGTTAACGCTAAAGACGTTGAGAATAAAAAAGCACACTTCAAACAAATTAATGTAGAATTGGAACAAGTTGCAAATCAATTGATTGCTAAAATCAACGATTTGTAGTCGAAAAAAAACGATAAAAAATGTAAATTTATTTTGGAAAATTAAAATTCAGAAGTATATTTGCACCCGTAATGAGACGCCAGTGTAGCTCAGTTGGCTAGAGCAGCTGATTTGTAATCAGCAGGTCGTGGGTTCGAGTCCCTCCACCGGCTCATCGTAAAACCATCTAACTTTTGTTAGGT
This sequence comes from Flavobacterium sp., assembly GCA_023259675.1. GTDB lineage: Bacteria > Bacteroidota > Bacteroidia > Flavobacteriales > Flavobacteriaceae > Flavobacterium. The sequence continues at coordinate 30,167 of JALRGT010000034.1, forward strand.
GGTTTTTTTATTTTATGCTATTTGGTATTTTGAAAAGGGATTAATCCTAAAACCTGTGGAGCAGCAAAAATTAAGTATAAATAGTAGTTAGTTTAATAAAGAGAGTACTCGTTGTTTTTTAATACTTGGATTAGTTTTCTGGCGTTCCCAATTTATACCACGAGGCATTATCTGGAAGAGATAGTGTCTTTTTTGGTATAAATAGGTCGGGCTATCTGCTACAAGTCCTCGTTAAGCTGCGTTTCCCTTCGCTTTTCTGTGGGCTTTTCTGTGGGCTTTTCGCTTTTATCCCTAACGCGGGGAGTTGCGGAATCACGTATTCCAAACGATCTAATAGGATTAAAAAGGGGAATTCATTCTTTAGCTCGGTATTTAGG
>JALRGT010000035.1 GCA_023259675.1 Flavobacterium sp.
TAAATTTTGCGTGTAAAGATGCTCATTTATAATTGAATCGTCAATAGTGTCTATTGAAATTATATTATTTTTAACTTTATCACTGATGATTTTTACTGCATTAACTATTTCTTCTCTAGAGCCGTAACTTAAAGCCAAAGTGAGTGTCATTCTAGTATTATTCTTAGTTTTTTCGATGACGTCCAATAGCTCTTTTTGAGCAGATTTCGGCAATTTTTCTAAATTACCGATAGTATTCAATTTGATGTTGTTTTTTTGTAAGGTAGTCAGTTCGTTTTTTAATGAGTTTATAAGGATTCTCATTAATGTATCGACTTCTATTTTTGGCCTGTTCCAGTTTTCTGTGGAGAAAGCATATAGTGTCAGGTATTCTATGCCTAATTTGGCACAGGATTTGATAATTTCTTTTACAGATTTTGTACCGCTTTCATGGCCAAAAGCCCTTAGTAGACCTTGCTTTTTAGCCCAGCGACCATTCCCGTCCATTATAATGGCTAAATGATTGGGTAAATTGTCTTTATTTATTGTTTCTAGTAATTCCATTTTATTAATCTGCACAATAACAGGGTTTCTCTCCAAATGTATACGTTAAAATAATCCCTGAAAATACATACCAATCATTATTGTTTATATTTCCAAACTTGTATTGACTTAAATTTTCATTCTTTGGATTACTCCCATCGATAGCATCCGAAAATGTGTATCGAGCCCCAACTTCCAGGCCTAAAACAAAATTCCGACTCACATTGGATTTTATTCCTATTGCCATTGGTATTGCCAACGTGTTTTCGTTCGAGTCTTTATTAGTTTCTCCATTAACAATAAATAAACCGTTATACATAGTGTAGTTTATTCCACTATACACATAAGGCGTAATTTTGCGTTCAAAAGTATGAAGATCAAAATCAAAAAAATTAAATTCAAGGGCTAAAGATACTTCTTTTATGTTATTCTCAAAACGATAACCCCTTAGACTTCGACTTGGTTCATTTGAATCCAGATCGTTAGAGGTAATTTTAGATTGAGTGTAAGAGAAGCGATAAGCATGTCTAGGGCTTTTGTTCCATTTGTAAAGTATCCCTATAGCAGGTTCATTAGGAGCGATATAGGTTGTAGGTCCTATGTCTCCAATGTAATTGCTACCACCAATAAAAACACCTATTTCGTGAATTTGCGCTTGTGTAGTTATACTTGTAAAAAAGCATATAAATAAACAGAAAATTTTATTCATCAAATCAAAAGTTGCGTGCAAATATAATAATTATCAATGCGAATCAATAGCTATAATGCTAAATGTAATTTGGGAATAATAGACTCACTAACAATATTATAATGCTTGGGTTTAATCTTGAAACGAAAAAAACGATTGGAATCGTATAGATGCCCAAATTAATTTCTTTTGTCTTCTCCCCAAAGCAATTTTTTTCGAAGTGTTTTAAGAAAGGTTTGTTCTGGAATTTCGACCATATTTATTTGAAAAGGAGTTTTCTTTACGGTCAATATAGTTTCATTTTTTACGGAAGTAATTCTGGAATCCAGTGAAACCAAGTAATTTTCTTCTCTTCCCGAAACTTTTAATCTAATTTCTGTTTCGTCAGGTATGACTAATGGTCTGGCATTCAGGTTGTGTGGTGCGATAGGGGTGATGACCAAACTTTTTACATCAGGAGTGAGAATGGGGCCGCCGCAACTCAAAGAATAACCTGTAGAACCGGTTGGTGTTGAGATAATCAATCCATCCGCCCAATAAGAGTTTAAATATTCTCCGTTAAGATAAGTGTCAATGGTTATCATGGAAGTGGTGTCTTTTCTACTGACGGTGACTTCATTCATGGCAAAATTGATGGCTACTATCGATTCGTTCTCAGGAGTGCAAGTCAAACTAAGTAGTGTTCTTTGTGAAAGTGTGTATTTTTTATCAATCACAAATTGCAAAAATTCATCGATGTTTTCTTTTTGAACCGTGGCCAAAAAACCCAGTCGTCCTGCATTAATACCAAGAATTGGGATTCCTGAATCTCCAACCATTGCTGCGGCTCTTAAAATAGTTCCGTCTCCACCAATGCTAATTAACATATCAAAAGAACTATCTAATTCACCATGCGAAGAAAAGGTTTTGTAATCTCTTTTTATCAGATTTTTTTCGTGGATTAAATCCAGAAAATTAGATTCTATGTAAAGGTCAACGTTGTTTTTGTTTAAAAAAACGAAAATGTCTTTTATGATAGGTTCTGTACTGATTTGGTAATATTGACCGTAAATGGCTATTTTCATTTTTTTTAAATTTGGTAATTGCGGTATTTGATTTTCTGTTAGATTATGAACAGATTTTCAAATCGAAGACTAAATATTAAGGTATTTGTCTAAATAGTCGGAGCGTTCCTTCAAGTTATTGATATAATTGTCTTCATGGTGTTCAGAAACAATTTCATAATTGTATCTTCTGAAAGTTTGAATGATTTCATTCATGGCGCCAAGACTTATTTTTATAGTTACTTCAACACTGTCTACATCAGATTCAGAAATGAATAAACCCAAAATTTTACCATTGTTGCTTTCTATAATTTGGGTGATTTGGCTCATGGAGTAATCCAAAACTCCTTTTTTTATTTTTATAATTCTTCCCTGCTCTTTTAAAAAAGGAGTTTGGTTAAAGAAAGTCATGATGTCCTCTATTTCATAATAGCCAACATAAACATTGTTTTCGTCCAAAACAGGGACTAAATTAGTATGGTTTTTGGCAAATACTTCTAAAACTTCCAGCCAAATCGAATTGGTGCGGGCGAAAAATGTTTCTAGCGTATATTTAAAATCGATTACTTTTTTATCACTGTCAAAAGTTTCAATATCTTCCGATGCGATACTGCCAATATAGATGCCTTCTTCTACCACAGGAAAATGGGAGAAGTTTAAATCCATAAAAAACTCTTGAACATCCAAAATGGTTTGTTGGCTGTCAACGGGTTTAAAATCATTGGTAATATAATCTGTAATTTCAGTCATAAATTAATCCTACAATATTTAATGCAAAATAATCAAAAATAAGCAAAAACTCCTAAATTTTACTTTGTATTTTTGCTGCAAAATAATAGATTTATTACAATCAAAAAGTATTCCAATGACAAAATTAAGTGTAAACATCAATAAAATAGCTACTTTAAGAAATGCAAGAGGAGGGAATGTTCCTGATTTGTTAAAAGTAGCCACTGATATACAGCGATTTGGGGCGCAAGGAATTACGATTCATCCTCGTCCGGATGAGCGTCATATCCGGTATCAGGATGCCCGAGATTTGAAAGCTGTTGTTTATACCGAATATAATATAGAAGGAAATCCACAACATAATTTTATCGATCTGGTTTTAGAATGCAAGCCGGACCAGGTTACTCTAGTTCCCGATGCAATTGGAGCGATTACTTCTTCCGCTGGTTGGGATACAGTAAAAAACCAATCTTATTTGACCGAAATGATTCAAGAATTTCAAAGCAACGGAATCAGAACATCCATCTTTGTCGATCCAATACTGGAAATGATTGAAGGCGCCCAAAAAACCGGGACTGATAGAATCGAATTGTATACCGAAGCTTTTGCACATCAATATAGTCTGGGAAATGAAAGCGGAATTGATCCTTATGTGAAATCGGCAGTTTTGGCAAACGAACTCGGTTTAGGAATCAATGCAGGGCACGACCTAAGTCTGGACAATATCCAGTTTTTTAAGCAGAATATCCCCGGATTATTGGAGGTTTCCATAGGTCATGCTTTAATTTCGGAGGCGCTATACTTAGGTTTAGATAATGTAATCAATATGTATTTACATAAATTAAAATAATATAATTGGGGCGTGACCCGCAAAAAAACGGGTCGGGCTATTCGCTGCAATCTTTTATACTATTCCGCTACCGCTTCATACTATAAAAGGATTTTCGCTGCCATCCCTCACGCAAAACCAGAATAAAAAACAACCATTATGCTTTATTCAAAAATAGAAGGACAAGGGAAACCGTTATTAATTCTACACGGATTTCTAGGAATGTCAGACAATTGGAAAACATTGGGAGCGCAATTTGCTTCCGAAGGATTTGAAGTACACCTGCTAGATTTACGCAATCATGGTCGCAGTTTTCAGTCAGACGTTTTTAATTATGAAGTAATGGTTCAAGATGTTGTTCAGTATTGTCAGAGTCATGATTTGCGTCATATTAATGTTATCGGCCATTCCATGGGGGGAAAGGTGGCGATGCTTTTGGCAACAAAATATCCAGGATTAGTGGATAAATTAATTGTTGCCGATATAGGCCCAAAATTTTATCCGCAACATCACGATACTATTTTCGCGGGTCTAAATGCAGTCGATTTTTCAAAGAAACCAAGTAGAGCCGAAGTAGAAGCTATCATGTCAGAGTATATTACAGATTTTGGCACTAGACAATTTTTATTAAAAAACTTGTATTGGCAAGAGCCAGGGCAATTGGCCTTTCGTTTTAATTTAGCCGTTTTTAATTCTAATAAAGAGGCGATCGGGGTGGCATTGCCAGAAGAATTAGTGTTCGATAAATCAACATTATTCATTAGAGGAGGAAATTCTAATTACATTTTAGACTCAGATATCGAAAATATTGCAGAACATTTTCCATTAATGAAATTAGAAACTATACCCAATGCAGGACATTGGCTTCATGCCGAAAATCCAGTTTTGTTTCATCAATTGGTTTTGTCTTTTTTAGGATGATATTGTCCAAATAATCCCAAATAATTGTACTTTTATTAAAATTTAAAAATATACAGATGAAGTTACTTGTCAGAATTCTTATTACATCCGCTTTGGTTTTGCTTATTTCACGTTTTATGAAAGGAGTCCATGTTGATAATTTTGTAACGGCATTAATTGTAGCTGTTGTTTTAGGATTGCTTAATATTTTTATTAAACCTATTCTAGTGATTTTGACTTTACCTGTTACGGTATTGACATTAGGATTGTTTTTACTAGCTATAAACGCCCTGATAATTTTATTATGTGATGTAATTGTAGGTGGTTTTAATGTAGACACATTCTGGACGGCATTACTTTTTAGTGTTATTTTGTCGATTTCACAGTCAATAATGTATAAGATTTTAGGACATGAAAATTAAAATACTATAGGTATAAATGCTTTCAGTAAAAATTATTTTAACAGATCGTTAGTGACGACCTAATTTATTTTTATTAATTTTGATTCAATATTTTATATAAATGAAAAACAACCACATCATATTAATCGTTTTACTCGCAATCTTTTTGATTCCGAGTGGCGCTTTTGCATGTGGAAAAAGTCATTCAGAAATGAAATGTTGCAGTAAAGAAATTACCTCTAAAACTGTCATGAAAGACTGTTGTAAAAAAACAGCACATTCAAAAAATAAAAAACAGGAAGGTTGTAATGGCAAGTGCGGACAGACATTATGTAGTACTTCGTCTGTAAATAGTGCAATTACCGCTTCGGTTTTATTTGAAATTGAATACGACAATTTCAATTTTTCTTCTAAAAAACAAAAATTTCCTCAATCCGAAACAGTTACTTCTGACGGATATTCTTCTATTTGGCTCATACCTAAAATAAGCTAAAAACCTTTTTTGACAGCCATACGTGGGTCAAATGCTAAGCCAATCGGGCTTGTTTCTATTGTTTAGACAATTTTTATCGCAGACAAGTGCTAACTAAGTCTTGTCTTATTAAACTCTAATTTATTTTAAAAATGAAATCAATTCAAAATGTATTGATGGCAATTGTTTTATTGCTGTCCGGTGTGGCTGTAAATGCCCAAATTAAAAATGCCAAAACTGAAACCGTGAAAATTTTCGGCAACTGTGGTATGTGCAAAAAGACCATAGAAAAAGCAGGAAATTCACAAAACATTGCAACGGTCAATTGGGACAAGGACACAAAAATTGCTACTTTAACTTACGACTCAGCCCTCACCAATCAAGATGAAATTTTAAAACGTGTTGCTATTGCTGGTTATGACAGTGAAAAAAACAAAGCACCAGAAGCATCTTATAACAAACTCCCTGGATGTTGTCAATATGAAAGGGAATCAATAAAAGAAAAAAATTAAAAAAGTAGAATATTAAAAAAACAATAAAATGAAAAATATATTAAAAGTAAGTCTATTAGTTGTATTGGTGGTATTTGCATCTTGTAAGGATAGTAAAACTAGTACAGAATCTTCAACAGACAATCAATTGTATTCCTGTTCGATGCATCCTGAAATTACCGGAAAGAAGGGTGAAGCTTGCTCTATTTGTGGAATGGAATTAACGGAGCCTGTTGTTGCTGCAGAACCTGTTCAAGAAGAAGAAAAAGAAGTTGTCAAAATAAAAAGCAAGTCCAATATTTCTATTGATGCCATTTTAGACGATTATTTAAAATTAAAAAATGCATTGACTCTAGACGATTCAAATGCTGCTGCCAGTGCAGGTACTGAATTAGTTTCAGCTGTTTCTAAATTAAACACGGATAAAATTGAAGCGGAATTGAAAGATGATGTAGCGGCTATTTCAGAACATGCTATCGAAAATGCGAAACACATTGGTGATAACGGAGGAAAAATGGATCATCAAAGAGAACATTTTGCAAAATTGAGTAAAAACATAAGTGATTTGCTTGCCATTTTTGAAACCGATAAAAAATTGTATCAGGATTATTGTCCTATGTATGATGAAGGAAAAAGTGGCTATTGGATTAGCGAGACCAAAGACATCAAGAATCCTTATTATGGTTCTGAAATGTTGACTTGTGGAGGAATTCACAAAGAATTATAGAAAAATAGGAACTTTTCGAATCTGTTGGTGAATTGATTTTCATCAAAAAATAAATAGCTATGGTCGAAAAATTAATATCATTTTCCTTAAAAAACCGAGTGATTGTCCTACTAGTTTCGGCATGCTTATTTGGTTGGGGAATTTACAGTGTGCAGCAAAACCCAATTGATGCCATTCCTGATTTATCCGAAAATCAAGTCATCGTTTTTACTGAATGGATGGGGAGAAGCCCACAGGTAATCGAAGATCAGGTGACTTATCCCTTGGTTTCCAATTTACAAGGGATTCCAAAAATAAAAAATATACGAGCTTCCTCGATGTTCGGGATGAGTTTTGTGTATATCATTTTTGAAGATAAGGTTGATCCGTATTGGGCTAGGACAAGAGTTTTGGAACGATTAAATTACGCGCAACGCTTGTTGCCCCAAAATGTGGTTCCAACTCTAGGTCCTGACGGAACAGGTGTAGGACATATCTTTTGGTATCACTTAGAAACCAACGGAATGGATTTAGGAGAACAGCGTGCCTTACAGGATTGGTATGTAAAATTTGCTTTGCAAACCGTTCCCGGAGTTGCCGAAGTTGCTTCGTTTGGTGGTTTTGAAAAACAATACCAATTGGTTTTAGATCCACTAAAAATGCAATACTACAATATAAGTATGATGGAAGTAATGCAAGCGGTCAAGACCAGTAATAATGATGTGGGCGGCAGAAAATTTGAAATGAGCGACAGAGCCTATGTGGTGCGAGGATTGGGGTATATCAAAAACATAAAAGATGTTGAAGAAATTGCCATTAAAAATTACAATTCGGTTCCCGTAAAAGTCAGTGATATCGGTTCCGTACAAATGGGAGGCGATTTGCGATTGGGCATTTTTGATGCCAATGGTAACGGAGAGGCAGTTGGTGGAATTGTAGTGATGCGTTACGGAGAAAACGCCGATAAAGTTATTCAAGCCGTAAAAGCCAAGATGAAAGAAGTTGAAAAAGGATTGCCGGAAGGTGTTACTTTCAAGACGTCGTATGACCGAAGTGAATTGATAGAAAAAGCTATCGATTCGGTTAAGGGAACCTTAATTGAGGAAATGATTGCCGTTTCGATTGTGATTCTGCTTTTTCTTTTTCATTGGCGAAGTGCGTTAATTATCTTGATTCAATTACCAATTTCCGTTGCAATTGGATTTATTCTGTTGGAAGCATTTGGAATCTCTTCCAATATTATGTCGTTAACCGGAATCGCTCTGGCTATAGGAGTTGTAGTCGATGACGGAATTGTTATGGTCGAAAATGCCTACCGAAGTATTTCTGAAAGACAGCATGAAATGGACACTAATCAATAATTTGGCGCAATGAAAAATTTATTTAAAAAAATATTCAAAAAAGAACCTGATTCATTGTCTCCAGAAGAAAGAATGAAACTTATTGAAGATTCATCCAAACTGGTTGGGCCGGGAGTATTTTATTCTACATTAATCGTAATTGCATCTTTTTTACCCGTTTTCCTTTTAACGGGAATGGAAGGGAAGTTATTCAGTCCGCTTGCTTGGACCAAATCATTTATTCTGATTGTCGATGCTTTTTTGGCAATTACCTTGACTCCGGTTCTAATTAGTTATTTGCTAAAAGGGAAATTACGTCCCGAGGCAAAAAATCCAATCAATAAAAAATTGGAAAGCGTGTATACTCCCGTTTTGGTATTTTGTTTGAAATGGAGAAAAACAATTTTAGCCATAAACATAGTGGCGTTGCTGATTGGTGGATTGATGTTTACCCGATTAGGGTCCGAATTTATGCCGCCGCTTGATGAAGGTTCTATCTTATTTATGCCCGTAACCTTGCCTGATGTTTCCAATGCAGAGATCAAACGAATTTTGCAAGTTCAGGATAAAATTATAAAATCAATTCCAGAGGTAACCCATGTTTTAGGAAAAGCAGGAAGGGCTAATACAGCGACGGATAATAGTCCGATAAGTATGATTGAAACGATTGTTTTGCTAAAACCTCGAGACGAATGGCGGGACGGCATCACCAAAAATGATATTGTAAACGAAATCAACAATAAGTTACAGATCCCTGGGGTGACCAATGGGTTTACGCAACCCATTATCAATAGAATCAATATGCTTTCTACCGGAATAAGAACGGATGTGGGTGTGAAAATTTACGGTGCCAGTTTGGACACAATCGATGTTTTAGCCCAAAAAATCAAAAGTACCTTGGAAGGGACAGCTGGTGTAAAAGACTTATTTGCCGAACCCATAACCGGAGGGAAATACATTGATATTATTGCCAAACGAGAGGTTATCGGTCGTTATGGTCTTACGGTTGATGATGTAAATAGTGTAGTGGAAGCGGCGATTGGCGGCATGACATTGACCACAACGATAGAAGGGAGACAGCGATTTTCGGTTAATGCCAGATATGCCCAGGAATACCGAAACAGTCTTCAAGGCTTAAAAAAAATACAGGTTCAAACCATGGAATATGGACCAATCCCTTTGGAAACCGTTGCCGAAATTAAAATTAGTGATGGTCCACCAATGATTAACAGTGAAAATGCCATGCTTCGTGGAAGTGTATTGTTTAATGTTAGGGATCGGGATTTGGGAAGTACTGTAAAAGAAGCGCAGGATAAATTGAATGCGATGATGACAAAAATGCCAAAAGGCTATTATGTGGAATGGAGCGGGCAATGGGAAAACCAAATTCGAGCCAATAAAACGTTAAGTTTGATTTTGCCGATTGTAGTCATTATCATTTTCCTGATTTTATACTTTACCTATAACTCCATGAAAGAAGCCTTGATAACCATGATAACGGTTCCGTTTGCCCTAATTGGCGGGATATTTATGGTGTATTTCTACGGAATTAATTTATCGGTTGCTGTAGCCGTAGGTTTTATTGCGCTATTCGGAATGGCCATAGAAACAGCCATGCTAATGACGATTTATTTAAACGAAGCCATGACCAAAATGGTAGCAAAACACGGAAATAATAAAGAGTCGCTCAACGAAAAAATTATAAGAGAGTATGTTATAGAAGGTTCAGCCAAAAGATTGCGACCAAAATTGATGACAGTTTCGGTGTCTCTTTTTGGACTAGTGCCTATTCTTTGGTCAACAGGAACGGGTGCCGATGTGATGATTCCGATTACCGTTCCATTGATTGGTGGAACCATTTCCTCTGTTATTTATGTATTATTAGTAACCCCAATTGTTTTTGAAATGACCAAATTACGGGAGTTGAAAACAAATGGAAAAATAGATTTTATCGATGCGAAATAGTAAATTTTATATCATCATGAGCTGTTTGCTTTTGAATGTTTTAGCTATGACAGCACAAACAATTTCATTGGAGGAAGTTTTGAACACAATCAAAATCAATAATCCGCAATTGAAAATGTATGATGCCGATATTCAAAGTATGGATGCTGCTGCAAAAGGTGCCAAAAGTTGGATGCCGCCCCAAATCAACACGGGTTTGTTTATGACGCCATATGATGTTAAAATGTGGAAGGCCGATGAAATGAATCCCGGGATGGGAGCGTATATGATTGGTTTTTCGCAAATGATTCCGAATGCATCCAAGCAAAAAGCCGATTCGGATTATATGAATGCAATGTCTTCAGTGGAAGCCGAAAATAAGAACTATACCATCAATCAGTTGAATGCTTTGGCCAAAAATAATTATTGTCAATGGTTGGTTTTGGATAAAAAGATTGCGGTTGTTCAGGAGAACATTTTGCTGTTGGAATACATGATTAAAAGTATGGAAATCCGCTATCAGTATAATATGGACAAATTGTCAACTTATTACAAAGCTAAATCCAAATACAATGAATGGCAAAGTAGGTTAGTGATGCTGCAAAACAACATTTCTCAAAAAAGAATTATGCTCAATACTTTGATGGCTAGAGATAAAAATAGCTTTTTCGAAATTGATACTCACTATACAGTAAAAGAGTTTGGAATAATTTCCTCAGATACAACGGCACTATCTCAAAATCGAAGTGATGTGAAAGCGATTGAAAAAACAATGGAATTGAATCAGCTGAAAATTGTGACCGAGAAATCAAAATTGTTGCCGGAATTTGGATTGAAATACGATCATATGTTTGCTTTTGGAGACCGACCACAACAATTTTCTTTGATGGGAATGATAACGATTCCGATGCCATGGTCTACAAAAATGAACAAATCCAATATCAATAGTATTAAAATCAAAAATGAAAGTTTGGAATGGCAAAAACAAATGATTTTGAACGAAGCCACTGGAATGATTACTGGAATGCAAACCGAATTGGAAAACCTGAAAAAGCAATATGATATTGCCGATAAAAGTATCATTCCGGCGCTGCGACGCAATTATGACACGGCAGTTTTGGCCTGGCAAAATAATACTGGCGAATTATTTGTGGTTCTAGATGCTTGGGAAGCATTAAACATGGCTCAAATGGATAAGTTAGAGAAGTTACAAGCTATTTTGAGTACTCAAGTAGAAATTGAAAAACAACTGGAAACAAAATAATTATGAACAAATATTTAAAATATAGTTTATTCACGATTGCCATTGTATTGGTTGGTTTTACAGTATATTATTTTGTTGACAAATCGAATAAGCAAGCGATTCATTTGCATGAAGAGGAGATTTATACTTGTCCGATGCATCCCGAAATTATACGCAATGCCCCTGGAAATTGTCCGATTTGCGGAATGGATTTGGTCAAAAAAGTCACTGAAAATATGGCTATAGAAAGTCATTCCATAGAACATTTATTGCAGTCAACGGATTATTTTGTTGTGGGGGATTTTCAGACGATTACTCCAAAAGACACTATTCTAAACAGTTCTGTCAATTTACCCGGAATCGTAACCTATGATCCTAATTCTTCTGTAAATATTACGGCAAGAGTGAGTGGCAGAATCGAAAAAATGTACGTTCATTATAAATTTGAAAAAGTTAGCAAAGGACAAAAATTATTCGATTTGTACAGTCCGGAATTATTAACGGAACAGCAGAATTTTATTTATTTGATTTCCAATGATGCTGAGAATACGTCGCTTATTAATGCATTAAAACAAAAATTAGCACTTTATGGAATGAGTGTCAATCAGATTAATGCTTTGGCTGCAGCCAAAAAAGCAAATCCGGTAGTCTCCATTTATAGTCCGGTAAGCGGTGTTGTTGAAAGTACTGATGGTATGGCACAATCAAATGGAGGAGATATGCAAAATACAACGCCTACAACGACGGCTTTGAACTTGAAGGAAGGCGATTATATCACTAAAAACACGGTGGTTTTTAAATTGGTAAATACCCGTAAAGTTTGGGCTGTTTTTAATATTATCCAAGGTTTTAACAGTTTGATAAAAGTGAATCAGTCCATTCAAATTAACTCAGAATTGGATGCCGATGAAGTTGTAAAGGCCAAAGTGAATTTCATTGAAACACAACTCAATCCAACCGAAAAAACCAATCGGATTCGCGTATATCTCAACAACGAAAAATGGCAATACCCAATCGGTTTGCGACTGCAAGGAACCGTTGCAGTTAATTCGGATAAAGGAATTTGGCTTCCCAAACAATCCTTGGTGAGTTTGGGTAATAAAAAAATAGTTTTTATCAAAAAAGAAAATGGTTTTCAAACTGCCGAAATAAGAACAGGAATTGAAATGAATGGTTTTGTTCAGGTATTAGAAGGGGTTTCAGTAGCAGATTCCCTTGCCGAAAACGCTCAATATTTGATAGATAGCGGAAGCTTTATAAAAACAAAATAACGATGAAAAAGCTAAAAAAAATAGGTTTTCTGGTTTTGGTATTTGCTTTGGTTTTGGGTTGTAATTCCAAAAACAAGGAAGCACACGAAAAAAATGAATCGCAGAAAAGCGTTTATTATACTTGTTCGATGCATCCTCAAATCAGAGAAGATAAACCAGGGAAATGTCCCATTTGCCACATGGATTTGATTCCGGTGAAAAAAGAAAAAATGGTGTCTAATGAAATTTCATTGACTGATCAACAAATCAAATTAGGAAATATTACGACTGGGTTTATTGGCGAGTCTCAAAATAGTTTGGAAGAAAGTTATACGGGAGTGTTGACGATAAATCAAGAAAAGTTAAAAAGTGTTTCCTCTAGGGCGATGGGGAGAATCGAAAAACTGTACTTTAAAACGGAAGGCGATTATATTCAAAAAAATCAAGCGGTCTATCAGTTGTATAGTGAGCCAATTGCTATTGCAAAACGAGATTATCTAACAGCCTTCAAACAATTGGCCATGCCGGGTGATTTTGGTAAAAATGCCCAAAATATGCTCGAAGCAGCCAAACAAAAACTAGTGTTTTTTGGACTTTCCAACGCTCAAATTGAAGTGATTAAAAAGAACAATGACGTTTCTCCATATACCACTTTTTATAGTTCATATAGCGGAACCGTTTCTGAAATCGCTGTTGCCGAAGGAAGTTATGTTATGGAAGGGGCAACCATTCTAAGGTTGACGGATTTAAGTAGCCTTTGGTTAGAAACGCAGGTGAATGTCAATTATGCCAAAAGGTTGCATTTGGGACAAACAGCCAACATTGCTTTTGCTGATTTGCCTAATCTGAATCTGAAGGCGAATATTTCTTTTATCAATCCTGAAATCAATCCCGATTCGAGATTGCTTTTAATTCGGATGGAAGTACCAAATACGAATATGCTTTTGAAACCAGGAATGCAGGCCAATGTACAGTTAACTCAATCGACACTAAAAGGGATATTTATTCCGGTTGATGCAGTTATTCGGGACGAAAAGGCCACTTTTATTTGGGTTGAAAAAAGGCATGGCGTTTTTGAGAACGTAATGGTAGAAACCGGTTTGGAAACCAATGGAATGATTGAAATTACATCCGCATTGGATGCCAATAAAAAAGTGGTGCTAACTGGGGCTTATGCCATCAATAGTGAATATATTTTTCGTACTGGAAAAGATCCAATGGAAGGCATGAAAATGTAAATGCATTCCAATGTTGGATAAAAAAAAGCTCCTAAAATCTGATTTTAGGAGCTTTTTTTTGTTTTTTAAGTGAATAATTATTCAATTAATTCATTGTTCACTTTTACATTTTTCAAACGGAAACCATTTACGATGCTTTGATCAACTGCACCATTTTTTGTTTCGACATTTAGATTTTCGAAAGTAAAATTATTTAGCGTTGTGTATTTATCAATCGCAACATCAAAAAACACATCACATTTAAAGTCAATGTTTTTAAGCGTAATGTTTTCAGAATAAGATTGAGGCACATCTTTACGGTCTTTCAAGTCAAAGAATTGTGTCCAAGGTTTGATATAAATTAAACTGCGCGCTTGTCCTTTAATATTATCTAAAGTGATGTACTCGTATTTTTGAGGTGTATCCGGACGCATTTTTAACCACAAAAGGCGTGAAGCTTCGTTGACTACACAATTTCTCATCAGGATATTTTTGTTATGAATGGCTTCGCTCCCACAAGTGAGTGCCGCATGACAAAAACCGAATTCACAATCTTCAATAATGATATTGGTGTTTTCGCCATTATTAGGGTCTTTATCAGCCCATGGTCCTTTTCCGCCTTTAAGAGCTATAGCATCATCATTAACCGACATGTAACAACCTTTGATTAACATATTAGAACAAGCATCAATATCAATTGCATCGGTACTTGGTGCTTTTATGGGTTCGTAAGGAGAATAAATATGCAAATCGATAATTTTTACGTTTTTGCATTGGTAATAATGACTCGTCCAAAAACCGGAGTTGTGTAATTTGACATCCTGTAATTGTACGTTGTTTGAATTCCAGATAAAAACCAATCGAGGTCTTGATACTTCAAGGTTGGTGCATTTAGGATTTTCTTTTCTACGTTCCCAGAACGATTCCCAGTATTTTAATCCGTTGCCATCAATGGTTCCTTTTCCGCTGATTGTGAAACCATCAACTCCATAAGCGTTTACAAGTGCCGCAAAATAATCTAAGTTTTGGCCTTCCATTCGAGAAGGGATTTTTGGATAATCAGCAATGTTGTCAGAGCCTTTCAGAATGGCGCCTTCCGATACGTAAAGATGTGTTTTTGGTTTGAAAAATAGCGCACCGCTCAGGAAAGTGCCTTTTGGGATTACAATTACACCACCCCCTTTTTTAGCGGCCATGTCGATAATTTTTTGAATTGCTTTCGTTTGAACGATGGTGCTGTCTTTCTTGACCCTAAATTTTGTAATTACGTATTGTTTGCCTAAGGTTTTCAATTCCACTTTAGAAGCATCCAGAAACCAAGCCGGGATGGGAGTTCCATCAGGGAAAATGTTTTTTTGAGACGTTTGAGCAAAACTATGTTGTACTAGTAGGAAAAGAGAAAAGAAGACAACTATTTTATTTTTCATAGATGAGAATTTAAAAAGGGTGTGGGTTTTTGATAAGTTAAAAATCAAAAATAATAAATGTATACAGATAAACTGTCCTGCTAAATCATGTATGGATATAATAGCGGAAATCGATAGAATGTGAATTTAAAAACAGTTTTATTATATAAAAGACTTCTTTTTTAGGTTAAAAATGATGAACTTTGATAAGATGTTGATAAACAACTTAATCAATGAAATTGTACATAAAAAACATGGTTTGTGGTCGTTGTGAAAGGGCTGTAGCAGAAGTGGCAGCAAAAATGAATCTTTCCGTCGTTTCTATAAAATTAGGCGAAGTCGAATTGGTTCGTGATTTGGAAGAGGAAGAACGACAAGAATTAGCGTATGGATTAAAAGAATTGGGTTTCGAATTGCTGGAAGATAAAATAAGTAAGATAATTGAGCAAATTAAGAACCTAATTATTGAATTAGTACATTATCAAAAAGAACCGTTGAAAATTAATTTGTCGGCTTATTTATCCGAAAATATAAGACAGGATTATAGTACGCTCAGTAAATTGTTTTCGGATGTTGAAGGAGTAACTATTGAGCATTATTTTATTGCTCAAAAAATTGAAAGAGCCAAAGAACTTTTGGTTTATGATGAATTAACCCTAAGCGCAATTGCCATAGATCTCAATTACAGTAATGTTGCCCATTTGAGTAATCAATTTAAAAAAGTAACGGGATATACCCCAACACAGTTCAAAAAAGAGAAAGCCCATTTAAGGAAACCACTAGACCATTTGAAAATCATGTAAACCTTACCCAGAATTGTGTAACAACAAAAAAAGGTTTCGTTCGGATATTTGTTAATATAATTTAAATAACAAAAAAATGAAACATACCTATACTGTTACCGGAATGTCCTGCGATGGTTGCAGAACCAAAGTAGAGAAGGCTCTCAATGAAATTGAAGGCGTTCAAGCCGTTGTTACCCTTGATACATCGGTAGCTATTATCACCATGGAAAAACACATTCCAACAGCCGTTTTACAAGAGGCATTGTCGGCAGTCGGAAAGTATACCATAACCATGAATACGCCAGATACAAAAGGGAAAGTAACAGAAGTACAGAAAGGAAAAGCTTGTTGCAGTGATGAACATTCTCATCATCATCACGATATGGATAAAATGGAAATGTCTAAGGCTCCAGGGAAATATTATTGTCCAATGCATTGCGAAGGTGAAAAAGTATATGACCAAGCGGGAAGTTGTCCGGTTTGTGGAATGGATTTGGTGAAAGTTCCGGAATTAGCGGATACAAAAATAATGTATACTTGTCCGATGCACCCACAGATTATACAGGAAGGTCCAGGTTCATGTCCAATTTGCGGAATGGACTTAGTTCCGATGCAACCTGCGGAAAGTGAAGAAAATAAAACCTATACTATTTTGCTCAAAAAAATGAAAATTGCGGTTCTTTTTACAGTGCCGATTTTCATAATAGCGATGGCTGCGATGTTTTCCAATAATCTATTGGTGCAAATTATGGATTTGTCGAGTTGGAATTGGGTACAGTTTGTATTGTCTTTGCCAGTTGTTTTTTATGCTACTTGGATGTTTTTTGAAAGAGCTTGGAAATCTTTGATTACTTGGAATCTCAATATGTTTACCCTTATCGGAATCGGTTCGGGAGTGGCTTTTGTGTTTAGTTTGATTGGGTTGTTTTTTCCAGATTTTTTTCCAGCAGAATTCAAAACGGAAAGCGGAACAGTTCATTTGTATTTTGAAGCAACGACAGTGATATTGACTTTGGTTTTGTTAGGGCAATTATTGGAAGCCCGAGCACATAGCCAAACCAGCGGGGCGATAAAAGAATTACTGAAATTAGCACCTACCGTAGCCACTTTGGTTGTTGATGGAAAGGATAAAGTGATATCGATACATGATATTAAAAAAGGTAATTTGTTACGTGTAAAACCTGGAGATAAAATTCCGGTGGACGGAAAAATTACCGACGGAGAAAGCACCATCGACGAATCGATGATTTCGGGTGAGCCCATTCCGGTTGACAAAAAAGTTGATGATAAGGTTGTGGCGGGAACTATTAATGGTAATAAATCCTTTGTGATGATTGCCGAAAAAATTGGTTCTGAAACTTTGCTGTCGCAAATTATTCAAATGGTCAACAGTGCCAGTCGTTCCAGAGCGCCCATTCAAAATCTGGCAGACCGTATTTCTAGATATTTTGTACCTGTAGTAGTGATTGTTTCGGTAATTACTTTTTTGGTGTGGGCCAAATTTGGTCCGGAACCCAATGCGTTAGTTTACGGGTTTATTAATGCCGTAGCGGTACTGATTATTGCTTGTCCTTGTGCTTTAGGATTGGCAACACCTATGTCGGTTATGGTGGGTGTGGGGAAAGGCGCGCAGTCTGGGGTTTTGATAAAAAATGCCGAAGCTTTAGAGCATATGAATAAAGTAAATGTTTTAATTACCGACAAAACAGGAACACTGACGGAGGGAAAACCATCGGTTGAAAAAGTATTTTCATCCAACAATCAAGAAGAAGGTTTACTGCAAAACATCGCTTCACTCAATCAATATAGTGAACACCCTTTGGCACAAGCCGTAGTCAATTTTGCGAAAGCGAAAAATATAAGTTTGTTGGAAGCCAAAGATTTTGAGGCCATCACCGGAAAAGGAGTAATTGGAACTGTTAGTGATAAAAAAGTTGCTTTGGGTAATAAAAAACTCATGGAAGAAGTAAGTGCTTCGGTTTCGGAAGATTTAGAAAATAAAATTACAGCCGAACAAAAATTGGGAAAAACCGTGTCATATATCGCAATCGATCAAGAGGTTTTGGGGTATGTTACCATTACCGATGCCATAAAAGCAAGTAGTGCCGATGCCGTTAAAACATTAATGAATCAAGGTGTTGAAGTGATTATGCTTACGGGAGATAACAAAAATACAGCTCAGGCCGTGGCCGATGAATTGCATCTGAGTTCGTTTGTTGCCGGTTGTTTGCCTGAAGATAAACTCAAAGAAATCAAAAAACTGCAAGCCGAAGGCAAAATTGTGGCGATGGCAGGTGACGGAATCAACGATGCTCCTGCATTGGCGCAGTCCGATATTGGAATTGCGATGGGAACAGGAACCGATGTTGCGATTGAAAGTGCCAAAATTACTTTGGTCAAAGGGGATTTGCAGGGCATAGTAAAAGCCAAAGCGTTGAGCCATGCCGTGATGAAAAATATCCATCAAAATTTATTCTTTGCTTTCTTTTATAATGTACTCGGAATTCCAATTGCTGCCGGGGTTCTATATCCGTTTTTCGGAATTTTACTTTCTCCGATGATTGCAGCCTTGGCGATGAGTTTTAGTTCGGTTTCAGTAATTGCCAATGCGTTACGATTGCGCAATTTGAAATTGTAAGGAACGACGTTTTGTTTTAACTGAAAAGCAAGAAGACCATAAATTACAACAGGACTGTTTTATAAACCTTAAAAATGTGAAATCATGTTTAAAAAAGCTATTGAAGAAATGGTCAGGGAGTCTTATTTATTCTGGGGAATACCTATTTTTTGGTGGTTTTCTCTAGTGGTTTTCTCATTGTTAATAATGGCGTTTGTTCATCGGCATAGAAAAAGAAAATAATTTTAAAAATAGAATAATCATGGAATATTTTTTTACAAAAACACTTACGGATAGTTTTGAAAATGCTATTCAAAAAGTTACTGAAGGCCTCAAAGGAGAAGGTTTTGGAATATTGACAGAAATTGATTTAAAAGCTACTTTCAAGAAAAAATTAGATGTAGATTTTTATAATTACAGAATATTGGGAGCTTGTAATCCTTCGTTTGCGTATAAAGCTTTGTTGGAGGAAGACAAAATAGGCACGATGCTACCCTGTAATGTAATTGTGCAAGAGAAAGTGCCGGGGCAAATTGAAGTATCGGCGGTTGATCCGGCAGCCTCTATGATGGCAGTGGAAAATAAAGGTCTTGCTGAGGTCGCATCGGAAGTTAGGAGTCGGTTGCAAAGAGTGATTGCGAAGCTATAGGTTTGAATCGTATAGTTATTAGAAAGAATCTAAGTTTTACTAATTGGATTTTTTTATTTTTGAAGAAAAAATCAATGTTACAACTTTCGGAAATCTGGATTTATCCCGTAAAATCATTAGGAGGAATTGCATTACAACAATCTCAAGTTATTGAGGGAGGATTAGAATTTGACCGCCGTTGGTTGTTGGTGGATGAAAACGGATTGTTTATCACCCAAAGAAATCATCCGGAATTAGCGTTGTTTCAACCTGAGATTGTCGATTCGTTTTTGAAAATTTCACATAGAGAACAACAAGAATCGATTACCGTTCCGCTTTATCCTTCTTTTTCGAAAACAGAACAAAAAATCAAAATACAAGTTTGGGATGATATAGTCGAGGCGTTCGAAGTTAGTTTGGATGTTTCGGATTGGTTCAGTAAGATATTGGGCTTTTCGGTTCGATTGGTTTATATGCCCAACGAAAGTTTGCGAAAGGTGGATGCTGATTTTGCAGTAAGTTCAAATGATGTAACCGCCTTTTCGGATGGTTTTCCGTTTTTAATAATTGGGCAATCGTCCTTGGATGATTTGAATTCTCGTTTGAAGGAATCGGTATCAATACGCCGTTTTCGACCTAATTTTGTTTTTACCGGCGGCAAATCTTATGAAGAAGACAGTTGGAGGGAATTTACAATAGGGGAGTTGCCTTTTTATGGAGTCAAACCTTGCAGTCGATGTGTATTAACAACCGTTGACCCTGACCGTGGTGTTTTTTCGGGTAAAGATCCCTTGTTGACATTGTCAAAATACAGAAATATAGGCAATAAGGTGTTGTTTGGGCAAAATATAATTGCGAAACATCGGGGAAGTTTACAAGTGGGAGATGAGTTAAGAATTGTCAAGTTATAGTGGTTGCAAGCAGGTTCTTAATCGTACTTATGATTTTCTTTATACTGATTGAATTTAAAACTTATTCTTTCAATTCGTCTTTCAGTTGATTCCAAGTTTCAGTTGATAATACATTTTCATAGTTAGTTTTTTTATTTTTACTATATTCTATGATGTATTGAGCTCTTTCTTTCGAATCTGGATGCGTGCTTATCCATGTCAAGTATTCTTCAGTATCCTTTTTATCAATTGAAAGTTTGTAAAGGAAATTGGAAAAATGTTCTGGGTTTATCTTTGCTTTGATGAGGTAGTCTACAGCCTTAATGTCGGCTTCTTTTTCTAAACTTCTATCAAAGGCTGATGAAGAAAGCGTTTTTGCAGTTTCTCTTATGGCTTTAGATCCGTTATTACCGGTTGTCATTGAAATTAAAACCGAAAGCCCCACTTCTTTTGCCAGCTTTTTCATAACATGATTAAGTTGGATATGTGCCATTTCATGACAGATGACACCGCTTAATTCGTCTTGATTTTCAGAAGCGGAAATCAAACCACTATAAATTATCAGATGACCATTTGGTAAAGCAAAAGCATTCACATCTTCTTTTTCGAGGATATGAACTTTGATTGTTTCTTTGTCAATTTCATTGGCAGTACAAATTTTACTTACAATACGATCAACTGAATTCACAACAAAGTGATTCTTGTTTTCCTTTTCGGATTTTTGATAGATATCCCAAAAAAGATCACCAAGTTTTTGTTCTGTTTTATCCGTAATTTTTTTAACCTTTAAAAGGCCAATCCAATCAATTTGTGTGAAAGCAAACCAAGTTGAGAAAAATAATAAGACGGTTATAAGTCCTTGAAGTAGTGTTTTGTTCATGATTCTGATTTGCAAATTAAATTAGTCAGATTTCCATAAAACCACCATTCTATATGAATTCCTTTTCTCGTTTGTATTGCAGTATAAATAGTGGCTATAAATTCCGTTAAATTGAAAATGATGGCTGCAATTATATAAGCGATGTATTTATTTGTAATGGTTTCAGAAGTAAATAGGATAGAAATGGTCCACCAAAAGCCAAAACTATTAACGAAAAGCATCGATAATTGTGACAATAAGGCTTGCGTGCAATGCCAGCGAACGAAATAGGTTCCTTTCCTGTTTCCGATGTAAAAAATCAGAGTGGCAATAAGATTTATGATTGGTAATGGTAACCCCGCTATCAGAGCAATTAAGGACATTAAATAACTGTTTGAAGCTTTTTCGGCTTCATGCTCTCCAGGTTTATAGTTAAAATTAGTTATATGTATCATAGTCCTTTTTTGATGTTCCAAATCCAATTAATAATTACAAAGAGTAGTACTGATATTGCAAACTTTGGTTTTTTTAAATAAGTTTCTGTTTTTAAGTAAAACAAAAACAAAGTTTTTCTTTTTGATGCAATATCAAATGCAACCCAAAAAGGAGTCAAAAACAGAATATTTGCAACTATATAGCCTAACGGGTTAATTTGTAGCGCTTCACTAAAATTTCCTTTTGATAATGAAATAATGGAGCGCGTTGTACCACAGGAAGGGCAGGGTATATTTGTAAAATGTTTTATAAGGCAAACCCCAACTTGGTTTTTCACCGTTTGATTTGTCGTTAGGTTAAAATAAAGCCAAATATATCCTGCAATACAGGTTATGAGCAGTAAGCCATATAACTTATTCCTGTTTAGGGGCATTAGTATAAAAATTGTTGAATTTTTTCCATATTTTTTTCTCTTGTGGCACCTTGAATCATAAACCAGTCTATGATAGCCCATATTCCAAAACCTCCACAAGTTAAAAGTTTGCCCACTCCAATTCCAGTATCTCCAATCATAAAACGGTCGATACCTAACGAACCGGCTAAGATGGAAATAATCAAACTAGTCGTTGGGTCTTTTAATTGTACGGTTGAAATCATAACCCATTTTGAATCATCAAGTGCAATTAGTCTTTCTCTGATTGCATTGATATGATGACTTTCGAAAAATTTTGAATTGGTTAAGATGAACATGTCTACTTTTTGTGAATCCATTGTGTTTATTTTTGTTTAAGTTTTTCTACTCATATAGCTTTTCGATTCCGCCCTTTTATTAATGGAGTTAAGTCTCCCTTTGTGCCAATTGTTTATTATTATTTACGGACTTTATTGCTTTTAACTTTTTTATAATTGTCCTTAATAAGTTTGCTGTTAGCTTGTTTGCGTTGCTAAATATGCTTCTTTAGGTTTTTTGATGTATTAAAGTGATAAAATTTCAGGCATTGTTTTTTTGCTAATATATAGATAATTTATTACAAAATATAAAAATAATTGCAATTGATTTAGATACTTGATTTACGTTATCTTAATATAAAAAAGTAGCCAAGAAGTATTGTTTGGTGAATATGGATTGTGAAATAGCGGAGAAGTTTGCGGTGTAATTGCAAAAAAAAACTATGGGGCAGTTTCATAAATCATGAAACTGCCTCATAGTTTTTAAAAGATATAAATCACTTTTTAACTTTCTTTGTCTAGTACTGATTTAATTTCATTTAAAGTAATCGGTTTTATTAAATAGTTACTTCTCAAATTATATTCTGCAGCCCTTTCTTTATCATCTTCATTAGTTGAACTGGTAAGAATATATATCTCCACATTAGTTTCAATTGGGATTTTGATGAATTCATCCAAAAATTGCCATCCATCCCAAATGGGCATGTTTAAATCCAACAAAATAATTTCAGGTAATTTTTTGCTGGCAATAAAAATCGCTTTGAGCATCTCATAGGCTTCTTTACCATTTTTATAAATCATGATATTTTCAACCAATCCGGAAAGTTCCAGATATTTTTTGGTAATAAATAAATGAGTAGGGTCATCTTCTACAATGCAAACCATATCAATTTTTTTCATATTGTAGGTGTATTTTAAAGGTCGTACCAATATTCACTTTACTTTCAACTTCTATTTTTCCGTCCATGGCTTCTATCTGATTTTTAGAAATAAAAAGTCCAATACCTCTTGAATCTTCATGTTTATGAAAAGTTTTATACATTCCAAATAGTTTATTCCCGTGTTTTTCTAAATCGATACCTAGGCCATTGTCAATGAATTTTAAAACAATATGTTGGTCAGTTTTTTCAGCTTGAATTTTTAAATAGCTATCTCTTTCTTTTGAGCTGTATTTAATTGCGTTTGTGATGAAATTCATTACGATGCTGTCTAAATAAGCAGGAATTGCTTCTACATAAGTATCATCTTCAACTTCATTAAAAATGGTGATATTTTCTTTTCTGGTCTGTGTAATCAGGCTGTTAATATTGCTTTTAATTATGGATTTTAATGAAGTTGTTTCTAGTTTGTCTTTTGCCGCTAAATTAATTTGCACTACTTCTGTTAAGTGTTTTATGGTTTCAGAAAGATTCTCGGATGATTTTTTTAGATATTCAAAAAAATCCGTTGTGCTAAATTCAGGACATTCCGATTCAATTAATTCAATTAAGGAAGCTATTCCTCCCGAGTGAGATCTTAAGTTGTGGGAAACGATATAAGCAAAGTTTTTTAAACGGTCATTTTGGGATTGTGCAATTTCAAGAAGGGCCAATACTTCTTTTTCGGCTTTCTTGATTAATGTAATATCTGTTGCAATACCGAGAAATCCTGTTATGGAGTCATCTTGTTTGATGGCTGTTACCGAAAGTAAAATCGGTAATGTGCTGCCGTCTTTTCTTTTGTATGTCCATTCCTTTGTTTCGGCAATTCCTTTTTTTGTATTATAAACAAATACATCAAAACCGTCAATTTTTTCACTTGATTCTTCCTGTATTTTTTGTGATATTTCTTCTACCTCGTTTTGTAAATGGATGATTTGAGGAGTTTGCTTGCCAACCATTTCATTGGCAGTATAACCTAGCATTTGCTCGGCACCTTTATTGAATGAAGTAATGTTTCCTACTAAGTCTGTTCCAATGATCGCCACTTGTGTACTGGCATCCAATATGGCTTGATTGTAGGAAATAGTTTCCGCTAACTTTAGTTCGGTTGTTTTTAGGGTTGTTATGTCAATAATTTGAGAGATGAAATATAGAATTTTTCCGTTTTCGTTTTTTACCATTGACACGCCTAAAATGGTGTAAATTGTTTCCCCGTTTTTATGTAAATACCTTTTTTCTAGCGTATAACTGTCCCTTTTTTCTAGAATGAGTTCTTCAAGGAGATGTAAATCAGCTTCTAGGTCATCCGGATGAGTGATATCTTGAAAGGTTAGTTTCATGAATTCATCGTTATTATAGCCAACCATTTCACAGAGTTTTTTGTTCACTTTGAGCCATCTTCCTTTTTCGTTAAGCAAGGCCATTCCGATAGCGGCATGTTCAAAATTACCTCTAAAAGCCTGTTCGCTAATATGAAGTTGTTCTTCTTTTATTTTGCTTTCCGTAATATCCAGATGAGTGCCGTACATCATGAAAGGCTTACCATCTTCAGTCCAGCTAAATACTTTTCCTTTGTCTTGTATCCATATCCATGAACCGTTTTTGTGTTTCATCCGAAATTCACTTTTGTAATATTCTGATTTTTTTTCAAAACATTCCTTTAGCTTTTTATCAGACTCTATTAGATCTTCTGGATGTATATTTGTTCTCCAGAAAGAATTGTTTATTCGTCCTAGCTCTTTTAAAGTATAACCGATAATTTCTGCCCACCGTTCGTTATAAATGGTTTGGCCTTTTTGTATATTCCATTCCCAGGTTCCAACATTAGTACCTTCAAGAACAGATTTAACACGGTATCTATCATCTACAATTTCTTGAATTGGCCTGCCTTCAGGTATAATGTATAAGAGATTGTTTTGATCATCAAAAACGGGTTTCATGCTAAAAAGTACGGTTACCGGAGTGTGATTCGCCATCCAAAGTACTTCTTCGTAGACTACTTCTTCGCCTTTAATTACTTTTTTAAAATTTTCTTTTAGTTTTTCTTTTGCTTCTTCGGAAATTTGCCACCAATAACAATCCCAGAAAAACTTACCAGTTACGTCTTCGGGTTTTAAATTGGCTTTGTTTAAAGCAGTTTCGTTAGTTTCTAAAACAATTCCTATTGGATCAAGTAAGCCTACAAATGTAAAAGTAGAATTGAATATACCACGGTATTTTAGTTCAGACTTTTTTAATGTAGTGATGTCTTGAAAAGTTCCGATAAGTTTTATTATTTTTCCATTTTCAATCCAAACTTTACCTGAGGAACGCACCCATTTTTGATTGTTTTTTGCAGTGTTTATACGGCAGGTAACATCAAAAGGTTCTCCTGTAGCAAAAGTGTTTTCAATTGCTTTTAAAATTATGGATCTGTCATCTGGATGATAGAAATTTATTGCTGTCGCCTTGTTGTGGTCAAAGTCCTTAGGTACTTCATGTATGGCAAAAATTTCTTCGGTCCAAACGGTTTGTCCGGTTACTACATCCAATTCCCAAACACCAAATTGATTGATGCGTTGACTCTCGTTAAATAAGTCTGAAATTTTGTTAAGTTCTGTATTTTGCTGAAGAAGTTGTTTGGATTTTCTACGAAGTTCAAATAATTTTATCACTTGACTAGAAAGTAATTTCAAGGAATTAATTTGATTTTCGGTTAGGATTTTCGGGTTGTTGTCTATTACACATAGGGTTCCTAATGCAAATCCATTTTCATTGACTAAGGGGACACCGGTATAAAAAATGACATGAGGATCTCCAGTGACTAATGGATTGTCGGCGAATCGCTCATCTTTGGTGGCGTTTTCAACAATAAATACTTCATCAGGTTTATTGATGGCATGCGCGCAAAAAGCCAATTCTTTTGGAGTTTCTCTTGCATTCAGGCCATGATGGGATAAAAACCATTGTTTGTCTTCGGTGACAAGGCTGATTAATGAGATTTTTGTGCCACAAATTTCTGCTGCCATTTGAGTCAAAAAATCGTAATCATCCTGTTCAATTTCTCCTATTACATCATAAGAATTTAGCTCGTGGATTCTTTTTTCTTCGTTTTTCGGAATTGTAGGTTTTTGCATTTTTTAAAGGGGTATTGGCAATCAGTATTGTTGGGCATTTCTGATTAATCGACTTTTAAATTTAGGTGTAAAGATTTTAATTACGAAACTTGTTTTTACTTATTTTTATATAAGTTAGTTGTTTTTTTATCGCAAACCTTTTGGGTAGGATTATAACGCTTTAACATTGCAATAAATTGTGATGAAGTAATTGGTGATAATATGGTTATTTTGATTGTTTGGCTAATTCTCGTTGCAAATGCGGTGTTTTGTTTTTTAACTTAAATATTCTACAAGAACCCAAGCTTGAAAACGAGTGGCGATTTAGGATGCTTTTGTATGTGTTTGAGTTGATAAAGTTTTTGAATTAATGATGTGTAACAGTTTAAAACTCCGTGAAGGATGGTACTGAAGAATCTTATTTATATCATATTTAACCACTTGTTTTTGAGTGCTAATTTTTCAAATATTCACCTAAAGTCCGATCCATAAAGGTTCGGGATAAAAAGCTTGTAAGACTAGTAAAAATTTTATAATTTTGCCGTCCAATTTTATTACGTAAATCAAAGAAGAAGATGGATATTAAAAGAGTAGCGATAGATGCTGTAACTGAAACAATTGTAATGACAGTTGTTCACATGGATTACAAAGGTCAAGTGGCAAAAAGAATCAACGAAAAAATGCCTTTGGCGCAAGTAAAAGGATTTAGAAAAGGAGCTGTGCCTAAAGATCTTGTGGAAAAACAATACGGTAAAGGAATTAAGCAAGAAGAGGTTAAAAAAGTAGTTGATTTAGCTTTAGAGCGTTTTGTACAATCAGAAAGATTGAATCTTTTAGGAACTCCACTTCTTAAAGAAAATGAAGGTTTGAACTGGGATGCTGAAGAATTGGTATTTGAATATGAAATTGGTTTAGTGCCAAACTTCGAATTGGATTTAGAAGCTAAAAATGATATCGTAAAATATGTGGTTACTGCTGATGATAAATTAATCGAAGGTCAGGTAGCGCGTATCCAAAAGCAATTTGGCACTGCAATTCCACAGGAAGCTGTTGTTGAAGGTGCTGATTTGAAAGGAACTTTTGCTAACGAAGCTGAAGGAATTAATAATACAACGACTATCGCATTATCTGTTTTCAAAGATAAAGCGACTGCTGATAAATTTATTGGTAAAAAAGTAGGCGATGTAGTTACTGTAAATACAAAAGGTTTATTTGAAGACGATCACCAATTGATGGACTTCTTAAAAGTAGGTCATGATAATGTGCACGATTTGGCTGTAGATGTTGACTTTACTATCGAGGCAATCACTGTTTCTGAGCCAGCAGAATTGAACCAAGAATTGTTCGATAAATTGTTCGGAGAAGGAAAAGTAGCTTCTTTGGAAGATTTGAAAGCTAAAATCAAAGAAGATGCAGAATCTCAATTTGCACAACAAGCGGACCAAAAATTATTAGGGGATGTAACTGAGTTCTTAATCGAAAATACAAAATTTGATTTACCGGCTGAATTCCTTAAAAAATGGTTACAAACTGTTGGAGAGAAAAAATTATCTCCAGAAGAAGCTGAAGCGGAATATGCTCGTTCTGAAAAAGGATTGCGTTTTCAATTGATCGAAGGAAGAGCAATGGCTCAAAGTGATATCAAAATTACTTTTGAAGATTTGAAAACTTTTACTTCAAAAAACATCAGACAACAAATGGCACAATTCGGTCAAACGAATCCAACAGAAGAGGAAGTGCAAGGAATTGTGGCTAGAGTATTGTCTAACCAAGATGAGGTAAAAAGACTTTCTGATCAAGTTGTAGCTGAAAAATTGTTGGAATTGTTCAAAGAAAAAGCAAACCCAACGACAAAAGAAGTTACATATGAAGAATTTATTGCCGCTTCATACGGTGAATAAATTTGAAGTTAGAAGTTAGAATTGACATGGATTGTTTTTGAAAATAATGTGTCAATAACTTTATGATTTTTTTACAGATACTGAACAATAAAAAATAGTTATATTTGAGCGTCAAAAGAATATTTTTTGACGCTCTTTTATTTATAGGTTTAAGGCTTAATGTTCTATATGGAGCAACCTTAAACTTTAAACATTAAACTTTAAGCTATGAATTTCGGGAAAGAATTTAAAAAATTTGCTACAAAGCACCAAGGAGTTAATGCCATGTATTACGATAAAATAGTAGGTGCAATGACACCAACTAACATGACACCTTATATTATTGAAGAACGTCAACTCAATATATCGCAATTGGACGTTTTTTCGAGATTGATGATGGATCGAATAATATTTTTGGGAACAGGAATTGACGATCAAATTGCCAATATCGTTCAAGCACAGTTGTTGTTTTTAGAAAGTGCCGATGCTTCCAAAGATATTCAGATTTATTTGAATTCCCCAGGAGGAAGTGTTTACGCAGGATTGGGAATTTATGATACAATGCAATATATCAAACCCGATGTAGCGACTATTTGTACTGGAATGGCTGCTTCTATGGGAGCGGTATTATTATGTGCCGGAACAGAAGGAAAACGTTCTGCTTTGCCACATTCAAGAGTAATGATTCACCAACCATCAGGAGGAGCTCAAGGAGTTGCTTCGGATATGGAAATCAACTTACGTGAAATGTTGAAACTGAAAGATGAATTGTATAAAATCATTTCACACCATTCAGGACAAGTATTTGATAAGGTTTATGCCGATAGCGAACGTGATTATTGGATGATTGCTGAAGAAGCAAAAGAATACGGAATGATTGATGAAGTTTTAGTAAGAGGATAAACAAAAGTTAGAGGTAAGAAGTTAGAGGTGCGAATAAGAACTTCTAACTTCTGATTTCTAACTTCTAAGTTAAAAAGATGGCAAAAGAAGTATTAGAATGTTCGTTTTGTGGAAGGAAAAAACCAGAAACCAATTTGTTGATTGCTGGAATTAATGCGCACATATGCGATAAATGTATCGAACAAGCTCACGGAATTGTTTTAGAAGAATTAAAATCCAGTGGAAGTGCTAATCTAATAGGGGATTTGATTTTGAAGAAACCAAAAGAAATCAGAGCCTTTTTGGATCAATATGTAATTGGGCAAGACCAAACCAAAAAAGTAATGTCGGTAGCGGTTTACAATCACTACAAACGTTTGATGCAACAACAACTGGACGATGAGGTAGAGATTGAAAAAAGTA
>JALRGT010000036.1 GCA_023259675.1 Flavobacterium sp.
ATTTTTGAGCTTTTTAAAGGAGCTCAAATATTTTTCAGAATAACTTTTCAACTTACACAGTTAGTGAGACACTACCTTTTTTTATTCTGTTTGTCTACTCTCTTTGCATGATTCCTCATATTACTTAATAACAAAGTAGACTTGGAATGTCATTCTGAGGCACGAAGAATCACATCACGTATATTCCTTTTTTTGTATTACTCTGTGCGTACTCTCTTTATGTGATTCTTCGTGCCAAAGAATGACACAATTGACTTCAGAATGACACAAAGGATGTTAGAATGTCATTCCGATAAAGGAGGAATCACATCCCTATTTTCAAATCGATAATTCAAAAACTCAAAATCAAAATTAAAAGAACGAATGAAATCTATTTTTCTTTCTCTCTTCCATCCTTTCAACTCCTTTTCTCTAAGAATTGCCTGCTGTACCCAAGTAAATTTTTCATAATAAACTAAAAACTCCAAATTGTACTTTGCCGCAAAAGTTTTCTTCCCTTCTACTATATTATTATGGTGCCGTTTCAATCGTTCTGACAAATTACTAGTCATTCCAATATAAAAGGTACTTCTATAGTTATTTGTAATTATGTAAACATAATAAGAATGATATCCTTCATTTAATTCATACATAATTTAGAAATTTTAGTGTTTCCCATTTTAAATTGAATGTAATAAATTATTTTCTTGAAGTAATTCCTTTTTTGTTGAAAGAACATAAGTAATTAGAATGTGATTCTTCCTTCGTCAGAATGACATCATGTTATCAAATTCTTTGTGTACTCTCTTTCATGATTCCTCATACTACTTAATAACAAAAGAGAATTAGAATGTCATTCTGACGAAGGAAGAATCACATCACGTATATCCCTTTTTTTATTCTCTTTTTATGTACTCTCTTTGTGTGATTCTTCGTTCCTCAGAATGACACAAATTGAGTTAGAATGACAAAGTCAATATAACTTTACCCTTTTTGATTCTTCAACTTATCCCGTTGCACTTGCTCAATAGGTAATATGTCCGTGCTTTTATAAGTCAAAGCCGAATAAACCGCATTCAAATCCCTGGATAATTTTCGCAATCCCATAGGTTCCAGTGAAGCCGCATGATCCGTACCTTTCCAAGTTCTGTCTAAAGTATAATGTCTTTCGATGATATTCGCCCCTAAAGTGTAGGCTGCTATATCGACAGCAATCCCCAGATGGTGACCGGAAAAACCAATGTGTTTTATTTTGTTCCCATATTTTTGTTGTAATAAAGTAATGTCCAACAAACAAACATCTTCAAATGGCACGGGATAACCCGAAGTACAATTGTATAGAACCAAATCCATATTTCTGCCTTTTTCAATAAAAAACTGAACAATTGCATCCGTTTCATCCTTGCTTGTCATTCCTGTAGAAATATGAATTTCACCAGGGTAATGCTCACATAAATAAGCTAGCATTTCAAAATTATTATTACAGGCCGAAGGGATTTTGATGAATTCTGGATTCAAAGAAGTTATTTCTTTGGCCGATGTGGTATCCCAAACCGAAGTCGAATACACAATTCCAATCTCTTCACAATATTTTTTCAATTCGGCATGTTGATTGACATCAAATTCCAAAAACTCTCTATGTGCTCCATAGGTTGTTCCATACGCATTACTCGCATTTGGATGAGGCGCTTGATATTGCTCTTCGGTCAATAATTCTATATTGTTCCTTTTTTGAAATTTTATGGCATCGACATTACAAAAGATTTTAGCAATCTTGATCAGTTCTTTTGCAATGTCCATATCTCCTTTATGATTGCAACCAATTTCGGCAATCACATAGGGTTTTTTATAGTGGTTCATTTTCTTTCTTTTCTTAAAACAAATAAAATTATTTTTAATCTATTATTATAATTTAAAGTGATAATTATTCTCGATTAATTCAACTGTTAGTCTGAGTGGACTTTCACAGGACTTTGACATGACTTCGACAGGCTCAAGTCTGACAATAGTGGAATTATTTCTATCATCTTTTTCAAATGCCAATCTGAGCTTGTCGAAGACCATTATTCGAATTATTTGCAAAAGAACCTATTTACTAGTTCAACTGGACTCCAACATGACTTCAACTGGACTTCAACTGGACTTCGACAGGCTCAGTCTGACAATAGTGGAATATATCTCGTAACTTTTTCAACTGTCAGACTGAGCCTGTCGAAGAATCATCTTTTCCATACTCTGTGTAATTTTTTGAATACCTTTCTAATTTATCCCAATCTTCGTCAATTAGTGCTTGTTTTTTTCTCCTGCTCCAACCTTTTAATTTCTTTTCAATCATAATGGCTTGCGTAGGCTCAGTAAACATTTCAAACCAGACTAATTCAACTGGTCTTCTTTTAAAAGTATAAGACTCTTTATCAACGCCTACATTATGTTCGAATAATCTTCTTTCTAAATTATTTGTTATTCCGGTATAAAAGGAATCATCAGTACATTTCAAAATATAGACAAAATATGTTTTCATTCATAAATTTTAAAAGGTTCCTTTAAAAGAAATACGCAGGACTTAATATGACTTCGACAGGCTCAGTCTGACAATAGTGGAATTATATCTCGCAACTTTTTCAACTGTCAGACTGAGCTTGTCGAAGTCTTGTCGAAGACCATCATCCGAATTGTTTGCAAAAAACCTATTCTCTAGTTCAATTGTCAGACTGAGCCTGTCGAAGTCCTGTCGAAAACTATTTCTTCGAATTGTTTGCAAAAAAACTAATCACTAGCTCAACTGTCAGACTGAGCTTGTCGAAGTCCTGTCGAAGTCCTGTCGAAGACCATCAATATCGTTTATTATACTTCATGATAATTTCACACATCTCTCTAATCGCTCCGGTACCCGAATCATTCCTCAACACAATATCGGCATGTTGTTTTACAATGTCCGTTGCATTGGCTGGCGTAAACGACCAACCCGAACAACAAATATTAGCCAAATCATTGACATCGTCCCCCACATAAGCCACTGATTCAAAACTACTGTTTTTGGTGGCCAAAATATGTTTCAAGAAGGAATATTTGTCCTTTACCCCTAAAAAAGTATCTTGTATTTGTAGTTTCTTCATACGCTGCGCTACGAGTTCCGAATTTTCGGAAGTAAGCACCATCACTTCGACACCATTTTGTCTCAAAATTTCCAATCCCATTCCGTCACGCATATCAAATCTTTTGGCCATTTCACCATTGGCATCATAATAGATTCCGCCATCGGTAAAAACGCCATCCACATCCAAAACTAAATAATTTATGCGCTGGTTGCTTTTTTGCCTTTTTTGCCTTTCGGCCAATAAGTTTTCCACAATAACCCAATCGGTTACACTGTCAATTTCGGTCAAGGATTCTTCGTGCATTTCGACCAAACCAATATTTCCGCTAAGTCTGTTTTTGGATTGTATAAAAGCGGCTTTACTGCTGGCATATACCGCTCCATTTTCGATTAATAAGCCTTCGAAATCCTGTCTTCTGGGTCTGTTGAACACATCATAATTTTGTGGCGTCCCGTCACTGTTCCAGGCAAACCGATGGGTTTTCACGACGGTCAAAGCGGAATCAAATGCCCCGGCGGATATTTTGGAAAGCGTAAGATTAATATCGGCTGCCAATGTAAAAGGGGAAGTCGCCTGCAGCAAACATAAAACCTCAAAATCGCAATCGATTTTTTCGGTAAATTCCAGCATCACACTTTCGGTAGAAGCCGTATCCACAGCATTGTTTTCATCACGCAGCAAGGCAATCACTTTATCCGTCCAATGGTATTCCCTGTTGACATAATGGATGATTTCTTCATCATTGGTAAAAACATAGACGGCATCCAGGTCGGAAAAAATAGCTTCGGTCAACACCCAAGTAAACAAAGGGCGACCTAACATTTTCTTCTTATTTTTCCCCGGAATCCCTTTAGATTCTTTACGAAGCGGAATAATTCCTATTTTTTTCATGTGCTTTTTTTAAATCGAAATCAAATATACTGATTTATGTTTTTTAAGATTACTTTTTAAACGGACAAACTGCCATCAATCCTTTCCTAAGCGTTTCTACCAATTCTGGATTGGGTAGATTGGGATAAAAAGAAAACAAATCTTCTATTTCTTTCATCGTATGTCCATTCTCTTGAATCGCTGGATGATAATGTTCCATTTGAACCGACTCAAAATAATCTTGATACTTAATATCATCCCCAAAAACCTTATCAGAAAATTTTTGCCATACCGCTGGTATCCCATAAGCATGTGCTACAATAATTCCATGTAAGGAAGACGAAACTATTTTTTCGCATTGTAAAAATTCGATAGTTTTAGATTCAATATCAGTGGTCATCATATCAATCAAATGAATATCGATACTGCTTTCAAACCATTTTGCGGCCTTTTTATAATCGTTATAATGGGGAACCACACCATATTTGTATTTCTTTTCGACTTTGGGAGCAAAAAACCGAGGCAATAGCAACGCCGGATCGCCATAGATTTCAGGCACTTCATATCCTAAATTCAATAAAAACTTTCTAGTTTGCGGCCCTCGAACCGCCAGAAATGTTGCTTCTTTTATGGGATATTCTTGACTGATAATCCCACTGCCCCAAACGATACATTTGTGATTAACATGCGTTAAAATACTGCCGACAGTTACATAAATAGGTTGAAAATAATCTAAAACAGACCATTTTTTAGGCCAAGCAAAACCCACGGATTTACCCGTAATTTTTTCTACAAGATACTTCCCCAACAAATCACCATAATTCTCTTTAGTCTTTCCTTGAATTACTTTCTCATTCCACCAGAAAAGTCGGATTGAATTAAATATTTGCATTGATGTTTTACTATTATTTCTTAATTAGATTGTAAATAGATTGTTTTCTCCATTCTTTATAATTATTAATTTCATAATTATTTTTTTCAAAAATCTTCTCTAATT
This sequence comes from Flavobacterium sp., assembly GCA_023259675.1. GTDB lineage: Bacteria > Bacteroidota > Bacteroidia > Flavobacteriales > Flavobacteriaceae > Flavobacterium. Next base: position 4,945 of record JALRGT010000036.1, read on the forward strand.
CGAGTTTGGTACAATCACTTAACCAGCCATTTTTATCCCTAGATAATTTTACCACATCTGAACAACTGTAAGATAAAACCACTTGGTTAATGGAGCCCCCTAGTTGCTGAAAAACATCATCAACATTATAAACATACTCTAAAACCCCACTAAACACAGCTGTATCAAATTCCGAAAGGTCAAAATTTATTTTAGTATTTAAATCACAAATAATTGTTTCTTCATATCTATTGACAATATCAGAAGGGATATATTTTTTATAATTACTAAGATATTTTTTCAAAAACATTTTACCAGCTCCAAACTCAATAATTGAAGCATTAGGTTTAATGTAATCTCCTAAAATAGCCGTTCTCTCATTCCAATCTTCATAAAGTTCTCTGTTGTTTCTCCATCTTTGAAAATCAGAAACTTTATTCTCTCTTAAAAAAAGATTTCGTTTTTGTTTTTTTGAAATAACAGCAGTTGAATATTTAGCCATTAGCCATTTTATAATTTTTTTAAAAAACACTTTCATAGCATTTTATTATGTCGTTTTTTATTTTTTTCCTGTCGTAGTTTTCTTTTATTAATCTAGTATTATAATGAAATGCCTTTTCAACTAAATCCGTATCAAACAAAACATCTTTAATGTGATTTGAAATTTCAGTTATATCTAACGGATCTTGAATTAAAAGCCCATTATATTTATCATTAATTAACTCTTCGGTAACATTCCCTGGATTTGACTGTATTGGAAAAGCCCCCATTCCCATAGCTTCGATTAATGCATTGGGCAATCCATCTGAAATACTGTTCCCAATATAAATCAAACTTTCACCCATCAGTTTCATTAAACTATTATTATCAATAAAATTAGTTTTTAAATAGACTTTAATATCAACATTTTTGAATTTTTCATTCCTATAAACATAATCTTGCACTTCTTCACTTGAACCAAAAACAACTATTTTAAAATCTTTTAAAATTATTAGTATATCCGTTGTTAAAGCTTTAACGATGTTCATGCCTTTCCCAATAGAATCATTATATCCCTTTATCAAAATCAATTTTCTTTGACTAACCGGAAGAATGTCCGATTCTCTACACACTATACCTCCGTTACCGGGAAACACACCCAAAAACTCATTACTATATTCATTTTTTTTTGCAATTTCAAAATCTCGATAGCAATCCGTAATTAGATAATTCACTCTTTTTAAAACTTCCTTAAACTGAAACTCTTTCATACCTAATGCCTCAAAATAAAACATATCACTTCCCCAAGAAGAATAAATCCATTTTAATCTAGGATATCCCTGCATAACTGATAAAATTGGCATACAGGAAAGTTGCATTGCAAAACTATGCACCACATCTGGTTGAATGGCTAACAATTGTTTTTCAAATTCAATCGCAACATCTTTCTCATTAAACTGCTGTAGCCTATTATACATGGTAGGCATTTTACTTTTTAGTAGATAACGTCCCGGATAATCATATTTTAATCTACAATCTACAATTTGATGTACCCAATTGATCCGATCTGCCTTCGCCCCTGCTCCAGTAATATCAAACCAATAGACTTCATGACCTGAGTCTTGAAGTTGGCTTGTCCATCTAAAAAAATGAAGACTAGGCATGGATACCATTAGAATTTTCATAGAAAATACATTTTAAACTGAAGCTGCTTTTTATTGCGATTGTATTGATAGGAATACGGATTATTACGGTATTGTTTAATAATGGTTTCTAACATCAAATTATTAACCGTATCCATTTCATAAATTGGCAAATACTTCTTGCCAATCATTTTCTTGACTTGATTTTTTATTTTTTCAATTCCAGAAACAGCCTTTATTTCAAAGGCAACCACTTCATTTTTAAAATTAGCCATTTGCGCTAAAACGGCATTGACTTCCAACAAAGTGGCCTTCAACTGCAAGACAATATCTACTTGGTCGAGTTTATCATATTCATTTGACAAGGCAAGCTTACCCCAATCTTGATTTTGATTAACAACTGTTCTTTGTGTCCCTTCGGATTGCAACATATAGGCATGGTTAATCCGCTCCAATTGCGAGTGAAATGGATGTATACTTTCCTTGCTTCGATACACCTTAGGATGCCATTGGTGTTTCACTAAAATGTCTTGATCATAAAAAAACACTTTAAAACCCGAATTTTTCATCCGAATATGAATATCTGTATCTTCCGCACCCCAACCGTGATAGAACTCATCATAGCCATGGAGAGCTTTCAATGCCGATGTTTGAAACAAAGCTGTACCCGTAACGACATCATTCCCTTTAAAGGCAACTTCATACAAATTAAAATCCTTATTTAATAAAGATTCTTCTTGTGATAAAAACCCATATTGAAAATAATGAACCTCATTTGCTTTTGCAAGAATTGTTGCAATTGCTATAAAAGTAGGGGCAAAAATCAAATCAATATCTCCAACGATGAAGTAAGGAGTAGTAGTTTGTTGCAATGCAATGTTGATGGCGCGACATTTATGCCAAAGCTGTCCTTGTACCGGACAATCGAGATAATGTACTTTTGGATATTCACAAATTAATTTTTCTAAAAGCACCTTATAATCGTCATCTGAACCATAATCCACGAGTACTAATTCAAAATCTGCACAGCTTTGTTGTTCCAAAGATTGCAAACAATTTTTTATAATTCGTAAATCACGATTACGATTCGTTAGGACTAGGGTTATCATTTAAAGCTTTTATATAAGGAGTAAAAATACATTTTTGCAACATAATACTGCTGTAAATTATATCTTAAATTATAGAAAAACATTTTAATAGCTCCTAAATAATTTCTTTCTCGATTATATCTTGCCATCAAACTAATTTTTCGTTCAATTAACGCTTCCTGAACAATTTTTCGTTTCATTTTAAAATTCAAATCATTTAGCATTTCATGTGTTATTTGCAAATCAGTTTTAACAATTGCACTTACAACTTTTCTAATTTTAAAAGAGACCCCAATATTCATTCGATACACAGCTGTAACTTCATCTAAAAAATAAATCTTACCACCCTCTTTTATCGTCCATAAATAAGTGGGCCAATCTCCATATGGAAATTTTAAAATCCAATTGGGAAGTTGATTCTGGCAATCCTGAATATTCTTAAAAAGGGCAGTAACAGAAGGAATATAATTATCAAAAACCAAGTCCTCAAAATCGGTAGTTCTCTTTTTTGGAATCATACTCGACTCTTTGAATTCTCCATTTGGAAAAAGTTTTCGAACTTTAGTGTAAACTATTGAAAAATCAGGATTTGATTCTAAAAAATTGACTTGCTTTTGAAGCTTGTATTCATCAATCCAATAATCATCTCCATCACAGATAGCAATGTATTTTCCATTACATTCTTTGATGGTTCGCATATAATTGGCTATTAAACCAATATTATTATCCAGTGCTGGTAATAGTTTTATTTTTTCAGGAAATTGCTGCATATAATTTTCACAAATACTTCTCGTAGCATCATTACTGCAATCTTCACCTATGACTACTTGATAGACAAAATTTGTTTTTTGCATTAAAACACTTTCTATAGTTTGGGCTATAAATTGTTCTTGATTGTAAGTTAAAATAAAAACATTAACAGTGAAAGAATATTCCATTTAAATCGTGTATTTCAAAACTGCTTAGGCTTATTTAATATAAACTTTATTAAAAACCAAAAACGTAAAAATGCATACTTAAGCTCCGTTAAACAATTTTTACAACTATTCCAAAGACCTACTAACAAACTTTTTAAGGCTTGAAGTAAACTAACGTCCTGATGCCACAATTGGTAATTACCCACAACATCATTCTTAAATCGGAAAAACTGTTGTTGAGGACTGCGTTGTATTTCATAATGAAAAATGGAGGGAACAAAATCAATTTTATATCCAGCTTTTAAAACTCTTAAAGTCCATTCCTTGTCTTCAAAAGTTGCTACATCCTCTCGAAAAGGAAGTTTTTCCCAAACGGCTTTGCTAAAGGCAGAACCCGAAAAGATTAAGCCGGATTTATTAGGATCTATTTTAGCTGAAACTTTGTTGATGTAATTACGATAATCATTGGTGGAATGCAAACAGCGGAGGCCCGCCAAATTGGGATTCGCTTCCATTCTTTCTTTAATTAACTTAAAAAAATCATGACTTACAGGATACGAATGCGCACTAAAAATGACCACTATTGGATGCTTGGCTTCCTGTGCAGCTCGATTGGCACTACCTCCGTAACTAAAGTTTTCAATAGTTACAAAACGTGCTCCATATTGTAGGGTAACAGGCCGACTCTCATCTATAGATACATTATCAATCACAATAATTTCGGCTATATCATCCGCATATCTTTCTGTTAGATTCTTTAACAAAAAAGACAAGGCTGTAACTTGATTTTTATTTCTAATTACTACTGAAATCATTTGCTTGTTTTGGTTTTAGAAAGTAATTGAGACAACATCTTAAAGGGCTTCAAAACCACTTTCCCTATTCTGTATTCCAATGAATTTTTCACTTCCATCTTGCCCATACGATGGGTTTTAATGTAATAAAAAAGTACTTCTGCTGTATTATCAAAATGGGTAACATAGAGTTCTTTATGTTTTCTAAAGATATACTCCATATTGGTTTCGGCATGAAGGTTAATGGTATCTACCAACATGGATTTTTTAGCCTTTCTATAATAAAATAAAAATTCTTCTACAAACTGAAACTTCCATCCTCTTTTGGTTACATTCAACCAAAATTCCCAGTCTTCAAAACCTTTTTTCATGTTTTCATCATATCCGCCTACTTCTTCCCAACATTTTTTTCTGTACAAGGAAGAAGCTGTCAATTTATTTTCAAACATCAAAGCATTATAGGTAGTTCCAACAGGCTTTAATTCATGTACAATGGTTGTTAATTTTCGCATAAAAAACTTTGTGTAACAGGAAACTATTGCCAAAGTCTCATTATTTTCCAAAACTGGAACAATTTTTTTTAAATAATCTTTATGCAAAATATCATCAGCATCTAAAGGCAAGATAAATTCACCTTTTGCCAAACTTATTCCTGCATTTCTGGCTGAAGACAATCCTCCGTTTTCTTGATATAGGTATTGAATACGACTATCTTTTCCGACCCATTGATTGGCTATTACTTCTGTATTATCTGGACTACCATCATTGACTATGATACATTCCCAATGAGGATAAGTTTGCTCCAATACTGATTGCAAAGCCTCTCTTAAAAAGTGAGCCTGCTTATAACAAGGAACAATAATAGAGACTAATGGATTCATCTATTTTTGAATAACTTTTTAATAGTTCGAAAAGGCAACAAAATTTTGTTCCCAATGCTAAAATCAATAGATTTTTTAATATTAAACAGACTATTTCTTAAAAGGGAGTTTTGTCTCAATAATTGCGAAATATAAAAATCTGCATAGGTTTTATACAACTCTTTATGTTTTAAATAGATATACTCCCTAAGTTCAAAATCATGATAAACTAATGCTTTTTGATCTCTTGAATACTGCTTAATTCTATAATGCGACAATATTTCTTTTATAATATGAATTACTCCTCCTTGTTTTAAAATTGCAATCCAAAACTCCCAATCCTCATATCCACCTCGCATATTTTCGTCAAATCCACCTACTGCTTCCCAGCATTTCCTTCTAAAAACTGCACTAGCTCTGGAATTATTAATTACTATAAAATCTTTTAGTTTACCACCTAAAGGTTTAACAATTTCAATAGTTTTGGTTTTTTGAAACATCCGGCAATAACTACTTACAGCCATAATTTCATCATCCTGATTTAGTACAGTAACCGCTTTTTCTATAAAAGTAGGCACATAATAATCATCCGCATCCAAATTGGCTATATAATCCGTTTCAGCCAAAGAAACTGCACGATTTCTGGCTGCACTCACTCCTTTGTTTTCTTGATAAACGATTTTAACTAATGGATGATTGATGGTAACCAATATTTTTTTTGTTGCTGCTTCTGAACCATCATCTACAACAATAATTTTCTCGGGTAAAAGTGTTTGATTATATATAGATTGTAATGCTTCTATGATGTATTGCCCATCATTATAACAGGGAATAATTACAGTTACATTACTATTTGAAGTTGACATTATAGTATTTAAAAATTACATTTTTATTTTCTTTCATACAAAAATGGGAAAAGCATTTGTCTATACCTAATAACGGGAAAATATTTAATGCTGTAAATGGTAAAAAGAAGTTGGGGTTGACTGAAAAAAAAAAGAGCCCAGGCAGTAATATCCTGATACAATTGATTCCTTTGTTGATATTTGAGCATCCAAATCCATTTTAAAATATCATCTATAATGGCTTTACTTACACCATTTTTGCTACACCAGATTGCCAAGGTTTCATGCATTCTTATTGTAAACACCCGATATAGTTTTTCATTATCAAAAATATTGTTTTCATGCACCCCTCTAGCAGCTAAAGCTTGATTGATAATTCCGGTTTCTAAACGGCATTTAATGGCCATTTTCCAAAACATTTCAGAATCTTCGGCCACTACCAACTCCTCATTGAAAAAACCAGTTGCTTCAAAAACCGTTTTTTTAAGCGTGAGACCATTAATATGAAAATGACCACATCTTCCATACAACAAATTCTTAAACAAGTCTTCAGGGGCTAATTTTTGCCGCACCGTATAGAGTTGGTGTGTTTTTAATTCTTGCTCGCTAGCCGTTCTATAAAAATGAAATCCTACGGCATTATACACTCCATCACAATCCTTTATTTCCTGAAACAACTTGAAATCGTTAGCAAACCGATTGGGTAAAAAGTAATCATCGGCATCCAGAAAAGCGATAAATTCACCCGTAGCTTTTTGAATTCCTAAGTTTCTACTTGCCGAACGTCCTTTATTGTCTTTATTGGGATGATGGTATAATTTAATAATTGGAGAATCCTTTTGTAATTGTGTTACTAAAAGTGTTGTTGTATCGGCACTCCCATCATCAACCACAATGATTTCAGTCACTTCCGCTTGTTCCAAGACTGATACAATCGCTTTTTGAATAAAGCGTTCAACATTATAGGCAGGTATTATGACTGAAAGACTCAATTGCATTATTATTTCTTTTTAATTTTTGCTATTGCAACCCTTCTTATGAACTTCGCCAAAGCATAAAAAGAGGCATTTTTTAATAATTGTAAAAACACCAAACTAAATATTTCAACATCTAATCTTTTTTGTGCAATAGCTATTATGCCAAATTCTAAAATTAATTTTTCTCTTTGAAAAGTATTAAACTTAGACAAATGACTTTTGATTATTTTTTTAAAAAATAAAAACCTAGCATACTCTTTATCAACTTCATTATCAGCTTTTCCAGAAATATTATAATTTGAAAATCTAAATACTACAACTCCTTCATTAATAGTATATATTTCTTTATTATCCGAAAATTCAAGCCAAGCCATATCATCAGAATACCAGGCTAAAGGAAAATCAATAAATTTAAATTGATTATACCTTTCTCTTTTAAAAACATATTCGGACAAGGAACTCATTGTTAAAAACTGAAACTTTCTAAAATAAGAATCTGATGCTTTTTCCCAAACAGGATGTTGATAGAGCTGAGAAAACACCCCTAATTCTTGTCGGAAAATTTTAGAAGCAAATCGAACAACATTAGTTTTGTTTTGAAAATTTTTCAGCTTTTTATAAAAAGATTCCACTACATTATGTTCCAAATAATCATCGTCACCTAAAATCATCAACCATTCCTCACCTCCTGATAATGCAACACAACGTTTCCATTGTCTGGCAAGCGAAATCTTCCCTACATTATCATCAAATCTGTTATACACAAAATCTAATTTCCCTTTATATTTTTCTAATAAATAACTTGGATTTTCGGGACTTGCGTCATCACCTATATACACTTTAAATCGCATATCTGTTTGGTTAACCAACGATTGTAGTGTCTCATCAAAAAAAGTAAGTTTATAATAAGGTATGATTATAGCTAGCATAATTCTCAGATTTCCAACAACTTGTTAATAGATTCTTGCATTCTAATTGAATCTGAACGTAATTTATTTCTTCCTTCTTTACCTTCAATATACAAATTAGGCAAATGATGTATCAAATTATCTTCAAATTCTGAAATACAAATAAGTTTTTTCATTCCGGCAAACTCATAAACATCTGTATTTACCTTACATTTAACACTATACTTATTTTGTCTTTCTAATTTAAGTCCTAAAATTTTCCTCAGCTTTCTATTTACCTTATACCAAAAAGTCTTTTCTGAAACTAAATTTTCAAAATTTATTTTTTTTCCAACCCTCAAGAGTTGATTCTTTGTCAATATAAAAGTTGCCTGATGAACATTCGAAAAATGAGCGAATTTTTTGTTTTCAAAAACCTGAACTGATTTAATATCCCATTCAAAATCACAATGATATGCTGGAAAAAACTTACCTGTTTCATCTTCCTCATATTGTATTAGCCCTGAAATTCTGTTTTTAGGCAAAATTTGTGAATACTCCAGATGCTTATCAATATGTTTTTCTAAAAATAAATGATCATTCTCACCATAAATAAAAATATCATATTTATCCCTTTGTTCCCATATTACTTTTCTACAAGTCAATGGTAAAAGTTGATAATCGTCTAATTCTGTCACATTAACTTTATCAATCCCTTTAATATTTAAATTAACATTAGAATTAACTATTATAGTAACTTCATATTTTTTAAAACTTTTAAGTTCACTAACAACTTGTTCTAAATAAGAAAGTTGTTCTTCTCCATAGTTTACAAGGGAAACTAATATTTTCATTCTTTTAATAAATTTTAAATCATACAGTTGTAAAAAACTTTATCACAATATGAGAAACCACATTTATGAAAACTAAGGGTTTATTCATTATTACCAATCACTTTTTCAATTAATTCATTTATCGCCTTTAAATGTTTTTCTATTGTAAAATGAGAATGTATTCTCTCTTTTCCTTTTTGTCCGAGTTCAAGTGCCAAGGCTTTATCTTCCAGAAGAATTCTCATTTTCTTTGCCATGGCCTCAACATCATGTTCCGGCACTAAAAAACCGGTTTCCCCATCAATAATTACGTCAGGAATTCCTGCATGAATGGTAGCAATAACAGGTAACCCTGTCGCACTGGCCTCCAAGATTGCTACAGGAGTCCCCTCCTGATCCCCATTGAGTGCTGTAACCGAATGCTGAACAAAAGCCAATCCTTTTTCCAGATACTTTAAAAAATCTTCTCTTGTCAAAACGCCGGGTAACAATACCTGATCTTCCAACTTATGATAACGAACCAGGTTTTTACAAGTCTCATACAATTCTCCTTGCCCTCCTATTACTAATTTGGCATTAGGATATCCTGCTACTAGTTGCTTAAAAGCCATAATTGTATAATAAGGTGCTTTCTTATTGACAAAGCGACCTAAGCCAATAAAAGTAGTCTCTGAGAACTGCGGATTCAATGCTAAAAAACTATTATCCGGTCCGTAGGGATTGTAAATCACCTTCTCTTTAGGGCATCCCAGCCCAATCAAACGCTTTTGCATCGCAAGGGAAACTGCAATAATATAGGTACTATAAGCAAAAACCTCTTTATAATGATTACAACTTTTTATAACCACATCTACTGAAGCGTCATAACCATGAAAATGAGTAATCAAAGGAATATTTACATGCTTACAAATAGAAATAATTCTATTTCCAGTATCCCCATAATGTGCTAAAACAACTTGAATTTTGTTCTTTTTTAACGAATGTATAAAAGCGGTTTCATTGGCACTAAACTTTTTAAATCCCAATATGCGTTTAATTCTCACCGACCATGAGATAGAACGTTTCAATAATTTACCGAAACCTTCCAAATACAAGGGCAAAATCCCACCATAATAATAAAATATTTCTCCCTGTAATCCTTTTTTCTGCGCCTGAATAAAAGTCTCCGAGTAAGCATTTAACGATGGTGACACCATCGCAATTTTATTTTTTTGCAATTCCATATAATCCTGTTATCATTTGACCTTCTATAAAATGGTGTGCTTTTTTTCCATCTATTTTTATCAAAAAACCAATAATTGGTTTTAAGAGAACAGACAAATACTTTCTTTTTCTATTAGCCATTGGACTTCTCCTTACCCACAAACCCATCATTTGAGCCATCGCTGCATGCCAACCTCCAGTTGCTTTAATTTCTATATCTCTAAATCCAGAATTTTCTAAATGACGTTGTAACGAAAAAGGCGTATAGCGGTATTCATCATGAGGTACTTCATGTAAATTCCATAAAAAAGGAACAGTAAAGAAAAAAACTCCCTCTTGTTTTAAAACCCGATGCACTTCTTTTAAAACAATTTCGGGCTCCGGACAATGTTCCAACACTTCTGTCCCAAAAGCACATTCAAAACTTTCGTCTTCAAAAGGCATTGTTTTAGCATCCCATACAAAATCAGGCTTTACAAACTTATCATACTCTAAAGAATTCTCAATATCTAATGCTATATAATTTACGACCTCACTATTTTCTAAAATATAATTTTTATAAGGCATTTTTCCACAACCAATGTCTAATAAACTTCCTTTAAATTTTGGAAGTATCTTTTTAATTGCATTAAAAATAGAAGTACGGATATAATATATATCTAAATTTTCAATACTGAATTTAATATCAACAAAATTATTACTCATTGATTGACTCTAATTTTGATTGAAAAGAAATATTACCCCAGCTATTTGGCCAATAATTAATTGGAGATCTTAAATCTATTTTATGAGTTATTTCGAAATTAAGAACATCATATATAATATCATATTCAACATTCCCTGATTCCTCATCGCCATTTCCAATTGAAAAAGCAAAATAATAATTTCCTTTCGATAAATTATGATCAATTAATGTCACTTCTAAATTTAAAATTTCAGAATCACTTAAGTTTTCATTTTCATCTGTAAAAAAAGTTCCTACTTTGTAATCCTCGATAGTAAAAATAGAACCTGCAATTCTGTAACTTTTAATAGATTTATTAAATTTAATTTTAAAAGATAATCGGATTGGATTTAATGTTGAAAAACAATTATCATATAATGGGTTCAACAATGAAACTGATAAAATTTCGATCTCTTTAGACATATTAAATTTTCTGTGCAAATCAGTTATACAGACCGTTGTCTCTATATTAGTTTTTTTATTTGTAATCAAATAATAATTTATCGCATCTGTTGTATTTCCTTCAAAAACCACTTTCCCATATTCCAAAACAATCCCCCTCGTACACAAACTCTTCACCGCCGCCATATTATGACTCACAAACAACACGGTACGTCCCTCCCCTTTTGAAATATCCTGCATCTTGCCAATGGCTTTTTTCTGGAACTCGGCGTCTCCCACAGCCAACACCTCATCAATCACCAAAATTTCAGGTTCGAGAAAGGCGGCTACGGCAAACGCCAAGCGTACCGTCATTCCGCTGCTGTACCGTTTTACGGGCGTGTCTATATAGCGTTCACAACCCGAGAAATCGATAATTTCATCCAGCTTCGAGGCAATTTCTTTTTTGGTCATTCCCAGGATGGCTCCATTGAGAAAAATATTTTCCCTGCCGGTCATCTCACCGTTAAATCCAGTTCCCACTTCGAGCAACGAAGCAATACGCCCTCGGGATTTTATGCTTCCCGTTGTGGGTGCGGTTACCTTTGAGAGTATTTTTAATAAAGTAGATTTCCCCGCTCCATTTTTCCCAATAATCCCTAAAACTTCGCCCCGCTCCACCTCAAAATTAATATCCTGTAAGGCCCAAACATAATCACTTCCTCCCTTGGTACTGCGGTCATTGGTATCACCAATTTTCAAATACGGGTCTTCCTTTCCCCACACTTGATGCCACCATCGGTTCAGGTCATGACTCAACGTACCTGTCCCTACCGTCCCTAAGCGGTATTGTTTGGAGATGTTTTCGGCTTTTAATATAATGTCTTTCATTTTTTTTTGTGAGTGGTGAATGGTGAGTGGTGAATCGTTGTTCGTGAATGGTTTTTAGTGAGTGGTGAATGGTATATCGTGAATAGAAACAACTATCTACTTTTCACTATTAACTTTTCACTTCTAACTATTAACTTTTCACTTCTAACTATTAACTACTAACTGCTAACTATTAACTAACTCTTACAGATATAATTTTTAAATCCCAATAACAGTTTCTTTACTGTAATCAGTTGCTCTTCTAAATCAGGTTCTTGTTTTATAAATTTCAATCGCAATGCAATTAAATATTGCGTTTCCAATTCAGCAAGCGAACCAATGGCAATATAAAGAAATTGTTGCAACTCTTTATTCCCTTTTCTGGCAGATCCTTCAGCTAGGTTTGATGGAATAGAAACAGCGGCTCTTCGCATTTGACTTATTAAACCAAATTTTTCAGAATCCGGAAATAAAGCCGTTATTTTATAAATACACGTAACCAAATCCATGCTCTTCTTCCAAACATCCAATTCTTTATGATCCATATCTCTTTTTTTTAGTGAGTGGTTTTTAGTGAGTGGTGAATGGTTTTTGGTGAGTAGTGAGTGGTGAATCGTGAATAGAAATAACTATCTGCTTTTCACTATTAACGACTAACTATTGACTTTTCTCTACTAACTTTTAACTATTCACTTCTAACTATTAACGAACAACGATTCACTACTAACCATTCACTACTAACTAAACTGTATCAATAAAACTTTTCTCTGTCCTGTTAAAAATAACCAATCCAATGAAAAAGAGCAAAACGATAAGGCAAAAAGTATAAACCAATCCCGGAATGGAGATTTGACCAATGTTCAACAACAGATATCTAGTGGTTTCAATAATATAAGCCAACGGATTGTACTCGACCAACCAGACATATTGCGGCATTTTTTTCTGAATTAACGCCATGGGATACACCACCGCCGAGAGGTACATGAGCAACTGTACACCAAAGCCCAACAAATAGGATAAATCCCGATATTTAGTGACCATGGATGATATAATCATCCCTAAAGCCAAACCTAAAACCCCCATCATCACAACCAAAAAAGGAAAAAACAGAACCATGGAATTGAAACGGATTCCTGCACCATTATAATAAAAATAAATATAAAAAGCACAAAATATAAAAAACTGGATACCAAATTTCAGCAAATTGGAAATCACCACCGAAAGTGGCATAATCAATCTCGGGAAATACACTTTCCCGAATATGGAGGCATTTCTCTTAAAAGTATCCGAAGTATCATTGAGACAGGCGGTGAAATAATTCCACACTGTAATCCCGGCCAAATTAAACAAAAATGGAGGCACACTACCCGTTTCAATTCCGGCAACGGTGTTGAAAATAATGGTAAAGGTAATAGAGGTAAACAATGGCTGTATCAAGTACCACAACGGGCCCAAAATAGTTTGTTTGTATACCGTTACCACATCCCGTTTCACGAACAGCAATAACAAATCCCGATATTGCCAAACTTCTCTTAGGTTTAGCGATAAAAATTTGTTTTTGGGTGTTATTTCAAACAACCAATCCTCATTAAAATTTTCCGTTGAGTTCATTTATGCTGTCATTCTTTTTCGGTTAGGAGTAAATATACTAATATGGAGTTAGTTTATCAAAATATTAACGACCACCGACGTATAAAATGGTTAAAGAAACAATTAAAAACGTAAAATTCTTTCCTATAGATTTTGACTTACTCTTTTTCTTTTTAGTTCTAAAAAATACACGCTTCCATCCCGACTGCGCTCGATGTGACAAACGCAATCACCTCATCAACTCACACTGTCAGGTCGAATTATAATTTTATTCAAAAAAAAGAAATATAAAAATGAAGTTTGTTGTTTAAATTAATATCAAACCAAATGGATATTATTTACGAGATTCAGGTGTCCTTAGCTTCCACAGTCGAGTGTCAAATGTTTGAAAAAGTCGTAAAAACAAAAACTGTTTGAGTCCCGACACTTCGGGACGAGTTTTTTTGTTTTAGACTTCGAAAACTAATTTGACCGACGAGGGAGCGCTGACTTGATTTTTTTTTTTCTTTTTTGATCAAGCAAAAAAGAAAAAAGAAACATTGATTAACAGTAATTTCTTATTTTAAATAAAACAACAATGTTAGTTGAAGTACTGATTTGCGATAGAAAATCTGTACGAAGTATAGAGAACCCTTAAAACTACAAATGCTTCTCGGTACATTTTGGCTTAACCAAAATTACAATCTAAACCAATCCCTTCAACCTAAAACACTCGAAGTGACGGACGTAATGAAAACTACTTTCTTCAAATCGAATGCACTTCCCTCAGTTCGAGTTATAATTTTATTCAAAAAAAGAAATATAAAATGACACGTTAAATGTTTATTTTATATTGTTACTGCCCTTTGACTGTGGCAGCCGGGTTCCCGCTTTTCGAAGATTCTGAAAAAATTCAACACTGTTTGACCCCGAATCCTTTCGGGGGAGTTTGTTGAATTTTAGAATGGAAAAAATAGCGGGTCGGCGAACAGTCGTGGGCTAGCCTTTTTTGGTTCTTTTTTGGGCAATGCAAAAAAGAACAGATGTTAGTTAAAATAAAAGAATTTGTTTTTTTTTTAAATTTATTATTTGGCACATTAACAAAACCGTTAATGGTAGCAATTTTATAAATTAGCGATAGCGTTATTATAAAATCGTATCAAGAACCCTTAAAACCTAAACATTCGATGTGACAAACGCAATCACCTCATCGACTCACACTCTCAGGTCGAGCGCAGTCGAGACCCATTGTAATCCCAAATCACTCAAAGTAATAGAAATCATGAAAAACCGACATTACATGTTCAAAATCACCATCCTGAGCCTACCTAAGGACACAACCCAAAACTCACTACCCACCACTCACCATTCTGAGCCTGCCGAAGGACACTTCTAACTTCTAACTTCTAACTTCTAACACCATTCTGAGCCTGCCGAAGGACACTTCTTACAACACACTTCTCACTATTTAAAAAAAACAACTACTTTTACTACAAAAAACAATACCTATGGCAAAAGTAATCGCTCCATTTGCAATCAAAGGAACCCTAGACGACCTGAATTTTGTGGTAACTGCAGACGGCACCAATTATGTCCGAATGAAAGGGAAAACTGGAATAACTTCAGAAGCCTTCAAAAACAATCCTATTTTTAATCCTATACGGGAACAAGGACAGGAGTTTGGACATTGTTCTAAAAAGTCGGCGGTGTTTCGACAACTGGCTTCCCGTTTCAATAGGCTAGCGAAAGATGGAAGCTTTGCAGGCAGAGCCAACAAACAGTTGTTCGAAATCCTCGAAGAAGACGCTACCGAACCAAGAGGAAAAAGAACTTTGGCCAACGGTTTAAAAACCGAGGACGGTAAAGAAGCCTTATTATTTTTTGAAAGCAACAAACTGCGGCCTTTGCGACAGGTACTAAAAATTAAAGAAGCATGCATACCATTACAACAAACTGTAATCCTGACTGATTTTTATGCAAACGAACATTTAGATTGGCCCGAAGAAGCTACGCAAGTACATGTGGCTATCGCTACAGCCAATTGGGATTGTGAAAATGACAACTTCGACAGCTGTTACAGCGAGGAAATAATTCTTGACAAAACATCCGAAATACAAACCCTGACATTGTCTACGGCGAAACCTACAGGAAACCACCTGCATCTAACATTTATAAGTATCAACTTTGCAAAAAAAGAAAAGAAAAAGTACAAATACCTCCATCGAAAATACAATACTGCCACCCTAATTGCCTATACGATCCCCAGTGAATAAATTCTTAATCACTAATTAAATAACTAACCCAATGGGTGTAATTCAATTTATAATTTTTTAAACACATAGAAACATAGTTTTTTATTGATTTTATTGAGACATTTCACTTTTTGATAGTGAAACATAGCTTTGTGAAACCAAGACCCGAGCGATAGCGAACAGGCGAAGCAATTGGTCTATCAAACTCTTTTTTTTAGTATTTCTATGTGTTAAAATTTTTATATTTTGCTGCTAATTGAGTTTTCCATTAATTACACCCAACAGGTATAACTAACTGATTACTTCTCACTTCGCACACCATCCTGAGCCTGCCCTAGGACACTTCTAACTTCCCACACCATCCTGAGCCTGACGAAGGACACTATTCACAAAATACTCATTATCTTTACACTATGTTTACACTATTCAAATCCAAACCGGTTCTAAAGGACCTCATCCCGGACAACCACATTGATATCCACTCGCACCTGTTGCCGGGAATCGATGATGGGGCCAAAACCTTTGAAGATACACTCCGTCTTACAAGAGCATTGCAAAACTTCGGAATCCAGCAAATAATTACAACACCCCATATTATTCAAAATGTTTGGGAGAATACCCATGAAGGAATTATCATCAATAAAAACAGTACGGAAAGCGAACTTAAAAAAAAGGATATCCACCTGCCTTTTCAGGCGGCAGCGGAGTATCTAATGGATGATCAGTTTGTAAAACTGTTTCAGTCCCATGATGTATTGACATTGAAAGACAATTATGTATTGGTCGAAATGTCTTATATCAATGCGCCAATCCAGTTGTATTCGATACTTTTCGACCTGCAAGTGGCAGGATACATTCCGGTTTTGGCCCATCCGGAAAGGTATTTATTTTACCACAATAACTTTTCGGAATACCAAAAACTTAAAAAAGCGGGGTGTTTGTTCCAACTCAATCTTTTGGCTGTAGTGGGGTATTATGGAGAAGGCATCACCAAAATAGCCGAACAATTATTGCAAAAAGGAATGTATGATTTTGTGGGCTCCGATGTGCACCATGACAATCATATTGCTGCTTTTGATAAAAAAATAAAAATAAAAGAAGTAAAACCGCTACAGGAAATAATGGCCAACAATCAATTTTTTAGAACAATAATTAATGGATAGAAACTTCCATTTTATTATCCAACGATTCAAAAGCAGAATTCATACTTTTAAATTCCGGAACTATTCGTTTCATTTTAGAAACTATTGCATCGTTGCTCGCCGTTTGGGTAATCTCAATTAGCGCTTCAATTTCTTCATGTAAACTTTCATAGTCTTCAGGAATTTCTTGGGCTATCATGATTTTATGATGATGGGTAGGCATTGTTTTTGAAGTATCATTAAGTAATTCCTCATACAATTTCTCTCCAGGACGTAATCCTACAATCTTAATCTTAATATCCTTTTCAGGTACAAACCCGGCGAGTTGAATCATCTTTTTGGCCAAATCTATAATCTTAACCGGTTTGCCCATATCAAAAATATAAATTTCACCACCATTCCCCATAGCTCCGGCTTCTAATACTAATTGACAGGCCTCTGGAATAGTCATAAAATAGCGAATAATATCGGGATGGGTAATCGTAATAGGCCCTCCTTCCGAAATTTGCTTGGTAAACAAAGGTACAACCGAACCGTTAGACCCCAAAACATTTCCAAAACGGGTAGTAATAAATTTTGGTGCTTTAATTCCTTTTTCAGCTTGGCATTTCAAATGCAGGGACTGTACATATTTCTCGGCTATTCTCTTGCTGGCTCCCATTACATTACTAGGGTTAACCGCCTTATCGGTAGAAATCATAACAAAATTCTTAACCCCATATTCGCAAGCCAAATCAGCCAAATTTTTTGTCCCTACAATATTGGTTTCTATTGCTTGGGAAGGATTATCTTCCATTAAAGGCACATGTTTATAGGCTGCGGCATGAAAAACAACTTGAGGTTTATAAAGCTTAAACAACCGGTTAAGTGCCTCTTTATTTCTAACATCTGCAATTACGGTGTGAATTTCTGAATTAGAATGTATCGCTTCAATTTCTAAACCGATATGATGCAGTGGAGTTTCTGCCTGATCTAAAATCAGCACTCTCTTTGGATTAAAATTCAATACTTGACGCACAATTTCACTCCCTATAGAACCGGCAGCACCCGTAATCAATATCGTTTTATCCTTCAACTGTTTCGATATCAATTTACCGTCTAACACGATGGGTTTTCTATTGAGTAAATCTTCTATTTGAATGTTCTTAATTTTACGGGAAATTTCCTTTTGATTTTCCCAGTCGGTTATTTTAGGAACTACGTAAACTTTATAATTAAATTCCAAACATTGATCAACTATGATTAATTGTTCTTCTTTAGACAAACTTTTATCGGCTATAATGACTCCTTCTGCACCTATGGAACGCATTAATATAGGTAGTTTTTTCCTTTGAATTAAAATAGGTAAATCCAACATTCTTTTGGATTCATTTTGATTATTTTTATCTACAAACCCAACTATTTTAAAACGTGGGGGGGTCTCCAATTTTATCGCTTTGGCCACAGAAATGGCATTGGCATCGGTACCATAAATAATGGTTCTTACCAATTTAAAATTGCTTTTCTCTGCAAAATAATGTTCGAAAGTCTGTTTTACGACTACACGATATAAAAACAAACCACAAAAAGAAAGTAGCCTATTGACAAAAAAAGCGGTATTCAAGAATAACTTAGTTTCGTATATAAATTCGTATATAAAATTTAAACTTAAAAAAACGATTAAAACTGATATTTGTGAGAACAACAATTTTATGGCATCGATATAAGAAGAGTGCCTAATAATACCTGAATACGTACGAAACAACCAAAAGAAAAAAAGGTTAGTACATAATAAACCTGTTATGAAAGTAAAATTATGTGGTGTAATTACATAATCTAATCCTGTTTCATTAAATAATACAGATGTAAATGTAAAGGCTATAAGCAAAACCAGTACATCTATTAAAATGATAATCCAGCGAGGCAAATATCCTAAATTATGAATGCTTAATTTTAAATTTTCTTTCGAAAAAAAATCAGCATTTATAAAACCCGAATTAGAATTTTTAGAAGTACCCAAAACTATTTTTTTTAAGATTGCTGCTTATTATTTAATAGGCAAAAATAATATATATTAAATTAATAAAACAGTAAAAAAGGATTCTATTTTACAAAGGTTAAATAACATTTCTCTGGTTGATTCCGTATGCGCTGGTAGTCAACACGAAAAGATACTACTTTTGAAATAATTTATGAACTACCGAAGCAATTCTGGATTGCTCCTCCTTGGACATATTGGATCCCGAAGGCAAACAAAGCCCTATACGGAAAAGGGATTCAGCAATAGTACCGCCATAATAGGGATAAGTACCGAAAACAGGCTGTAAATGCATGGGTTTCCATAAAGGTCTGGTTTCAATTTGTTCCGCTTCAAATGCCAGTCGTAAAGTTTCAGTGGTTATCCCATTAGTGGCAATAGGATCTATTAAAATGGTGCTCAACCAATAATTGGAGAAATAATCATTATGGGGAACAGTATAAACATAGACTCCTGTAATTGGAGCGAACAAATCAACATAAAAATCGTGATTCCCCCTTCTCAATGCTATATGTTGGTCTAAAACTTCCATCTGTCCCCGACCGATACCGGCGCAGATATTACTCATCCTGTAATTATACCCTACTTCACTATGTTGGTAATGTGGCGCTTCCTCTTTGGCTTGGGTTGCCAAAAATAAGGCTCGGATCTTGAGTTCTTTTGTAGGAGTTACGATGGCACCACCTCCAGAAGTCGTTATAATTTTGCTGCCATTAAAAGAAAAAACACCAACATCACCAAAAGTACCGCAGGGTTGCCCCTTGTAGCGACTGCCTAAAGCTTCTGCACTGTCTTCCAGAATGGGAATACCATATCGATTGGCTACGGCTCGCACGGCCTCTACCTGATAAGGAACTCCATACAGATGAACTGCAATGATGGCTTTGGGTGTTTTGCCTTTAGCAATTCTATCCCGTATGGCTTCTTCAAGAGCTTGGGGACACAGATTCCAAGTTTGTAGTTCACTGTCCACAAAAACAGGTGTGGCTCCTAAGTATAAAATGGGATTAACGGAGGCCGAAAAAGTCATCGTCTGACAAATGACCTCATCACCTGCCTGAACACCCAAAAGTACTAACCCCAAATGAAGGGCGGCTGTTCCGGAAGTCAAAAGAGTCACATAGTGTTTCCCTAAATAATTTTCTATATCGGCTTCAAAAATATCCAAGTTAGCCCCCACTGGTGCAATCCAATTAGAATCAAATGCTTCTTGGATATACCTCATTTCACTGCCTCCCATATGAGGAGCCGAAAGCCAAATTCGTTTTTTATGCATTCCTTAAAAAATTAAAAACCGAAAGTATTGTTTGAATCCGAAATAATAAAGAAATCTGTTGGGTGTATTATTTTTTATTTAAAAAAAAAGCAAATCAGGAATTCTTCAAATCCAACTTATTGATTACTTGCATAGGAATCATTAGATAAATAAAAGTCAAGACAATTAAAATTTCAAAGACAAAAAGCAAATTTAAATTTCCTTTAGTATCCAAGTAAATAACCAATCCATTAATCAGTAATTGAAAACCTGCATAAATAAGGGAAACCAAAACATGGGAACACCTCATTTCATTTGCCAAATATTGGTACAAATGCGAACGTTGTGGTTGGAAAATATTTTCTTTATTTTTTAATCGAACAAGTATGGTGATAACTGCATCAATACCATAAACTGAAAAGAACAGTATATACCCTAATTGACCCGTTTCAAAAATAGTTTTGATCATAAAATAACCCAGAAAAAGAGCCATGCTGATGCTTCCTACATCACCGGCGAAGGTTTTGGCTTTCTTTCTCACATTGAATAGACCAAAAACGAAACAAGACAATCCCATCGTAATCAACAAAGGCAAACTGGAAACATGAATGGACAATAGAGAAAAACTCAAAATTGCCGTAAGGGCATATAGTACGGTTATCCCGTTAATTCCGTCCATGAAATTAAAGGCATTTACCCAACCAATCAGTAAGACAAATACGATTGGGAGCAACCATAAAGGTTCAATAAATAAATTCAAATCATAAAACACCAATCCTACTGCAATAACATGTGAAGCAAAACGAGGCAATTGCGACAACGGTTGAATGTCATCCACAAAACTAACCACAGCCACCAAAATCACGGCCAAGGTTAAGGACCAACTTACATACCCTAAAAAAAAGGAAACAAGAAGTGCTATCGGAAAAATAATCCCACCTCCTCTTAACGTAATGGAAGTATGGGATGATCTGGAATTGGGTTTGTCGATAATATTAAATTGATCCGCAATTCTAAAATAGAGAATTTCAAGTACTAGAAATAAAAAAGATATTGCATGGTAAGGATGATAACTAATTTCTTTTCTGTCCTAATCTAACACTGTTAACTGAATACTAAATACTACTCACAACTCACTAAAAACTCCTATGCTTCAACAATCCCATAAGATACTCCCCATAGCCGGACTTTTTCAGCGGCTCCGCAAGATCTTTCAATTGTTTATCGGTAATAAATCCCTGTCTCCAGGCCACTTCTTCAATACAACCTACTTTTAGCCCTTGACGCTCTTCCAGAACCTGAACAAATTGTCCGGCTTGCA
>JALRGT010000037.1 GCA_023259675.1 Flavobacterium sp.
AGAACTTCTATCATCGATGCTAACGCAGGAATTGGATTAAATTCTACTTTCTTCAAAATCATTTCTTGGTATGATAACGAATATGGTTATTCTAGTAAATTGATTGATTTATCAGTTCATATTACAGGATTAAAATAATATTTAATACCCTTATTAAAAATCCCGTTATAATTTATTTTAACGGGATTTTATTTTTATATTGTATCCTGATAATAAATCGAGATATATTAAAAAAACAGAAAACCAAACTAAAAACCAAACAAACTTAAAAAAGACAAAATGAGATTAATAGTTGATAGCGGCTCTACCAAAGCTGATTGGATTGCAATTGATGACGAAGGTAAAATATTGTTTACCACACAAACCTTGGGATTAAATCCCGAAGTTCTTGGTCCAAATGAAATTATTGAACGATTGAATGATCGTTTTGATATTTTACAAAATAAAAAAAATGCAACTCACTTGTTTTTTTATGGAGCTGGATGTGGCACGGATAGAATGAAAATTTCATTAACCCAAATCTTTCAAGACTATTTCCCTTATGCGGATATCCTTGTTGAAGAAGATACCTATGCTGCTGCATATGCCGCAAATCCAACTAAAGAGGAATCAATTATATGTATTTTAGGTACTGGATCTAATTGTAGTTATTTTGATGGTGAAAAACTAATTCAAAAAGTACAGTCTCTTGGCTATATGGCTATGGATGATTGTAGTGGTAATGTATTTGGGAAAGAATTACTTAGAAAATATTTCTTTAATAAAATGCCTAAAGAATTAGCGGAAGAATTTGAAAAAGAATATAATTTAGATGCAGACTTCGTTAAAAACAAATTGTACAAAGAGCCTAATCCTAATGCTTATTTGGCCACTTTTGCTAAGTTTTTAATACAACATAAGGAAACTGAATTTTGTAGAAAAATCATTTTTAAAGGAATGAAATCGTTTGTTAAAAATTATATCAAACAATATGATAATTACAAAGAGGTTCCAGTTCATTTTGTTGGCTCTATAGCTTTCTATTTAAAAGACGAATTAGAGCAAACATTTGATAAATATGGCATTAAGTTAGGGAATGTCCTAAGAAGACCTATAGATGGACTTATAGCCTATCATGTTGCTAATAAATAAATAAAATTATGGAAATTGCTATTATAGCCCATGATGGGAAAAAAGTTGATATGGTTCAATTTCTGAATAAGAATATTGAATTGTTACGACAAGAAAAAATTAAATTGATTGCAACAGGAACTACTGGTGGTAAGGCAGAGAAAGCAGGTTTTAAAGTTAAAAAAATGCTTTCGGGACCAATGGGAGGTGATGCTCAAATTGCAGCCCGTGTAGCGGAAGGGAAAACAAAAATGGTTTTGTTTTTCAAAGATCCATTAGCCAGTCATGCACATGAAGTCGATATCAACATGTTGCTTCGTGTATGTGATGTGCACAATGTGCCAATAGCAACAAACGAAGCCTCGGCACAATTGTTATTGAGTGCTATAACATTGCTACCATAGAAATCTCAATATTTACATTTTTTGGCAAACAAGCCACTTGAACCGTTTCACGAGCTGGAGCGGTTTTTTCATTAAAATAAGATCCATAAATCGTGTTGATAGTTCCAAAATCGGCCATGTTCATGATGAATATACTTGATTTTACAACATTTTCAAAAGTCATTCCGGCAGCTTCCAATACCGCTTTCATATTTTCCATTACCTGTTTTGTTTCTGCTTCAATAGTATTGGTGACCAATTCTCCATTTGTGGGATTGATTGCTATTTGTCCAGAAGTATAAAGTGTGTTTCCTTTTAAAACGGCTTGATTATAAGGTCCTATAGGAGCTGGGGCTTTTTCGGTGAAGATAATTTTTTTCATAATAGAAATAGTTTAGTGTTGTTATAGTGAAACAATTTTATGTATTTAAATCAATGGGTAATCTCAGATAAGGTGTATTTATGTTACAGTGAAACTAACCTAACGGTTAGTCATGCTTCTTTTGTCCCATTTTATATCACTCAAAATACCTGATTTTATTCCGATGAAGAAACTCCAGTTGGCATTATCCCCAAATGGAGTCCAATTGAAATCCATTCTCCAACTTAATAAATCTCTTTCGAAACGCAATTGGGTATAAGTTACGCCTTTTTGAACAAAATCATATCCAGTTGAAACTCCTGCTTTCCATTTTGGTGTCAAATCTGCATTAGCAGAAATCATTAAAGAGTTTCCGGTAATCTTTTTTTGTCTATTGTTATTTCCGTAAGTAAAGGAATAAGCAAATGTCATATCCCAAGGTAATTTTGATCTAAAAAATTCAGAAATGACATCTTCGCCTTTGTCTTCTTCGTCAAATTGACTTTTTCGTTCATTATTGACTGTATTGGTTCCAAACAAATCGTCTTCTCGACCACCATTTCTAACGCCTTGTTCATTTTTTTCTGTTTTATCCTTATCCCCTTTGCTTGAGATAGAATAATTTAAAGTCATGTTGGCACTGGTCATTCGAAATAAACTTCCACCATTATCAATATTATAAACATTAATTCTGTTTCCGGAATTATCAATGGCATAAGGATCTAAAGTTGTACCGAAATTCACATTCATTTTGTTTTTAAATAATTGTGTTCCTCCGCTAACTCTTATTGGAGACCAAGCCAGAGCTGTTTTTCCATCGGCATCTAAATTATAACTGGTAGATAAATTCAAATTGTTAATTAGCATTATTTTTTTAGGTTCCACTTTTGTGGAGTCTTTGTCTGTTACTTTGGCTTCAAAAGTATTACTTACATTGATGCCCATCGTATTGGAATTGCTTAAACCGGGTGCTCCAAAAATACCTCCTTCAAAACGGGAATATTGAGCCATTTTTCCTGTAGCGTCTGTAGCGTACGTATCGTAATATTTTTCGAAACTAGGGGTGTAACCATACGAAACAGAAGGTCTAACGACGTGTCTTATGGATTTTATTTTTTTGTCTTCACCAAAGTTAAAAGTACCATAAATAGTGGTTCCGAGACTTGATGAAAACGAATAGGTTCTGTAGGCATCAAAACCATTAACAATATTATCCACTACTTTACTTTGGTCAACATCATAATTTCTATTAATTGTTTTGGTATACCAAACTTCTTTATAATTTGCAGAAGTGGAAGCACTAAAATATTTAAATAATTTGAAATTGGTACTCAAAGGAATAGTATGTTCAAAACCGTTTTTGGCATCTTTAAACATTTCAGGTTTGAAGAATAAGGAATCAGTTGTGGTAATGCTATTTCGAGCATTTAAATTATATTGTAAATTGATATTTTTAAAAAGACCTTTTTTGGTGGCTCCTTCTCTTACAAATGGATAAACTCTGTCTACACTAAGTTGTAAAGTAGGAAGTGTCATGTTGATGACCTCCGTTTGTGTGTTTTGGGAATGTGTCGCCGTTAAAGACATTCTGACTTGTGGAATCGAATTAAATGTCTTGGAATAGGAGACAGAAGAGCTTAAAGTGTTATTCAGATTCGAACCCACATTGGCTTGATTAATGGATTGTTTGAAATATTTACTACTACCCATATTTACCGAAGCAGAAAAACTGGAGTTTGGATTTGCTTTCGAATCTCTGGAATGAGACCATTGAATATTATAGATCTTTTGTTTGGAATAATCAGGATATCCTCTTTCACTGTTTATTAAATTTTCAAATCTAAAATTGACGTTTCCTCTAAATTTGTATCTTTTAGCATAGGAGGATTCAAAACGCATTCCATAACTTCCGTTTGTATAATAATCTCCTAAAACAGTTAAGTCGTAATGATCATTTAAAGCAAAGTAATATCCTCCATTTTGCAATGAGAATCCACGGGTATTAGAATCATTGTAACTAGGAAGAATAAGACCAGAAACACTGGTTTCTTTGCTCATCGGGAAATAAGCAAACGGTAAGGCGATAGGAGTGGGTACATCTGCGATGACCATATGTGTTAAGCCTGTAATTACTTTTTTACCCGGTATTAATTTCACTTTAGAAGTCTGAAAATAATATTCGGGTTTATCCACATTTTCTGAAGTGGTAAATCGGGCTCCTCTTAAAAAGTAAACAGAATCATTTTCTTTTTTTGTAATTTGTGCTTTTACTTTAAATTCACCTTGGTCTGTTTTGGAATTCCAGATAATGGCTTTTTTAGTTTTAAAATTGAACCGAATCGAATCCGGTTCTACAACATTTGCTCCTTGTTTGAAATTTGGATATTGAGTGTATTTGCCTAAAGAATCTTTAATTCTCCCAGCATAAACTTCATTTTTTTCATAATCCATTACAATGATTCCCGACTTTAATTCGATGTCCTGATAATAGAGTTCGGCATTGTTATACAATGTAATGTGTTTTTTCTTTTGGTCAATTTTTACATAATCAGTGGCATTGTATTTGATTTTTCCCTCAAGTAATTTTTTTTGGGGTTTGATACTATCTTTTTGAATAGAATCATTTTCAATTTTTATATCAGAAATTGCGGCAATACTATCTGTTTTTATCTCTACCTCTTTATTAGGGACAATAGGGGCTATTTTTTTTGGAATATCTTGTGAATACAGTTTTGCACATCCAATTGTTAGGAAAATAGGTAATAAAACGATATTAAATAAGTTTGTACGCAAAGGTTTAAATGCTATTTTTGTAAAATTATGGCTTGTTTTTTGAAGTGTCAAACTTACTGATTATTTTTTGGCAAAAATAGGTAAATAGAAAATTTATAACCATAGTGTTTTTAATTAAATTAACTTTAAAAATGAAATTCAATTCTAAGAACTTTATTTTAACAACGATAGTATTGATGTTATCATATAGTTCAGTAAATTCTCAAAGCAAAGATGTTTTTTCGGTGGTTCTGGATGCCGGTCACGGTGGGAAAGACCCTGGAAATTCCTATCATGGTTTTGTTGAAAAAGAAATTGCACTTAAGACCGTTTTAAAAGTGGGACAATTTCTAGAAAACGAAAAAAACATTAAAGTTATATATACTCGCACTTCAGATGTGTTTATTGAATTAGCCAATAGACCAAAGGTTGCCAATAAAGCAAATGCAAATTTATTTGTGTCAATTCATTGTAATTCGGTTAAAAATGTTGCTCCCTTTGGTACCGAAACATTTGTGATGGGAATGTCAAGGCATGATATGAATTTAGAAGTGGCCAAAAACGAAAACTCAGTTATATTGTTAGAAAGTAATTACAAGCAAAAATATCAAGGTTTTGATCCCAATAAGCCTGAATCTTTGATTGGGTTGACTATGATGCAAGAGGAAAATTTGAATAACAGTATTAATTTAGCTTCTGAAATTCAAAATAACTTTACGAATAAATTAAAAAGAAATTCAAGAGGTGTAAAACAACAGCCTTTGTGGGTTCTTGATGCGTCTTATATGCCGAGTGTTCTAATCGAGTTGGGGTTTTTATCCAATAAACAAGAAGGGGGCTTTTTAAATTCAGATGAAGGGCAATTAAAAATGGCAAAACAGATTGCCGATGCAATTTTAAATTATAAAAACAAGTATTTTGGGGATAGGAATGTTGCTAACACAAAGTCTGAATCTAAAGAAGTTGTCCTCAAAAAAGAGGAAACAGGTAAAAAAGAATTTACCAAGGATGTTAATTTGTCTAAAAGTCCTGTTTATAAAGTGCAACTTGCGGCCAGTTCCCGAAAGATAGATTTGAAATCAAGTAATTTCAAAGGATTGAAAAACATTTCGTATGCCCATTCCAATAATTTGTATAAGTATATGTATGGTGAAACTTTAAATATTGATGAGGCTAGAAAAATGCAGCAAGAGGCAAAAAAAGCAGGCTATTTACAAGCATTTGTTGTTGAAATTAAGCAGGAGAGAAATAATGATAATGAGGATGTTGTTAGTCAATAACAACTAAATATTTTAAGTAAAATTATAAAATTTTGAGATAAATGAATAAAAATAGAAACACTTCTTCCAGTATTTTGTTGTTTGTTATACTGTTAGTTTGTAGCTCTTTATATAGCCAATCTAGTGTTTTTAAAGTAACTCTGGATGCAGGTCATGGAGATCATGATTTTGGTGCTGTTTATAACGGGCATGTCGAAAAAAAAATAGCTTTGGCGGTGGTGCTTAAAGTTGGAGCGTTATTGGAATCTAATCCTAATATTGATGTTATCTATACCAGAAAAACTGATGTCTTTATTGACTTAGTCGAAAGGGCCAATATCGCCAATAGAGCAAATGCCAATATTTTTGTATCCATTCATTGTAATGCCAATAAAAATACGGCTGCAGATGGAACGGAATCCTATGTTATGGGGATGAATAAGATCGCATCAAATTTGGAAGCGGCCAAAAAGGAAAACTCTGTTATTACTTTAGAAAAAGATTATAAAACAAAATATGAAGGATTTGATCCTAATTCACCGGAATCAATGATTGGAATGACTTTGATGCAAGAAGAATATTTAGATAATAGTATTTCTTTGGCAAGTAAAGTTGAAAATGAATTTGAAAAATTGGGTAAAAAAATTAGAGGTGGGGGAGTTAAACAAGCACCGTTTATGGTGCTTCATAAAGCGTACATGCCTAGAATTTTAATTGAAATGGGGTTTATCTCAAATTATACGGAAGGAAATTTATTGGATTCTGAAGCAGGTCAAAATGAAATTGCCAAAGCGATATCTGATGCTATATTAAGTTATAAAAGAGAATATTTTGGAAGTGGAATTGCTGAAAGTTATGAAGTGAATCCAGCTCCTAAATATGTTGAAAAATCGGTTAAAGATACCGCAACTCCAGCGCAGAAGAAAATAACTGAGCCTGTAGTCGTGAAAAGTACTTCTCAAACTACTTCAAATTCGAATATTCTCTTTAAGGTTCAAATTTCTGCAAGTGGTAAAAAGATGGCGTTGCAGCCTAAGAATTTTAAAGGCCTAAAAAATATATCGGTAGACTTTGATGAAAACGTGTACAAATATATGTATGGTGAAACTCAGGACTATAACGAATCTAGGAATCTTTTAGAGGAAGCAAAAGCGAAAGGCTATGAATCGGCATTTTTAATTGCTTTTAAAGATGGAAAAAAAATCAGCATTCAAGAAGCCATTAAATAATGTCTAGTTCAAATATTTTATATTAAATTTGCAATAAATACTTATAATTTTGAAATTAACAAGAGAAATCAAAACAGCAATTTTAGTAATTGCATCTATAATATTATTCATTTGGGGTTATAGTTTCTTAAAAGGAAAAGACCTGTTTAAAAGTTATAGAACTTTTTATGCCGAGTATGAAAGCGTAGAAGGTCTTTCTGCTTCGGCTCCTATCACATTAAATGGTTTAGTAATAGGTAAAGTTGAAGGTATATCAATTAATGAAAATACCGGAAAGTTATTGGTGGAATTACAGATTAACACTGATTTCCCGATTTCTAAATCTAGTGTAGCTTCTATTTATGAACCTGGATTTATTGCAGGAAAACAAATTGCTATTTTACCTGATTTTAATGATAAAACATTAGCGACTGATGGTCAGATGTTAAAAAGTGCCATTAAAATGGGCCTTACGGAATCATTGGGTAATAAATTGGTTCCGCTACAGGAAAAAATAGAAAAGTTGATGGGGAATGCGGATACGCTGATTTCCGGAATCAATAATGTACTGAATAAGAAAGCACAAGAAGATTTAAAAAACACTTTGGCGGAGTTGAGTAAAACAATGGAGCAATTTCATAAAGCTTCAGCGAATATGAATGAATTATTAGAAGATAATAAAAGTCAAATTTCAAGTACCATTGGTAATTTTAATAAAATTTCTGGTGATTTTTCTAAAATTTCAGACTCTTTAAATAAAGCCGATTTAGGAAAAACGGTTAAAGATTTAAATCAAACATTGGCAAAAGTTAACAGTATCATGCATGGATTGGATTCTGGAAACGGTTCTATGGGGAAATTACTTAAAGATGATGCTTTATACAATAACATGTCTAAAACTTCAAAAGAGCTTGAATTGTTGTTACAAGATGTTCGACTTTATCCAACCCGTTATGTAAATGTTTCTCTTTTTGGAAAGAAAAACAAACCATATAAATCTCCCACTGATACAATTTCAAAATAGATAAAGCTAATTTATGAGCTATTTAGACAATATAGTGTTTGCCATAGTATTGATTATTGGATTCGGTTATTTTTTTATTAATATTAAAAAAATCATCCGAAACATTAATTTAGGAAAATCTGTCGATAGAAAAGATAATCCAAGTGCAAGGTGGAAAAACATGGCCATGATAGCATTGGGGCAATCAAGAATGGTAAAAAGACCTGTTGCAGGAATACTTCATATTATTGTTTATTTGGGATTTATCATCATCAATATTGAATTGTTGGAGATTATAATTGATGGATTATTTGGAACGCATCGAGTTTTTGCTCCACTAGGGGGAGTTTATGATTTTCTAATCGCTTCTTTCGAGATATTAGCGGTATTGGTAATCGTTTCTGTTACCTTATTTTGGTTAAGGAGAAATGTGGTAAAATTAAACCGTTTTATCAATAAAGACTTAACGGGATTTCCAAAAAATGATGCCAATTATATCCTCTATTTTGAAACTGTTTTGATGGTTTTGTTTTTGATGATGAATGCTACGGATTTTCATTTACAAAATGTCCCAGGCGGTTTTTCTCATTTTATCAAAGCAGGATCGTTTCCCATAAGTCAATTTATTGCTCCCGTTTTTAATGGAATGGCGAATGAATCCGTAATGATTTTGACAGAGGCTTTTTGGTGGCTACACATAGTGGGGATTTTGATTTTCATGAACTATTTATATTTTTCAAAACACTTACATATACTATTGGCTTTTCCAAACACCTATTTTGCTAATCTTAATCCGATGGGGCAATTTGATAATTTGGAAGCGGTAACTAAAGAAGTTAAGCTTATGATGGATCCAAATGCAGATCCTTTTGCAGCTGCACCAGCTAGTGAAAATGAGGTTCCGGGTAAATTTGGAGCCAGTGATGTGCAAGATTTAGATTGGGTACAATTGTTAAATGCTTATACCTGTACAGAATGTGGTCGTTGTACTTCAGCTTGTCCTGCCAACCTAACAGGTAAAAAATTATCTCCGCGTAAGATTATGATGGATACGAGAGATAGGCTTGAAGAAGTGGGTAGAAATTTAGATACTAATAAA
The DNA here is from genome assembly GCA_023259675.1 of Flavobacterium sp. GTDB lineage: Bacteria > Bacteroidota > Bacteroidia > Flavobacteriales > Flavobacteriaceae > Flavobacterium. Next base: position 9,196 of record JALRGT010000037.1, read on the forward strand.
GGCGTTTTTATACCAGATAATAAGTCATTGTTAAATGATTACATCACCCCCGAAGAATTATGGGCTTGTACTTCCTGTAATGCCTGCGTCGAAGAATGTCCGGTAAACATCAGTCCACTTTCCATTATTATGGATATGCGTCGCTATTTGGTTATGGAGCAAAGCGCAGCTCCAATACCGTTGAATGCCATGATGACCAATATTGAAAATAATGGAGCGCCTTGGCAATACAACCAACAGGATAGATTAAATTGGAAAAATGAAATGTAGTTGATTTGTTTAATCGGTAAAATGTTTAACCGATTCAAGATTCAACGATTAAATAAAATACAATGTCAGAAGTTTTAATAGTGCCCACAATGGCCGAAATGCTAGCTCAAGGAAAACAACCAGAAGTTTTGTTTTGGGTAGGTTGTGCTGGAAGTTTTGATGATAGAGCCAAAAAAATAACAAAGGCATTTGTGCGAATTTTAAATCGTGCCAATGTTTCTTTTGCGGTACTTGGTGCCGAAGAAAGTTGCACTGGAGATCCTGCCAAAAGAGCCGGAAATGAGTTTTTGTTTCAAATGCAAGCTATGATGAACATAGAAGTTCTCAATGCGTATGAAGCAAAGAAAATAGTGACCGCCTGTCCCCATTGTTTTAATACACTTAAAAATGAATATCCTGAATTAGGAGGAAAGTACGAAGTTGTTCATCATACCGAATTTTTAAAATCACTGCTTGATGACGGCAGACTAACTATCGAAGGAGGTCAATTCAAAGGAAAAAGAATTACATTTCATGACCCTTGTTATTTAGGAAGAGCAAACAATGTATATGAAGCTCCAAGAAATTTAATCCAAAAATTGGATGCTGAATTGGTTGAAATGAAGCGTTCCAAAGCAAATGGATTATGTTGTGGTGCTGGTGGAGCTCAAATGTTTAAAGATGCCGAACCCGGAAATAAAGAAGTTAATATTTTAAGAACGGAAGAAGCTCTTGAAGTACAACCTGAAATTATTGCTGCCGGTTGTCCTTTTTGCAATACGATGATGACGGACGGTATTAAGAACAAAGAAAAAGAAGGTGATGTGAAGGTGATGGATATTGCCGAATTGATTGCCAATGCCCAAGATTTGTAAATTGATTACAAATTGATAATTAGAAATTTAGAATTTTGTTTTTTTAACTCAAGATTCATAACTCATAACACATAATTAATATGTACGTTCCTTTTGAAAATTTACCGGAAGATTCCAGAATTTGGATTTATCAATCGAACAGGAAATTTTCCGATGCTGAATTTGCTGAAATAGCAACAGCAATAGAATCTTTTTTAGAAGGTTGGGCTGCTCATGGCACCAGTTTAGAATCATCCTATCTATTAAAATACAATCGGTTTATTATCCTTTCCGTAAATCAAGAAGTACAAGCGGCCACCGGATGTTCAATAGATTCTTCAGTGGAGTTTATTCAAAGTCTTGAAAAAAAATACAATGTCGATTTATTGGATAAAATGAATGTGACTTTCAAATTAGGGGAGCATATTGCCCATAAGCCATTAATAGATTTTAAAAAAATGGTAAAAGACAAAGCAGTTACTGAAAACACCATTGTTTTTAATAATTTAGTTAATACCATCGAAGAATTTAATGAATCATGGGAAGTTCCGGCATTAGATAGTTGGCACAGTCGTTTTTTTTAAAATTATATAAATTCATACTTATAAAAGGCATTTGATTTTCCGATGTCTTTTTTTGTTTCAATAAGTACCGTTTTTTGTAGAAGATTTTGAGAGTTTATTTCAATCTCCTATTTATTTAAGATAATTTATTTAGATACATGAAAATTGCAATAGTTTGTTATCCTACATTTGGTGGGAGTGGAGTTGTAGCTACCGAATTAGGTTTGGAATTGGCCAGAATGGGACATGAAGTACATTTTATAACTTACAGTCAGCCGGTTCGTTTGGCGTTGTTAACCGCAAATGTTCACTATCATGAGGTAAATGTACCCGAATATCCACTTTTTCACTATCAGCCTTATGAGTTGGCTTTGTCCAGTAAATTGGTCGATATGGTAAAACTGTATGATATTGAAATCTTACACGTTCATTATGCCATACCTCACGCATATGCAGGTTATATGGCCAAACAAATGCTAAAAAGTGAAGGAATACGCATTCCTATGGTAACGACACTTCACGGTACCGACATTACTTTGGTAGGTAATCATCCTTTTTATAAACCGGCAGTAAGTTTTAGTATCAATAAATCTGATGTGGTAACATCCGTATCACAAAGTTTAAAAGACGATACCTATAAATTATTCAATATTAAAAGGGATATTCATGTAATACCCAATTTTATAGAATTGGATAAAAATATTAAAGATGATAAAATCCAATGTCATCGTTCTGTAATTGCGAAAGAAAGTGAACGAATTATTACGCATATCAGTAATTTTAGAAAGGTAAAACGCATTCCGGATGTCATCAAGATTTTTCATAAAATTCAACAAGAAATTCCTTCTAAGTTGATGATGGTGGGAGATGGTCCAGAAAAAGAAAAAGCAGAATACCTCTGTCAAGAATTAGGTATTTTAGATAAAGTAATCTTTTTTGGAAACAGTAACGAAATAGACAAAATATTAAGTTATACTGATTTGTTTTTATTGCCATCAGAAACGGAAAGTTTTGGATTGGCAGCATTAGAAGCAATGGCTTGGGGGGTTCCTGTGATTTCAAGTAATTCAGGAGGTTTGCCTGAAGTTAATTTCGATGATGTTTCCGGTTATCTAAGTGATGTTGGGAATACAGATGAAATGGCTCAGAATGCCATTAAGATTTTAAGTGATCCGAAGATTCTTTCCGAATTTAAAGAAAATGCTTTAGGTGTAGCTAAAAAGTTTGATATTAAAAACATCTTACCGATGTATATTGATTTATACGAAAAAGCCATAAAAAAATATTCATGATTCTCTTTGTCTAAACACGGTTTATTAATTTTATAGAATGAAAAAAATAATAGTTATTAGTCTTTTGTTTTTTATCGCTTCTTGCGGAGGAAAGAAATCGATTGTTATGGATACGAAAGCTTTGTATGAAGTTTTAACTCAACAGTCTGATGGTGGCGGAAATATTCGTTTTTTCGAAATTCTCTCAGAGCCGAATGAAATTAAAATGCTTCAAAATGATAAAGTTTTAAAAAATAAAATTAGCCTCAACGATGTCAATAAATCTAATTTTATTATTTTGAATATGGGAGAGAAACCCACTGGAGGTTATGCTATCGGAGTTGAAAATGTTGTTGAAACACCAGAAAACATTGTCATTACAGTAAAAGAAACCAATCCGGATCCAGAAGCAATGGTTACTCAAGGAATTACTTATCCGTATTGCGTAGTCAAGATCAATTCAAAAAAAGAAATTGTCATAAAATAAAAAATGCCACTGGAAACAGTGGCATTTTTGTGCTATAAAGCTATGTTTTAGAATTGATATCTTAACGATAATGCAATATCTGAACCATAATTGTTTTTGTAATATCCGCCACCACCAAATTCGGGTCTAAAATCTAACGATACTAACAATGGAATGTCAAAATTATATTCAATACCGATATCTCCCGCTGCAAAAGCAAATGTATCGCTATAGTGGTTATCGTTATTATCATAACTATAACTTCCTACTCCTCCACCTACACCAGCATACCAATTGAATCCTCCGTCAATGTTCCATACCCACTGGTATAATCCCGTTAGTTTAAATGCACTGTCGTCATAGCCACTGTTATTGAAATTATTTCTATTTCTCCAACCTAAGTCTAGTTCAAGTCTATTGTTACTAGACAATGCTCTTTGGTAAGAAAGTTCTCCTCCAAAACCACCGCTATCACCAAAACGTAGTCCTAATGCGTTATCTGAAATGTGTTGTGCTTGTGTGCTAAATGCTAATCCAATTAGCATAATAGCCGATAAAATAATTTTTTTCATAGATAGTTAAATAAATTAATATTTGTTATTGCAAATATATGTCGAAATTAAACGTAAAGCTTATAGAATAATTGTAGTTTGTTATAAAATTTACATATATAAAAAACAGTTTTAGTATTAAATACCTGATAATAAAACAGTTAAATGTGTGAGAATTATTTTGATAAAAGTACAGTTGTGATTAACTGTTCGCTTAATAGCTTCTCTGCTTCAGGTATACTTTCTTCTTCATCAGGAAGGATGTTTTCTTCATAATGGTATAATTTCCAACGTTTTTTATTGTATTCCAAAGCTGTCAAATTTTCGACCCAATCGCCTGAATTTAAATATAATGTAGAACCAATTTTGGTTGTTTTCTTTATTTTTTTTGGTTCGTGGATGTGCCCACAAATTACATAATCATATTTGTTTTCAATGGCCAACTCGATAGCTGTTTCTTCAAAATCAGATATATGCTTTACCGCTTTTTTTACGCTGGCTTTTATTTTTTTTGAAAAAGAAAAAGGCTCTTTTTTCATTTTTATCAAGCACCAATTTACAAATCGATTGATAAGAATGAGATAATCATATCCCAAGCCTCCTAATTTCGCAATCCATTTGGCATGATTTACCGAAGCGTCAAAAACGTCACCATGAAAAATCCACGCTTTTTTGTCATCCAATTCCAATACTAATTTATCACAAAGCGTAAAATTACCCATGCTCATATCACTGAATTTCCTCAACATTTCATCATGATTTCCGGTAACATAATAGATTTTTGTCCCTTTGGAAGCTAAGTTTATTATTTTCTGTATAACTTTTAAATGGGATTTTGGGAAATAGGATTTTCTAAATTGCCAAATATCGATAATGTCCCCATTTAAGATTAATGTTTTTGGATTTATCGAAGACAGGTATTTATTAAGTTCTTTAGCATGGCTGCCATAGGTTCCTAAGTGAACATCTGAAATGACAACTAACTCAACTTTTCTTCTTTTCAATGTGTTGTTAATTTGAATTTCAGCAAATTAATGTATTCGACTTCAAATTAAATGTAAATTAAGGTTAAGAAATTAGTTCTAATATTAATTGAAAGTCAATAAATACATACTGTTTTTTAAAACTTAAACTTCAGATTTTAAAACTAAAATAGTACTTTTGCTCAAAACGAATTATAATGGCAGGAAATAGCTACGGCACACTATTTAGAATCACTACTTTTGGCGAATCACATGGAGAAGCTTTAGGAGGAATTATAGATGGATGTCCTTCAGGAATAACACTGGATTTAGGGGCAATTCAACTCGAAATGTCAAGAAGAAAACCAGGTCAGTCGGCAATTGTTACCCAACGAAAAGAACCGGACGACGTTCAGTTTTTATCCGGAATTTTTGAAGGAAAAACAACTGGAACACCGATAGGTTTTATCATTCCAAATACCAATCAAAAATCGGATGATTACTCCCATATAAAAGATAATTACAGACCAAGTCATGCGGATTACGTGTATGATCAAAAATACGGTTTCCGTGATTATAGAGGTGGAGGAAGAAGTTCCGCTCGCGAAACTGCCAGTAGAGTGGTTGCAGGAGCTATTGCCAAACAAATGTTGCCTGAAATAAAAATTAATGCATATGTATCCTCTGTAGGGCCATTGTTTTTGGAAAAACCGTATCAGGAATTGGATTTTTCTAAAATAGAAAGTAATCCTGTTCGATGTCCAGATCAAGAAATGGCAGCCACGATGGAAGATTACATTAAACAAATCCGTAAGGAAGGTGATACAGTAGGAGGAACCGTAACTTGTGTGATTCAAAATGTTCCTATCGGTTTAGGAGAGCCTGTTTTCGATAAATTACATGCCGAATTAGGAAAAGCCATGCTTTCTATCAATGCCGTAAAAGGTTTTGAATTTGGAAGTGGTTTCTGTGGATCAAAAATGAAAGGGAGTGAACACAATGATTTATATAATCCTGATGGAACGACCAAAACGAATCTTTCAGGTGGAATTCAAGGTGGAATAAGCAACGGAATGGATATTTATTTCCGAGTGGCATTTAAACCGGTAGCCACAATAATGCAAAAACAAGAATCGTTAGATAATAAAGGGAATATTACGGAGATGACTGGTAAAGGACGTCATGATCCTTGCGTTGTACCACGTGCAGTGCCTATTGTAGAGGCAATGGCTGCAATTGTACTAGCCGATTTTTATTTGATAAATAAAACATATTAATTCAAAAATAATATGGGATGCTTTATATTTATACCGCTTCTTATGACTGAATAATTTTGAAACTCCTCTCTTTTGAGGGGTTTTTTGTTTAATAGGATTTCTTAAAATTAAGTTATGAAAAAACTCGCTCTGCATTGGAAAATCTTAATCGGAATGGTATTGGGATTGCTTTTTGGATTATTGATGAAGAATTTGGAACAAAAAGGAATTGTCGTAGATTGGATTAAGCCTTTCGGGACCGTTTTTATCAATTTACTTAAAATGATTGCCGTTCCTTTGATTGTAGTCTCTTTAATTGTGGGCTTGTCTGATTTAAAAGATATATCCAAATTGTCCAAATTGGGAGGAAGAACAGTATTATTTTATTTATGTTCGACTATTATTGCAGTAACTATTGGTTTGGGGTTGGCAAATATCATAAAGCCGGGAAAGTATATCAACGAGAGTTCCAGAATAACATTGCTTGAAAATTTTTCCGGTGACGCATCGCAAAAAATTGAATTGGCAGAAAAAGCAAAATCTAGTGGCCCTCTTCAGGCTTTGGTAGATATTGTTCCGGATAATTTTTTTAGGGCGATGAGTGATAACGGAAGTATGTTGCAAGTAATTCTTTTTGTTATTTTAATTGGTATCGGTTTAATTTTAATTGAAGAAGAAAAAGCAAAACCGGTAGTCGATTTTTTTAAAGGTTTGAATGATGTGATTATGAAAATCATCGATATCATTATGCTTTTTTCTCCTTATGGAGTTTTTGCTTTGATGGCTGCATTAATGGTTGAGATTCCTGATTTTTCAACATTGGGAGCCTTAGCAATTTATGGCTTGACCGTACTTTTTGGATTGTTATTAATGCTTTTGGTTTTGTATCCTTCCTTGTTGATGCTTTTTGCAAAGGTAAATCCATTGCGTTTTTACAAAGCAATTGCTCCAGCTCAATTGCTCGCTTTTTCTACGAGTTCTAGTGCAGCAACGTTACCTGTAACCATGGAATGTGTCACTGAAAATCTGGGTGTTGATGAAGAAGTTTCTAGTTTTGTATTACCTTTGGGAGCTACGGTTAATATGGATGGGACCAGTTTATATCAGGCTGTAGCTGCCATTTTTATAGCGCAAGCTATGTTGCCGGATCCTTTAGATTTGCACTCTCAATTAATGATTATCGTAACAGCGACATTGGCCTCCATCGGTTCGGCAGCGGTGCCAAGTGCAGGTATGGTAATGTTGGTTATTGTTTTGGGACAAGCTGGGATTCCAGAAGCCGGTTTGGCACTTATTTTTGCTATAGACAGACCTTTGGATATGTGCAGGACAGTCGTTAATGTAACCAGTGATGCTACTGTAGCAACGATTGTAGCTAAATCGGTAGGAAAATTAAAAACGGCGAAATAGTATAATAATAAATTAAATAGGATCTTTTTGATATTCAACAAAAAAGGAATGGGTTAGTACTCATTCCTTTTTTGTTTTTGTTATTGAAGTTTAGATTTTTAAAAAGTAATTAAGTGATTGCAATTGTTTTAGTCGCTTTTTTCTGTGCTGATTCTTTTTTTGCAATATCTACATGTAATATACCATCTTTATAATTGGCTTTTACACTATTTTCATCAGCATAATCAGGTAAGCTAAACGTTCTGCAAAAGGATTGATAATTAAATTCTTTTCGGTAATAATTATCTTTTTTTCTTTCTTCTTCTTTCTCTTCTTCTTTTTCAGAAGAAATGGTCAACATGTGATTGTCAATTTCAACTTTAAAATCATCTTTCTTTAAACCAGGAGCAGCTAATTCTACTTCAATTTTTTTATCTGTTTCTTTTAGGTTCACAGATGGTAAACTGCTTCCAATAGCTGAAAAATTTCGATCTGACCAATCCATTAAATCTCTTGATAAAAAATCATCAAAAATTGTACTTACGAGCGGAGTAAATCCGTTTCTTTTTACTAATGCTTCCATGATATATATTGTTTTTAAAGATTAAATTATTTATATACAAATTTAGTAAAAATCGAACTTTATACCAACACAAATAACAGTTAATTAACTGTTTATTAGGAAGTTATGTATGAATAAAAAAACACTTTTTATTAACGAGTAAAAGGTGCTTTTTTTGTAAGCTAATATTTAACACAAAAACGGATTAATACCAACGTTTTTTATTTTGTTTTGAAGCGCTTGATTTTCTGGATTTATGGGCTCCACCACTTCGATTTGAATTTTTAGGTTTCGAATCGGAAGCGACTTCTGGATTTCCGGCATGCCATGGATAAGGATGGTCATTTATTGTTTTTACATCCACTTTAATTAATTTCTGAATGTCTTTCCAATAGGCATGTTCGTCTTTGCCACAAAATGAAATGGCTATTCCGCCATTTCCAGCACGACCCGTTCTACCGATTCGGTGTACATAGGTTTCCGGAATATTAGGTAGATCAAAATTAATAACATAAGGCAGTTGGTCAATATCGATTCCTCTGGCTGCAATATCGGTAGCTACCAGAACTCCAACTTCTTTATTTTTGAATGCCTCAAGTACCCGTTGTCTGGCATTTTGAGATTTATCACCATGAATGGCTTCGGCCGCAATGTTTTTTTTACGCAATGCTTTTACGACGTTGTCAGCACCGTGTTTGGTTCTGGAAAAAACCAACACATCGGATAAATTTTCATTTTGGATTAAATGGTATAATAGGTTTCTTTTTTCCCCTTTTTCAACAAAATAAAGATGTTGTTCTACATTTTCTGCAGTAGAGGAAACTGGTGAAACGGTTACGGTAGCTGGATCAGTTAAGAACATTTCTGCCAATTCTCGGATAGCAATAGGCATCGTTGCAGAGAATAATAGCGTTTGTCTATTTTTTGGAGTCAGTTTTACTATTTTTTTAACATCATTCACAAATCCCATGTCAAGCATCTGATCAGCTTCATCTAGAACCAATGTGTGTAAATGATCAAAATCTATAAAACCTTGTTTGTGTAAATCAAGTAATCTACCTGGAGTGGCAATTAAAATGTCGATTCCTTTTCTAAGTTCATCCACTTGAGGGTTTTGTGAAACACCTCCAAAAATGGTCAATTGGGTCAAATTGGTATATTTACCATAAGTATCAAAACTTTGACCTATTTGTACGGCTAGTTCTCTGGTTGGAGTTACAATTAATGCACGTATTTGCTTTGCTTTTTTTGACGAACCTACAATACGATGTAATTGATGTATAATTGGTATCGCAAATGCGGCCGTTTTTCCAGTACCTGTTTGAGCACAACCAATTAAATCTTTTCCAGCTAAGACTAAAGGAATGGCTTGTTCTTGAATAGGAGTGGGGGTAGTATAGCCTTCTTCATATACGGCTTTTTGTATACTTTTTGAAAGTGATAAGTCTTCGAATAACATATTTTTGATATTAAATACCCTGTATTAAGTACATAGATAGTTGTGCAAAGATAGTGTTATTATTTTTGATGCTTATTTATTCCGATTTATGGATTGTACCTATTTGGTAATTTATTTTAAAGAGTGTTTAATTACATTAACGCTATTTCTGGATTTGATAAAATCAGTGACTAGATAACCAATCAATTTTCCAATGACATAGTTGCTTTTTTCATTACCTTGGTCGGGAGCACCTTCACAGATATGTAAATAGGAAGCATTTGTGTTTTTTCCAAAAAAAGAGATAAATTTTCGAAGTTCTTCTACCGAAAAGCCACTTAAAGTCATATAACTACTGGAGATATTGGGTATTGCATCCAAATCAATTTCAATTCCGTAACTATCGGTTTTTATGAAATTTAATGCTTCAATCATTTCTTGGTCAAAGTTCTTTTCTTTTAGAATATTTAAGCTGTCATAGGTATTAAAACGAACGCGTTCTTCCGTTTTTTTAATAATGTCCAATACATTCTTGGAAGTGTAATTTTCATGAAGTCCAAAGATGAAATATTTTTTAAGAAAACCTTCTTCGTATGCATAAGAAAATCCATTGCCGCTATGGCGACCTTCTAAAATTCTAAAATCGGATTGACTATCAAAATTTATGGCGTTGATTGGTTTTCCTTTTGCTAGAGCGGTTCCTTTTATATTTCCGTAAGAATTATTTTGACCTCCACCTATAATTATCGGAATTTTGCCTGATTTTATGATATTGAAAACGACATGACAAACTTCTTTATCAATTTTAGCTACTAATTGACTCAATTTGGTACGGTCGGAGATGTTATTAAAATTTAAAGATTCCACTTCTCTCATTTCATTATAAACATCAATTTGACCTAAAACAATTATTTGATTGCCTTTACAAAAACGATTGTGTTGGATGTTTGCAATTCCTTTAATTGCAGTGTCCCAAGCTGATGCAGCGCCAGGTTTACCGAAATTGGCCCTAATACCGATGTCTTCCGGTATTCCTAAAAGTACATATTTTGCCTCACAGGTATTTAAAAATGACATGAGGTCAGTTCCTTTAGGTACTGTAATCATTTTTTCTCCAAATTTTATTTCACCGCTTCTGTGGTTAGTAACTTTTGCTAAATCGGCGGCTGAAAAAAGAAGAAGCTTCTCCATAAAGTTTTTTTTTCAAAAATACTATAAATGTGTTAACTTACGTTAATACTTAAATTTATATTATTAAATTTGGGAACTATATTAATTAAAATTAAAAAACAAACAACTAAAAAAATGGAAAACCAACAAAAAAATTCAAGTCTAAAAGCGGTGATAGCTGTTCTAGCAATCCTTTTAGTGGGAAGTTTAGTCTATATTTTTAAAATTTCATCTGATGCGGAAACGGTGCAAACAGAGTTAACATCTACTGTAACTGAAAAAGATTCAGTTATGAAAGAATTACAGGAATTGAAAGCAACTTATGATGCGGCTATTGCAGAGAATACTTCTATGTCTGAAGAATTAATACAGGAAAGAGATAAGGTGGTGAACTTGATGAATGATTTGAAAAATTCAAAAGGAGATATTTCAAAATATAAATCACAACTTTCTGCATTGCAAAACAACATGAAAGTTTTAATGGCTGAAAATGAGAGTTTAAAGCAGGCTAACACTACTTTAACTGTGCAACGTGACAGTACCATTGTGGTATTGGGAGAATCCAAAAAATATAATGAAGTATTAGTTGGACAAAATGAAGAATTGTCTAAAACAGTGGAAAAAGGTTCAAAACTTTCTGTTTTAAATATGAAAACTTCAGCTTATAAAATAAGAAGCTCCGGAAAAGAAATTGCTACAGATAAAGCAAGAAGGGCAGATGTTCTTAAGGTTAGTTTTACAATTGCTGAAAATCAAATTGCTAAATCTGGAGATAAAACGTATTACGTTCAGGTTATCGACAGTAAAAACAATGTTTTAGGCGATAAGCAAACTATAAATTTTGATGACCAAACGTTGAGTTATAGTTTTGCAACCACTGTAAAATATGAGAACAAAACAGTAAATGTTTCAGAAGATTTACCAGGAAAAAACTTTGAAAAAGGAACTTACTTTGTAAATGTTTTTGATAAAAACGAACTGGTTTCTAAGACTAGTTTTACTTTGAAATAATAGTTAAAAGTAAATTTTTTGATATTAAAAACGGGGCATCTAAAATGATGCCCCGTTTTTTTATAGGGTAGTAAAATTAAAACAACTTATTCAGAAACTGTAATTTCAAAAAGAGTGTCCCAATTCTTGCCGGTTACAAAAATGGTTTTGGTTTTAGGATTGTAGGCGATTCCGTTTAAAACATCGGCATTGGCATTTTTAATTTTCTTTTTAAGAGCAGACAAATTTAAAATTCCTTCTACAGCACCAGTTGTTGGGTTAACAACTGCAATGGCATCTTTTGTCCAAACATTAGTGTATATTTTTCCATCAATCCATTCTAGTTCATTAATGGCTTTGATTTTTGAACTTCCAGAATAGACATTAACATAGTCGACCATTTTTTGGGTTTTTGGGTCCATTTTCCAGATTTTCTCTGTTTTGTCTGTCTGATAAATGTATGTGCCATCATTGGTCATTCCCCAGCCTTCTATATCTTTTTCGTAAGTAAAGGTTTTTTCTAATTTTAGCGTTTTGGCATCATAGATAAAGCCCGTTTTTTCTTGCCAAGTCAATTGAAATAATTTTCCGTTTACAAAAGTGATTCCTTCTCCAAAATATTTAGCATCTAAATCAATTTGCTGGAAAACCTTACCTGTTTTATAATCGTATTTTCTTATATACGATTTAGAATCATTTCCAGAACCGGTACTTTCATACAAAGTGTCATTGTAAAACTCTAAACCTTCAGTAAAAGACCCCGTGTCATGAGGATAAGTATTTACTATTTTGTATTTCAGTGATTTAGGTTGTACGTTTGAGACTAATTCTACTCTTGCTTTGGCTTCCGAATTTTCTCCGCCAAAATAAACTAAAGCTTTAAGGTTTTGATAGCCTAATTTTTGATTTTTTAAATCAAAAGATAATTTTCCCTGTCCTTTTGAAGTTCCAATTTTCAAGTCATTAATATAGTAGATAATACTGTCAATAGTTTTAGCTTTTGGGTTTACAATTTCCAAATTAATAGCTTCTTCGGTAAGGTACGTTTCTTTTAACTTAGAAGAATCGAAATTAAATAATGTATTTTCACCTTTTTTTGTATTGCTGCAATACGTAAGAGATATTCCTAATAAAATGATAGATAGTAAGTTATGCTTTTTCATGGATTTAATTTTGAATAAGGCAATATACAATGTTATTTTAAGAGCGCCAAGCGCTTGCAAAAATACAAAAAGATTGTATATTTGCACCGGCAAGTCCTACACGACCAGCTCCTGCAGACTCCCCCAGGATGGGAACATAGCAAGGGTAAGCGGTTGAGCGGTGCGATGTAGGTCGCTTGCCATTTTTTTTTAATCTGAGTTTATTCCAGATTCTTTACCAGAATTAATACAATTGTAGTCTTCCTCAGGGAAGATTTTTTTATTTTTGGGCATTTCTAAAACAAATTGTCATATTTGGTATTTCAAATCATACACTTTAAACTAAAATAATGAATAAAGTAGTTTTAATTACGGGAGGTTCCTCAGGAATAGGAAAAGCAATTGGAGAGTTTTTGCATCAAAAAGGGTATGTGGTTTATGGTACCAGTAGAAATCCAGAGCAAGTTCTGAATTCTGTTTTCCCTTTGGTTGCGTTAGATGTTCGGGATGCTAATTCCATTCAGGCAGCCGTTACCAAAATAATTGCCACTTCAGGGAAATTAGATGTTGTAATTAATAATGCCGGTGTTGGAATAACGGGACCTTTAGAGGAAATATCCACTGTTGAAATAAAAAATAATTTTGAGACGAATTTATTTGGTCCCATTGAAGTGATGAAAGCCGTTTTGCCTCAAATGCGCAAACAAAAATCAGGATTGATTATTAATGTAACTTCAATTGCAGGATATATGGGGTTGCCGTACCGTTCTATTTATTCGGCTTCAAAAGGAGCTTTAGAATTGATTACCGAAGCATTACGCATGGAAGTAAAATCTTTTGGGATTGAAATAACCAATGTTGCTCCTGGTGATTTCGCAACCAATATCGCTTCGGGACGTTTTCACGCCCCTGTATTAAAAGGTTCTGCCTATGAAAAAGTGTATGGAAATATGCTCGCTACGATGGATGAACATGTTGACGGCGGTAGTAATCCAATTGAAATGGCCACGGCGGTTTATGAGATAATCCAAGCTAAAAAACCTAAGGTTCATTATAAAGTAGGTGCGTTTATGCAGAAGTTTTCAATAGTTTTGAAAAGAATACTTCCTGATAAAGTATATGAAAAAATACTGATGAATCATTATAAGTTGTAAATTTGCACCGATTTTTTTATTGCCAAGAGATTTATGGCGGTAAATAATACCAAAAAAGATTAAAATAATTTAAATATAAATCAAGTATGAAGTTTTTTATTGACACAGCTAATTTAGCTCAAATTAAAGAAGCACAAGCATTAGGTGTTTTGGATGGTGTAACCACTAATCCATCATTGATGGCAAAAGAAGGTATTACCGGAAAAAACAATATTTTGAAACATTATGTTGACATTTGTAATCTTGTACATGGAGATGTAAGTGCCGAAGTAAATGCGATGGACTTTGAAGGAATGGTGAAAGAAGGAGAGGAATTAGCGGAACTACACGAACAAATTGTGGTAAAATTGCCAATGACCAAAGAAGGGGTTATGGCGGCTAAATATTTTTCTGAAAAAGGAATTAGAACTAATGTTACTTTGGTGTTTTCAGCAGGTCAAGCTTTATTGGCGGCCAAAGCTGGAGCAACTTATGTATCTCCATTTATCGGTCGTTTAGATGATATTTCTACTGATGGTTTGGCTTTGATTGAAGAAATTAGATTGATTTATGATAACTATGGTTACGAAACTCAAATTCTTGCAGCTTCTGTTCGTCATACAATGCATATTGTAAACTGTGCGAAAATTGGTGCAGACGTTATGACTGGACCACTTTCTGCTATTGAAGGATTATTGAAACACCCATTGACAGATAATGGTTTGGCTCAATTTATTGCAGATTTCGAAAAAGGGAACAAATAAGATTTAATTTCTTTTCCTATATAAAAAGTCCCATTCACAGCAGTGAATGGGACTTTTGGTTTTTTAGTGTATAGGATTATTTTCTAACGAATGGCGGAAGTAATTTGGACGATACTTCTCCAAAACCGATTCGAACTTGACTGTTTTGGCAGAAACCTGTCATGATAATAGTATCGTTGTCATTGACAAATTTTCGTTCTGATCCGTCATTTAATTGTATCGGGTTTTTTCCTCCCCAAGTTAATTCTAGCATTGATCCATAACTTTCTTTTGTTGGTCCAGAAATAGTTCCAGAACCCATCATATCTCCGGAATTGATACGGCAACCATTAGAAGTGTGGTGGGTAAGCTGTTGATTCATAGTCCAATACATGTATTTAAAATTAGATTTGCTAACAACAGTTGATTCGGTGTTTTCGGGCTGTATAGTTACTTCTAAATTAATATCGAAGGAATGTTTTCCTTTTTGCTGTAAATATGGCAATGGACTAGGCACTTGTTTTGGACCAGGAACTCGAAACGGATCTAGAGCGTCTATGGTAACAATCCAAGGAGAAATAGATGTCGCAAAATTTTTGGATAAAAAAGGACCAAGTGGCATGTATTCCCATTTTAGGATATCGCGTGCGGTCCAGTCATTTAATAATACCATTCCGAAGATATAATCGGAGGCTTCACTTATAGGAATCATTTCTCCCATAATATTGGCATCAGTAGTTATAAAAGCAGTTTCCAGTTCGAAATCGACGGCTCTTGAAGAACCTATGACCGGCGTAGTTTCTCCATGTGGAAGTGTCTGTCCGATAGGTCTGTGCACTGGAATTCCGGATGGAACGATAGTTGAACTTCTACCGTGATAGCCCAAAGGCATATGTTGCCAATTTGGTAATATTGCATTTTCGGGATCACGAATCATTTTTCCTACATTGGAAGCGTGTTCTTTACTGGAATAAAAGTCGGTATAATCACCAATTAATACCGGTAATTGCATTTCGACTTCCTCCATTTTAAAAATAATGATATCCCTATGCTTTTGATTGTCTCTCAGTTGTGGGTTATTGGCATCAAAAATATCGGCAATTCGGTTTCGTACCAATCTCCATGTTTTTTTTCCGTCAGAAATAAAATCATTCAGCGTGTCTTGCATAAACATATCGTCCGTTAATTCGATACCCGAAAAATAATTTAATTGCTGTAAAGCACCTAAATCAATGGCGAAATCACCAATTCTGGTACCTACGGTTACTACGTTTTCTTTGGTAAGAAAAACACCGAATGGAATATTCTGAATTGGAAAATCGCTATGGGTAGGTACTTCTAACCATGATTTTCTATTAGTATCGTTGGCTGATATTGGCATAATGTGTTAATTTTTTGTTGAAAATTATATATCAAATATATCATAAACTAACTGTTTGACAAACGTTTTTTTGTATTTTTGCTGCAAATTAACTTAAATCGAAGAAATGCAACGCGAC
>JALRGT010000038.1 GCA_023259675.1 Flavobacterium sp.
CTAGGTGTAATAATTTCAAAACTACTACTCACCTCTTTGTCAATTTCATGCAAAATAAATTCTAAATAGGAAGTGATTTTATCCCGCTTTTCTATTAATGCATCCATTCCTATTTCATCAAACATGTGAACAGAGGCCAAATATGGCGCCAAAGAAAGAACTGGCAAATTACTTATTTGCCAACCATCGGCACCTTGAATCGGATCAAAGGTTTCCTCCATTTTGAATCGACGTTCTTTATTGTGTCCCCACCAACCTGCAAAACGTGGCAATTCGGAATCAGTATGATGTTTTTCGTGAATGAAGCATCCTGAAGCATTTCCCGGACCGGAATTCATATATTTATAACTACACCAAGCAGCAAAATCAACATTCCAGTCGTGCAATTCGAGCTTAATATTTCCTGCAGCATGTGCCAAATCCCAACCTACTTTTGCTCCAACTTGACGCCCTGCTTCGGTTATTCTTTTGATATCAAAAACTTGACCGGTATAATAATTAACCCCTCCAATTAGCACTAATGCCAATTCATCACCAACAGCTTCAATGGTTGCCAAAACATCTTCCAGACGTATACAATGTTCACCCTCTCTTTTTTTAACTTCTACAATGGCATCTTCTGGTTTAAAACCGTGAAATTTGACCTGACTTTGAAACATATATTGATCGGACGGAAAGGCTTTCTCTTCGCATATAATTTTATACCTTTTAGCTGTGGGTCTATAAAACGAAACCATCAGCAAATGAAGATTTACTGTCAAGGTATTCATTACTGTAACTTCAGAAGGCAAAGCTCCCACAATTTTACTTAACGGCTCCGCAAAACGTTCTTGATAATCCCACCAAGGCTTTTGGGCATAAAAATGACCCTCAACCGCTAAATTTGCCCAATCATCCATCACTTCATCCACGTAGATTTTGGCTCGCTTAGGCTGTAAACCCAGTGAATTTCCCGTAAAATATATCACCGGTTTCCCGTTTACTTTTGGAAAAATAAATTCGTCTCTATATTTCCCCAGAGGGTCTTGAGAGTCGAGTTCTTGTGCAAATGCTCTAGTATTTTTGAATGTCATGGTTTGGGTTTTGTTTGGTAAAAATAGGCAATATTTATTTTCGTGCCAAAGCAGGTTTGTCCATTAATAAATTTAAAACACCTCTATACTTTTCATTCGAGTAGTATTTGAAATAAAAACAAAAAAAATCTCGCCATTACTGACGAGATTAGTGAATTAACCTTTTATTTTTATTAGATGATTAACATTGCATCACCGTAAGAGTAAAATTTATACCCTTCTTTGATTGCTTCTTCATAAGCCTTTTTCATTAGGTCATGTCCACAAAACGCAGAAACCATCATTAACAAAGTTGATTTTGGAGTATGAAAATTAGTAATCATACAAGTAGCCACACTAAAATCATGAGGAGGAAAAATAAATTTGTTTGTCCAACCATCAAATGGATTTAATGTGTTTTGTGAAGAAACTGAACTTTCAACGGCACGCATTGAAGTGGTTCCAACTGTACAAATACGTTTTTTCTTTGTTTTTGCTTCATTAACAATATCACAAGCTTCCTGAGTAATTTTTAATTCTTCAGAATCCATCTTGTGTTTGGATAAATCTTCAACCTCAACTGGATTGAAAGTTCCTAAACCAACGTGTAATGTAACTTCGGCAAACTTCACTCCTTTAATTTCTAATCTTTTCAATAAATGTTTAGAGAAATGCAAACCAGCCGTTGGTGCTGCTACAGCCCCTTCTTCTTTGGCATAAATTGTTTGGTAACGCTCCGCATCCTCTGGAGTTACTTCTCTATTGATATATTTTGGAATTGGAGTTTCTCCCAATTCAGTCAATTTATTTCTGAATTCTTCATAAGAACCATCGTAAAGAAAACGCAATGTTCTTCCACGAGATGTAGTGTTATCTATTACCTCGGCAACTAAAGAGTCATCATCTCCAAAATATAATTTGTTTCCGATTCTGATTTTACGGGCCGGATCAACCAATACATCCCATAAACGTTGTTCTGCATTTAATTCTCTAAGCAAAAAAACTTCGATTCTAGCTCCCGTTTTTTCTTTGTTTCCATACAAACGTGCTGGAAAAACTTTAGTGTTATTTAAAATCATTACATCACCATCGTCAAAATAATCGATAACATCTTTAAACATTTTATGTTCGATGGTTTGTTTTTTACGATCAATAACCATTAAGCGAGCCTCGTCTCTATTTTCGGCTGGGAATTCTGCAAGAAGTTCTTTTGGTAAATTGAATTGAAAATGTGATAATTTCATGTATTTTATTTATTTAGGCTGCAAATATACGATTGTGAGATAGGCCTTGTCAAGTGTTTTAGCTTTTAATTTAGTTACAAAGTTGCTTTGCAACCAATTAACAGCCCTTAAATCCCGAAAACAGTACTTTTTATACTTTATAGTTCCGTTTCATTATACCCTAATTTATTCATATCATTCCAAAAATCAGGATACGATTTAGAAACAACTTCGGCATTTTCGATAATAATTGGCACTTTTAATGCTAAAGGAGCAAATGCCATCGCCATACGGTGGTCATTATAAGTGGCGATTTTAATATTTGGATTGATATTATCTGTTGGAATCAAAGTTAAACTATCATTGGTAACTGAAATATTAGCTCCTAATTTGGTCATTTCAATTCTTAATGCTTCCAGTCTGTCTGTTTCCTTAATTTTTAAAGTATGAAGTCCAGTCAAATAGCAACCTATTCCCAAACCGAAACAAGTTACCACAATAGTTTGGGCAATGTCAGGCGTATTATTTAAATCGAAAGTGACGCTTTCGAAATTAAAATTAGGTTCTTTTTCAAGGATTAACGTATTATTTTCAAAACGGGAATTCACTCCCATTTCTTTATAAATTTCAACCAAAGCGGAATCTCCCTGTAAGCTATTCTCTTTATAACTGGTCAGAGTTATCGAAGCACTATCAGCCAAAGCTACTAAACTGAAAAAATAAGATGCCGAACTCCAATCCGATTCAACGGTCATGACTTTCGATTCTACCTCTTGTTTTGGATAAACAGTGATAACGTTACCTTCAAATTTAGTCTGAATCTCTAAATCATTCAATAAAGCTAAAGTCATTTTTATATAAGGCACCGAAGTAATATCGCCAACTAAAGTGATTTCTATTCCATTTTCCAGTTTTGGTGCTACCAACGAAAGTGCCGAAATATACTGACTACTCACATTAGCCGGAATACTCACTTTTGAAGCAGTAATTTTTTGTCCTTTGATTCGGATGGGTGGATACCCTTCCTCTTTTTCGTAAGTAATTTGAGCCCCCAATTGCCTTAAAGCTTCCACCAACACTTTTATTGGTCGTTCTTGCATTCTTTGAGAACCTGTCAATACTACTTCACGCCCTTCATTAACTGCAAAAAACGCAGTCAAAAAACGCATGGCTGTTCCCGCATGATGTATATCTACAATTTCGTCATTTCCTTTTAACGCTTTTTCCATTACTTCACTGTCATCTGAATTAGATGTATTCGCCAAAGTAATATTAGGAAACAAAGCTTTCAACAACAACAATCTGTTCGTTTCGCTTTTTGAACCTGTAACGGCTATCTGGGCTTTTAAATTGGAATGCGTAGTTTGTAATAATAAATTCATGATTATAGTTATGAGTTATGAATTAAATAATTCAGGGGCGCAATTTACTACTCCTCATTCACAATTCATAATTTAGAATTCAGATTTATTTTAGTTTCTCATTGTTTTTATGACGGTCTTTATCTCTGACTGATTTTAAATCCATTTTCTTATCGAAAGCAGCTTGTAAATCAATCCCGGTTTGATTGGCCAAACACAATACCACAAAAACCACATCGGCTAGTTCTTCGCCTAAATCTTTATTCTTGTCACTTTCTTTTTCGGATTGTTCTCCATAGCGACGGGCAATAATTCGAGCCACTTCACCAACTTCTTCGGTAAGTTGAGCCATATTGGTCAATTCGTTAAAATAACGAACACCATGTTCTTTAATCCAGGTATCTACGTCTAATTGAGCGTTTTTTAAATCCATTATTATATTTTTTTAAGCACTATTTTTTCCTGTTGAACATCCACAATTTTCTTGTAAAAATCTTTTAGCATTGGGTAAACACCCGCTGATACTGCTGCATTTTTTGATTCAGATTGAACAACAATGTGAATTTTGTTTTCATTTCTTTTCATCGCATATTTAAAAACTAAAGAACCATCATCAGTTGACAAATTTATTCCTTTTGGCATAGATTCCACCTCATAACCATCCGGAATTTCAATATTTATAAAATATTTTTTTACTAATGGATAACCAAAATATATAGGCATTTTTCTTTCATCCTGTACAAATGGATTTTTATATATAGTAAAAAACATCATCGGACTTAGAAAAATTTCTTTCCCTATAATTTCTAATTGATTAGTCGCTCGAAATTCAAAACTTTCGTCAATTGGCTTTAATAAATCTGAACTTTTATTTTCGATTACATAATTACTAATTTCAATTCCGTTATATAAATTTTCTAATTTCTCAATATAATTATCCGTATTTATTTCCGCATATTTATCTCTAAACTTATAAGCTTCATAATTTGAAAATCTACTTTTTAACTCCCCTGAAATTTGACCTTGTGTATTGAATTTTGCTGTTAAACTATAAACATCTACTGAAGCAGTGCTTGGAACCAAATCGACTTCACTTGAAGTTCCATCAGATTTTATCAAACGTCCTTTCCAGTTTAAAGCATTCAAGGGTAAAATGTTTTGAGTGGTATATTTATGGGTTGCGTCTAATATTATTTGCTCTCCTCCTATTTCGGCCATAGCAACAACATAATTATAATTTGTCCTACTTGGAAAAACCGGAATTCCGTGTTCAATTGTACTTATCAGCACAGGATTAACTTGTATACCTGCTAATCTCAACATGGATATTAAAATAAAATTAATTTCGGCTACATTACCTGTTTGATCTTCATAAGCTTTTATTACTCCTTTATCAGTATAATAACCATATTCCTGATTCCAATTCATTTTATCCTGAATAAACTTAAAAACTACATTCAATCTTTCTTCTTTTGATTCAATATTTTCAAGAATTAGTTTTAAATCATTTAATAAATAATTATTTTCCTTTAACTCATCACCAAAATCTTTATGCGCAAAAATAGTTTTCGCAACTCCTTCCCATGTCACAGCATAATCCTTGACTGGAGAGCCAGGAAACCGAGTTCTTTCTAATTCATTATGAATTGAAGCTTGGTAATTTCTAAAATTATCTATAAACTCTTCCTCCATGATGGGAGGCACCTCTTTTGCTATATAACTGCTATTAATCTGCCTATAATTTAAACTTTGCATTTGATTAAATTGATTTTCAAAATTAGAAGAACCGTTTACTAATTTTTCATCAGATTGTATCTCAACATAACCTTTAAGTATCGACTTATAAATAAAATATTCTGGGATTTCCGTTTTATATTCGGCATAATTTACTGGAATGACATATTGAAAATCAAAAACAGGAAGTTTTACTAAATTTTCAGTTTTTAACAGATAACTAAATTCAACAATAGAACCTACCTTTACATTTGGCATCGATATGCTCCTTTTTTTCCAATCTTCGTCTACTTTAGTTTTAAAACTACCTTCGTTATTCAATTTTGTTTTACTAATATTTCCCGCTTCTAAGTTATAGGTTACAGCATCTTGAAAACTCAGTTTATCATCACTCAAATTTTCATATCCTACATAATATGGCACTTCAAAATTTGCCCAATCAAGTCCTTCTTTTTTATATATTTTTATTCTGTATGTAACTTCATTATTTAATGAAAACCCTACTTTATCTTTATAAGTAAAAAATACTCTGCTTTTTTTATACAAAATTGCCGCCACTGCCGAAGTATCACTAACATGTTGCTTCTCTTGTAATTCGGCAACCGTAACTTTTCCTAATTTATACTCTTGAGCTTGAATTGATGGAACGATTGCCAATAAAAACAGAGTTACTGTAAGATTATAAAATTTCATCTGCTTATATTTTCTTTAATACTATTTTTTCCTTTTGTTTATCAATACTTTTTTGAAAAAGATCTTTTAATGACAGATAATATTCTGGAGTAATAATCGCAGAATAAATATCTGAAGTTGCTACAATTTGAATTTTATTGCCAGTATTGCCAATCATAAATTTAAACGAACCTATATTCTCACCTCCATCAATACTAATGCCTTCTGGCATTGACTCAACTTCATATCCTTCAGGAATTTCTAAGTTTATATTGTATTTTTCCTGAATAGGATAACCAAAATCGACAGGATATTCTCTAACTTCTTGCTTGAAGGGATTTTCTTTTGCCGCAAAGAAAACCATTGGAGAAAGATAGATCTTGCCGTTAATTATTTCAACATCCTTTGTATCTTTAAAACTGTAATTTTCGACAACTGGTTTTGATAAATCTAATTCATTTTCTCGTACATAATTGTTAATTTCTATATTATTATTTTTATTCTCTAAAGCTTCCAAATAATTCTCCTTATTTGTAACGATATGATTTATTCTAAATTTTAACGCTTCATGATTACTGTGATACAACCTAACTTTTCCTTCAATAACACCCTCTGCATCTAAGGTCATTGCTATATTTACAAATTCTTTAGAATTAGTTTTAGGCATTAAATCTACCTCCTCTGAGCTTCCATCTTTTCGTATCAACCGACCAAACCAATTCAAATCTCTCATAGGTAAAATATTAGGAACCGAATATTTTTCTGTTGCATCTAATAAGACAAATCCTCCTTCTGTTTCTATTCCTGAAATCACATAATTAAAAGCACCTCGATTAGGAAACATTGCAATCCCATTAGACCTTGTGCTAACTAACACTGGATTGGCATTAATCTCCGAAAAACGCAACATCGCTGTTAACATTAAGTTAATATCAGCCACATTTCCAACTCCTGATTTATATGCTTTTCTAACTCCCTCCTCACAGGAATAACCGTATAAACCATTCCACTTTACTTTTGTTTTTATAAAATCATATATGGCTGTTATTTTTTCATCTGATGTACTTATTCCTTTTATCAATTGACTTACATCCTCTTCAAAATAGCCTATCTTATTTAATTCTGGACCAAAATCATCATAATCATAGATCGTTTTTACTACAGCGTTCCAATCTGTAGAATATAATTTATCTGGTTGATTTGGAAACCGAGTCAATGATAATTCATGCGAAATACTAGAGGTGTAATTATCGATATTATTTACAAAATTTTCCTCTTTCATCGCTGGCAAATTTTCTGCGATGTATTTTGTTTTTGTTTCTCTAAAATTTAAGTTTTCATTAGAGCGAATCGTTTTAGATCCGTCTTTATAATCGGTTACATGAGTATAATTTAATATTCTTGACTTATTTTCAATTTCTACCTTTGGAAAAATATAGCCCTTTTGATTGGCCTTATAAACAAAATATTCTGGCACATTGGTTTCAAACTCAGAATAATTAACCGGAATACTAGTTTGAAAATTCCAATCTTTAAACTCCCCAATACGCGGAGAATCAATCACATATCTATATTCTATAACCGAACCTATTTTTACGTTGGGCATCGTAATCTTCTTTTGACCCCAATATTTATTAATCGTTTCATCAAATTGGCCATCGCTTTTCAATTTTGTTTTTTCAATTTTACCGTCTACTAAATTATAAGTGACCGCATCCGTGAAAGAAACTTTCTCAGGAGAAGAATTTACTTTGTAGTAATTTATTTTTTGCGTGGCCCAATCATAGCCTTCTTTTTTATAAATCTTAAGGCGTACTTTAACATCAGTCACCATCACAAAACCACGCTCTTGTGAATATTCAAATTTCACCTCCCCTGTTTTGAATAAAATTGCTGCCACTGCCGAAGTATCACTAGGATGTTGCTTTTCTTGTAATTCGGCAACAGTAACTTTTCCTAATTTAAAATCTTGTGCTTTTATTTGAAAAAAAGACACTAAAAACAAAAGAATTACAAGTTGATTTAGTTTCATAAAATTAGTTTTTGGTCAGTATAATTTTAGCATTATCATTTCTGGAAATTTGCTCAATAAATAGACGGTAATCATCATAGTCACTATTTAAATACAATCCTTTATTTATTAGCAACCTGCGTTTATAAACCAGATTATTATTGTCATTCTTAATGATTTCGGTTTTATATTCTCCAAATTTTCCCTTTAGCTCAAATGCATTAGGTAAAAATTCAATAGTAAATCCCTTGGGCAACTCTATTGCTATTTCATCGATATCCACAAAACCTCTCTGGATTTCAAAAGGATTTTTACGATTTCTAACTCTCTTGATTTGATTCGAATTTGGATTGTAGGCATTAACTACAAAAATCATTTTATTACCCGAAATACTGCCGTAATTATTTGCGCTAATCTGAATATCCTCTTTAAACTGAATTTTATCTTTATCATTTAACAACGACACTTTCTCCATTTTTAAATTATTGATATTGCTCCAATACTCTTTATAATGCATATCTTTATCGGTAGGCTGCAACTTTTCAATTCTTTCTTTATTGTCATATTGAGTTCCTCCAGAATTAATTTCAATTTCACCATTCAGATTACCATTTTCAGATATCCTATAAGTCCCTAAACTTTTTTGAGAATTCCCTAGATCATCATAGTTTTTAGTTCTAACAATTTCACCACCATCGGGTTTTATAATCAGTGCTTTTCTGTCATCTGTGAAATTAGCCTGATATCCAAACGGAGCGTCTTGACTGGTACATTCTAAAAAAATATATTTATCATTATCCGGAATACATAAAATCATATGGTTCACTTCTAAAAACATAAAATCAGAATCCAAGCTTACTTTGCTTGAACCTCCATAAATAAGTGTATTGTAAGAGGGCACACCTACAACATCCAAAAGCGCTCTTGTATAGTTGGTTAAGGCCTTGCAGTCTCCATAACCTAAACGATCCACATCGCTAGCCAACATGGGCTTCCAACCCCCAATTCCGACCTGAATACTAACGTATCTTGATTTCTCTTGAAGATATTTATAAATAATTTTTGCTTTTTTGATTGGATCAATCTCTGTTCCCACAAGAGATTTAATTTTTGATTTAATTTCATCTGGTAATTCTGTTGTACCTGCTAAAATTTCATCCGAGTACCATTTTCCAAAGTCTTTCCAATTAGTCGCGTTTCCATCAATTCCTTCTAAATTGAAATTTTCTATACTCGTCATTACTCTCGGAAAAATGAGTGACGTAGCAGAATAAGGTTCTTGTTTAAGCGCCGGGATATTATCTACGACATAAGATAACTGAGTCGAAGTTTCGGTTATTTTTTGAATATTAAAATTCGAAAAATTGATTTCCTTTTTCTTAAAACCTAAATTATCTGGATAAGTAACATTAAGAATACTTTTTTCTACACTAACGTTATATTCTGAAACAGGATACCATTTTGGAATAAAAGCAGTATTAGAAGTAACAGATTCACTTGTATAAATTATCGTAAAAGGGTAATTTATAGGCGTATAATCTAAAAAAATAACTCTATTATCTGAAAAAAGAGTCCCTCCACCTGAAGCACTTTGATCTTTAAAATCTTTCTTCTTTATTTTCTTTATTTCATTACCAAAAGCATCATAAACCAGCGCATCAATATTCTTAATGGTAGTTTTTTTATCATAGTATTCATAAGCATTTATGACACTTAACCCTTTTTTATTTAAAACAGTAATTACCTTTTTGGTCTTGACATTCATACTTCTTTGAGAAGAAATAAGAATATCAATTTGGTTTAAACGCACAACTGCATTAGCATTCTCTTGAAGACTGTCAGAAATACTCGTTATCGGATATTCATTTTTTTGCGCATGAACTACGCATGAAAAAATAGCCAAAAAGGCTATTAAAAGAATTTTGATTTTCATTTATATTTTTGAATACGTGAATAAAAAACCATAGAAGTAGCTCACAAAGCATGTATCTCTAATAGGTTTAACCTTTGTGTTTTTGGTTTTTTTAATTTTTCGTGGTAATCAAAAATAAACTAAATCTTATTAAAAACAAATTTATTCTCTGTTTTTAATAAATCAATTGAAATAGTGCCGAAACTAACTTTCTGCAACAATTAAGCACACTCCCCTTTGTTAATTAATTCCATGATAACGTTATACAACTCTTCTGACTCAAAAGGTTTAGACAAATACTTATCTATTCCCACGGAAGAACTAGCTTCGATAACGGAACCTGTCACAACTGCAGTCAAAGCAACAATTGGAATGTTTTTTTTAATTTTATCTTCCATATTACGAATAATCGAAGTGGCTTCATAACCATCCATTATTGGCATCATGATATCCATCAAAATAATATCGAATTTTTCATGTATAACTGCCTCAACCGCTAAGCTCCCATTGCCTACAGTCACACAATCAAAATTAAATTTGGAAAGCACTTTTTGAACTAAAATTTGATTAATACGATTATCTTCCGCCAAAAGAACCTTTACTCTTTCACCTTTAACAATAGGAATAGCAGATTTATTTTTATTTATAATTTTCTTAGAACCCTCTGATTTAGAATCCCCTATAGCAAAGGGTAAGTTTACAATAAATTTTGTCCCAATATTAAGCTTACTTTTCACCCGTATATCACCATTCATAATATTGATGATTTTTTTGATGATAGTCAATCCCAATCCTGTACCACCATATATTCTTGCCGTATCATTGCTTACTTGAATAAATGGATCAAAAATAGCATCTATCTTATCCTTAGGAATTCCTATCCCTGAATCTTTGACGGACATTTCGATATAATGAAACCCCTTTTCTTCTTTAACAAATTTTATCTTTATTCTAATCTTCCCATTAATTGGGGTAAATTTAACGGCATTACTAATTAGATTAAATAATATCTGAGAAACTCGAATGGAATCGCCATTAAGTATTACAGGAACTTTTTCATCAATTGCAATTTTAAAATCAATCTCTTTTTCCTGCATCTTGGTCAAAAAAGTATCACAAATCAACTGAATGAGTTTGGACAAATCAAACGGTTTTTGATAAAGTGTAATTTGTCCGGATTCCATTTTTGCTAAATCCAAAATATCATTGATAATCACGAGAAGAATATCTCCTGACATTTTTATGTAGTCTAATTGCTTTTTACTTTCAATATCTAAAGAAGCGTTTTTTAACAATAAATCCGTAAAACCCAAAATTCCGTTGAGTGGCGTTCGAATTTCATGACTCATACTCGACAAGAATTCATCTCTTGCCATGGCCAACTGTTCCGAACGTATCTTCTCCTCTATTAATTTTTTATTAATGGCCTCCAATAAATTTTTAGAAACCATCACTGATTCTAATTCTTCAATATAGATATTAAACCCTAAACAGAAAACATCTAATTCATCTTGGGCCTCTGAAATAGGCAAATAATTAAAATAATCTCCTGCATACGATTTTGAAAGATGTTCAATAATGACATCCGTTCTTTTCTTTTTGGATTCCATTTTTTCAGCCAAAAAAAGTAATTCTTTATGAACATCATCTAAACTATCTCCAGTTGTCAGTTGTTCTTGAAACTCATCTTCATTGATTGAACGAACCAAAGCTAATATTTCTTCTAGTTTAGTCATCTAAATTCTTTTCACTACGTTTATTTCTTTTAACCATTTTTTTTCTTAAAAAAAGAGTACACAATAAATTTTTTCTTAAAAAATTAACCTAATTCATTTTTTGCTTTAACCTCCAATAACCAAGCAATAGCTTTTTCTTTCTTTGTAAAAAGAAGTAATGGAATTTCTGGTCTTTTTAATATCATAAACGCATTAAAAATGGCCTTGGCAAGATGAGAATGGACTAAAACTGCATTTGCACAAATAAAATCCTGACCATATTTAGCCGCATAATCTCTAGCTTCTTTGTTAACAGATATAATATTATGACTATCCATACACCAATATTGAGATTCATTATTGGAGATTTGATGCCTTAAATCAATTAACGAAATCATAATCTCTAATGTAACCTGAACCGGTTTTTTAAGTTCATTTATTAGAATACCGTCTTCAAACCAAAATCTCACATATTCATTCTCAATTTCTTTCATTTTTTACAAACTTGAATAAGAATTAATTATCTCCGAATTAAAAGTATCTTCCATTTTTATGTAAGCAAACATAGGAACAGCAATTGCACCAAACTTTTGTTTCTCGAAATCGGCTGAAAACCCACAAAAAATAGTTTCTTTATCTAATTGTCTTGCTCGTTTAATAATTTGATATACGGTTTGCTGGTAAATTCTATGTTTTTTTATATAATCATCATCGAGACCAACAATCATGGGAGAAGAATGTGATGTGCCATTATAAATCCATGCTGAAGCTATTATTTCCGCTTGTCCTTTTAATCGAATCAAAATGAATTCATACTCTTTAAAACGAGATAAAACCGAAGTTATTTTTGACGGATATTCAAAAAAGTTGAGTCCGAAGTTTCTGGATTTTACATTTGAAAACAATTCATAACATCTTGTAGATTCTTGCTCTGTTAATGTGGATTGAAAAGAAATATCAAACTGAAACTCATTTCGTAGTGCATAATATCGAATCCCTTTTCTTTTTTTACTTGAAGGAATAGACGCCAACATTTGTTCGGGAGTTTTCCAAGTCACATTTTTCAAATGCAATGAATTAGGCATACTCACTTTTACGAAACCTTCATTCTCAAAACCTTCGTGAAATTTAAAATCCGACTGAAAATCTCTCAAAATCACCACCTTTGAATCGGTCGCTTTTTTAATTTTTTCAATCTCAACAAAAAACTGACTCAAAGCCAGATTAACTAAAGAATGGCTTTCGTTGATATACAAATGTTCTCCTTCGGTAAACAAAGAACCCATTGCTAGGGTTTTCGAACATAAATAATACGGCTCCTCTTCTCTTTGTTTTTCAATTTTTCGAGATATATTTTCCAAAGCCAACATGTCATCCTTGTATAGTGCACTTGTAAAATAGGTCGCCAATAACACTTCATTATTTTCATCTTTAATGATTATATAATGAAAATCCCAATTCTCTTCTACTTTATCATTATTAGAAAAAATTTCTTCGACACATTTCAAACCGTTATGTGAATAATTTCCGTTATCCTTAAACAGGCTATCCCATAAATATACATCTATTTCATCAATACGGTTATACGTTTCTACAAAAATCTTTTTCGACTCAACCGTTTTTGTAATTTGCTTCCCCTTAAAAGGAACATTAAACGTCTTATAGATTTTCTCTAAATCTTCATTTTCCTCTTCCACTGCCAAATGAAAATTTCTACCGATAGAATCAACTAACTTATCAATATGTACTTTTGTATTATGTCTTGTAAGCGTAAATCGCAATCCTGTTTTATCATTTGGCACCACCGGAAACGTTGCCGTATTGACATACAAACCATCAGCCAAAACACGCTGTATTAAATTATGCGCCACTTTTGCCGAACCGGTTCCTATAAAATAAATTGGTGTTTGATTGGAGGAAGTATTGGTTAAATTAAGTTCCTCTAATTTCGTATTTAAATACTCCATTAACTCTTTTAACTCCTTTTGATAGGTATGTATTTTATCTGAAAGTAAAATCTCTGCAGAACCTATTGCCGCACCAACATTTGATGGAGACAACGGATGGGTATAGGAAAGAATCCCTCCATATATATCAATCCTTCGGTGCATTTCTAAATCATTAAAAACGGCAATTCCTCCAATACTCCCGAAACCCTTCGCCAGCGTACTGATTAAGACAACTCTATCGCTATGTTTAAAAAATTCAAAAACACTTCCACATCCATTTTTACCGGTCCATCCCACTCCATGGGCATCATCAAAATATAAATGTAGTTTTGGATATTTCTCCAACAAGAACAAGAGTTCTTTTTTATGAGGTAAATCACCATACATCGAATAGACTCCATCAGCCATATACCAAATCTTATCATATTGGTTATAACCTCTTTTGATAAAGTCTTCGAGCATTTCCAAACTGTTATGGCGAACCATTTTCACCATAGTTCCCTGTAATTTTGCAAATTGACAAGGATATTGCACGCTATAATGTACCTGCTGATCTAGGATAATTAAATCATTAGTCCCTATAATTGTTCCAATTATCGATTGATGAGCAACCGATGTTGACGTATAAATTACGACAGGGTGATTATCGAATATTTGACTAATTTTTTGTTCTAACTCTTCGAGATAGGGAGCTTTGACATAGGCTCTTGAAATGGAGAAATGAGAACCATATCGATCTAACAATTCGTGACTTTTGGCTAGAATTTGTGGATGTTTTTCCAATCCCAAATAGCCACAAGTACCAAAATTGATTAATTCTTCATTATTTATTTTTAAAAATTCGCCATTAAATTCTTCTTCTTGAGAAGAAAGATGCATAATCTTCTTTTTTTTCGCAGCCGAAACGACATGATCGACCACGTCATAGGCACTAGCGTGTTTTATTTTAGCCACAATTTGAGGTTATTAAGTTAATAGATTTGGGGAATCTCTACTTCAATAGCATCAAAAATAAAAAATAAAACATAATTTAAAAATTTGACATTCCTTCAAAAAAAAAACATGACTGATA
This sequence comes from Flavobacterium sp., assembly GCA_023259675.1. Taxonomy (GTDB): domain Bacteria; phylum Bacteroidota; class Bacteroidia; order Flavobacteriales; family Flavobacteriaceae; genus Flavobacterium. The sequence continues at coordinate 14,702 of JALRGT010000038.1, forward strand.
ACCAGTACAATAGGTATTAAGAATAAAAAATACAACAGAATAGTCTTATTAACAAGCGGAAATTACTCCCTATTTTTACTATCTATAACAATAGTAACTGGTCCGTCATTTAAGAGACGGACTTTCATATCAGCTCCAAAAATGCCAGTCTGTACTTTTTTGCCTAGGTGATTTTCTAACTTTTGCACAAAACTCTCATACATCGGAATGGCAATTTCTGGCTTTGAAGCATTAATATAAGAAGGACGATTGCCTTTTTTGGTTGTGGCATGTAGTGTAAATTGACTCACCACAATAATATCTCCATCAACATTTTGAATTGACAAATTCATGATGTCATTTTCATCATTAAAAATCCTAATATTGGCAATTTTAGCTGTCAACCAATCAATATCTTCCGAAGTATCGGCATCTTCTATCCCTACCAAAACCAACAAGCCTTTTTGAATTTCGGCTACAATTTTTTCATCCACGGTAACAGATGAAGAAGACACTCTTTGGATTACAACTTTCATTTTTGATATACGATTTCAAAACGGAATACTAAATTACGGGACATTGGTTTTTACTCTCTAGACTTATCACTCGTTTTTCTATCTTCATCATAAGAATCGGTACGGTAATGTTCATCATCGCCTTCTAGAATACTGAGATAACTTTTATAACGGGACCAAGCAATTTCATCATTTTCTAAAGCTTTCTTAATAGCACAATTTGGTTCTTCTTTGTGTAAGCAATTATTAAATTTACATTGGTCTTTTAATTTAAAAAACTCTGGGAAATAGCCGCTTATTTCGGATGGCTCCATATCTACAATTCCAAAACCTTTTATTCCCGGAGTATCAATAATTCGGGCTCCAAAAGACAAATCATACATTTCGGCAAAAGTGGTCGTATGCTGCCCTTGTTTACTTTGCTCTGAAATCCCCTTTGTTTTTAAATGTAAAGTAGGTTCTAACGCATTAACCAAAGTTGACTTTCCAACCCCAGAATGACCGGAAAACATACTTACTTTCCCTTTCATCATTTCCTTCAATTGTTCAATCCCTTTCCCCTCTGTAGAAGAAATTCGCAAACATTTATATCCAATTTCCTGATAAATGTGTTGCAAATACAATTGCTCATCTAAAGTATCGTCGTCTAAAGTATCAATTTTATTAAAAACCAAAACCGCTTCTATTCCATACGCTTCGGCAGTAACCAAAAAACGATCGATAAAACTGGTTGTAGTTGGTGGATTATTAATCGTAATCAAAAGGAAAACCTGATCTATATTAGATGCAATAATATGCAACTGCTTGGATAAATTAACCGATTTTCGAACGATATAATTCTTTCGTTCGTGAATTTTATAAATAGTTCCTGTAACGGTATCCGAAGTTTCTTCGAGTTCATAATCTACAATATCACCCACGGCAATAGGATTAGTACTCTTGATACCTTTCATCCTAAATTTCCCTTTCATTCTACACTCAATAAAATCACCACTTTCGGATTTTACAGTGTACCAGCTTCCTGTAGATTTATAAACGATTCCTGTCATGCTGCAAAGATAAAATTTTGTTTCAGCTTTAAAGTTTAATATTTAATGTTTTTACGAATCTATAAAAATAAAAAATCCCTTTAACTTTTAGAAAGTTAAAGGGATTTTTAGATTTCAAAAAATCAATTATCCATTGATAATTTTTTCTTGGTGTTCGATACTTTCTTGGTGAATATTTTTGAATAATTTTACAATAAATTCATCAGACAATCCTTTTTTACCACCTTCGGCAATCATTTTTTCTTGGATTTCATTCCAACGATTGCTTTGTAAAACAGCAACATTATTTTCTTTTTTCACTTGACCAATTTCGTCAGCCACTTTCATACGTTTACCTAATAGATCCAATAAATTAGCATCTAAAACGTCAATATTAGCTCTTAATTTTGACATTTTTTGTTCAAAATCAGCCGTATCACCACTTACTTTTCTAATTTTCAAATCTTTCAAGATTTGTTTCAATGCATCTGGAGTTACTTGTTGAGCAGCATCAGACCAAGCGTTATCTGGATCGATGTGCGTTTCGATAATCATACCGTCATAATTCAAATCTAATGCCTCTTGAGTTACTTCAAGAATCATGTCACGATTTCCTGTGATATGTGATGGATCGATGATTAATGGTAAATCCGGGAATTTATTTTGTAATTCGATAGCAATTTGCCATTCTGGAATGTTTCTGTATTTTGTTTTTTCGTAAGTAGAAAATCCTCTGTGAATCACACCAAGATTTTTAATTCCCGCCATGTATAAACGCTCTACACCACCTAACCATAAAGCCATATCTGGATTTACTGGGTTTTTAATCAAAACAATTTTATCTGTACCTGCCAATGTATCAGCAATCTCTTGAACTGCAAATGGGTTTGCAGTAGTACGAGCTCCAACCCATAATACATCAATATCATATTCTAAAGCTAATTTACAGTGTGCAGCAGTTGCAACCTCTGTTCCCATTAGCAATCCTGTTTCTTCTTTAGCTTTTTTCAACCATTTCAATCCTATTTCTCCAATTCCTTCAAATCCTCCTGGACGAGTTCTTGGTTTCCAAATACCAGCTCTAAAAACACTTACATCAGAATTTTTCAATTCATGAGCAATTTTCAATACTTGCTCTTCAGTTTCAGCACTACAAGGTCCTGCAATCACAAATGGATGAGTCAAATTGAATTCATTCAACCAATTTCTCATTTCTTTCTTGTTTTCCATCTTTTCTAAATTTATTTTTTAATATGTTATTGTGTGTTGTTCTTATTTACTGTAATCCCTATCGATTACTTTTTTACATTTATTCCGTTTAATATTTCTTTTATTTTATTGACACTTTGCATTTCTTCAAAAATAGCTTCGTAATCATCTTTAGCCAATAACTCTTTAAATTGAGTCAGGTTTGAAATATATTCCTCTAAAGTTTCAATTACTTGTTCTTTGTTTTGTTTAAAAATTGGTGTCCACATAGCCGGAGAACTTTTTGCTAAACGAACCGTACTTTCAAAACCAGAACCTGCCATATCAAAAATATCTTGCTCGTCTTTCTCTTTGTTGATTACCGTTTTTCCTAACATAAAAGAACTGATATGCGACAAGTGCGACACATAAGCAATATGTTTGTCATGTGATTTCGGATCCATATAACGAATTCTCATTCCGATTGCCTTAAAAAGATCCAACGCTTTTTCCTGTAATTTAAAAGTCGTTTTTTCTACTTCGCAAATGATATTCGTCTTTCCGTTAAACAGGCCTTTTATCGCTGCCGATGGTCCTGAAAACTCCGTTCCTGCAATAGGATGGGTCGCAATAAAATTTCTTCTCTTAGGATGATTGGCAACAGCCTCACAAATTGGTGTCTTGGTCGAACCTACTTCAAAAACAATGGTGTTTTCTCCAATAACATCCAAAACCTTTGGCAAAACAGTCAGAGCTACATCTACCGGCACAGAAACGATCACAAAGTCGGCATGAATTAAATCATCAAAAGTCGCACCAGCATCAACTACACCCAAATCAATTGCTTGCTGCAAATGACTTTCGTTGCTGTCAATTCCGTAAACGGTAGCTTCCGGGTATAGCGCTTTGACGTCCAACACCATCGAACCTCCAATTAATCCAATTCCTATTACGTATACTTTCATATTATTCCATATCAATGTCAATGGTAAAAATCAATGACAATTATAATCTAAAATCTATCGATTGCTTCTTGAACGATTGCTTCTTTTACACATAAAGCAAAACGCACATAGCCTTCTCCGTTGCTTCCAAAAATAGTTCCCGGTGTGATGAAAATAGATTTTTCGTATAATATTTTATCTATAAAATCCTCTGCCGATGCTATTCCTTCAGGTAATTTTGCCCAGACAAATAATCCAACTCCCTCTTTATATACTTCACAGCCTAACTTCTCTGCCAACTGTTCTGTAAGTACTCTTCTTTTCTTGTAAACGACATTCATCGAATCGAACCAAGATTTATCACTTTTCAACGCTTCAATGGCTCCTTTTTGAATTCCAAAAAACATTCCGCTGTCCATGTTACTTTTCACTTTTAAAACAGCATCAATACAAGCGGCATTTCCTAAAACCATTCCAACTCTCCATCCCGCCATGTTGAATGTCTTACTCAAAGAATTCAATTCTAAAGCCACATCTTTAGCTCCTTCTACCTGTAACAAACTCATTGGTTTATCATTCAACACAAAACTATAAGGATTGTCATTAACCAATAATATATTGTGTTTTTTGGCGAAAGCCACTAATTTTTCAAATAACTCCAAACTACCTCTGGCTCCTGTTGGCATGTGTGGATAACCGATCCACATAATTTTTACTTTAGATAAATCTAATTTTTCTAAAGCTTCAAAATCAGGCTCCCAGTTATTAACTCCTTTCAAATCGTAATAAACCGGCACCGCTCCAACTAAATTTGTTACTGACGTATATGTTGGATACCCTGGATTCGGAATTAAAACCTGATCCCCTTCATTCAAGAAAGCCATCGAGATATGCATAATCCCTTCTTTGGAACCTATCAAAGGCAAAATCTCCGTGTTAGGATTTAACGCAACATTGAAATTGTTTTGATAAAAATCAGCCATTCCTTTTCTTAGTTCCGGCAATCCCTGATAACTTTGATATTGATGGGCATTTTCGTCCTTCATAGCCAAAGAAACAGCATCAATTACAGCCTGAGACGGACTCAAATCTGGACTTCCAATTCCCATATTGATAATTGGCTTTCCTTCAGAGGCCAGTTGTCTCACTTCTCTCAATTTTGAGGAGAAATAGTATTCTTCAATAGTATCCAGACGTTTTGCTGTTGTAATCATTTTAATATTTTAAAATTCTTTCGACTTTTTATTTTGAACTGCTAAACTAATTTGGCTTTGTATTCTTATATTCCCCCAATACCTTAAAGTATTCAGCCATAATAGTTAAAAGTGATTTTGCTTTTTCATAATCTTCATATTTCTCAAAAGTAACATCCACAAAAAAAGAATATTTCCAAGGGGTTTCAATTTTTGGTAACGATTGTATTTTGGTTAAATTCATTTTACAATCACTCATCACATTTAAAACTGCAGCCAAACTTCCACGCTTATGGTCTAATTCAAATTTTAGAGACGCTCTGTTCACCTCATTTTTAGGCACAAATGAATTCTCTTTATTAATAATAACAAAACGTGTCATGTTATTTTTAATCGTTTGAATTTCAGAAGCCAAAATTTCTAACTCATACATTTCAGAAGCCGTTCTACTCGCAATGGCAGCAATCCCTTTTATTTGATTTTCCTGAATTCTTCTAGCCGTTTCCGCGGTATCTTTATCTTCAACTATTTTAATATGAGGGAATTGTTTCAAGTAATCCATACACTGTAACAAAGCCATAGGATGAGAATGCACCTCTTTTATATCTTCAATGGTTTGCCCTTTAAGTGCCATCAAGTTTTGATGAATACGCAAATAATGCTCCCCAATGATGTGTAAATTATATTTATCAATCAACGCATAATTAGGAATAATAGGTCCTGCGATAGAATTCTCTATAGCCATAACCGCTTGGTCTGACTTGCCAGACATCAAACTATCTACTAACTCATCAAAAGACAAACATTCATCAACTATTACATCATTTGCATAGTATTCTTTTGCCACCTGATGGTGAAAAGAGCCTTTTATTCCTTGTATCGCAATTTTAGTCCCCATTTAGTCAAAAAAAAATCCTGATTTTCATCAGGATTGTATATTAGTTTTATTTGTTTCTTGTTCTTCAAATAACCATAGCACAATCCCTTACTTCCTAAAAAAGAAGTAAAAAGTGTTGCTAAAATAAAAACGGTTATTAGACATTTGAATCGTATTTTTTATAATTCTCTGCAAATGTATAAATAATTTTAAGCTATGCAAAAAAAACGAACACTTTTATACAATAAAAAACCATTTCTTTCCTTACTTCATATTATTATTACCAAAACAATCACAAAAATGACCCTAAAACACTTCGAAACAAATATTTAGCATCAATTATATTTTAAACAAATCAAGGCATATAATTTTACATTCTTTGCTTTAACAAAGTGTTTTTCTATATACTTTTGTAACAAACAAAAACAGCATGTCGATAGCAGTACATAATATCTCTAAAAGTTATGGTGCTCAAAAAGCATTAGACAATATCTCATTCTCTATCAATAAAGGAGAAATAGTTGGTTTTTTAGGACCTAACGGTGCCGGAAAATCAACTTTAATGAAAATACTGACCACCTATATCCATGCTGATGAAGGTTCGGCCATCGTAAATGGTTACGATGTAAATTCCCAAGCCAAAGACGTACAACGTTCTATTGGTTATCTTCCGGAACACAATCCGTTATATTTAGATTTATACGTTCGTGAATATTTAGCTTTCAATGCTGATGTATATAAAGTATCTAAAACCAGAATTGAAGAAGTGATTCAGTTAACTGGATTAAGTTCCGAAAGTCACAAAAAAATAGGACAATTATCTAAAGGTTATCGTCAACGGGTAGGATTGGCCAGTGCCTTATTACACGATCCCGAGGTACTGATTCTAGACGAACCAACCACCGGTTTGGACCCCAATCAATTGATGGAAATTCGGAACGTAATTAAAAACGTAGGAAAAGACAAAACCGTTTTTCTTTCTACCCACATCATGCAGGAAGTAGAAGCTATTTGTGACCGCGTAATTATCATCAATAAAGGAAAAATTGTTGCCGACAAAAAATTGGACAATTTAATCTCCGAAGAAAAAGAACAAGTCATCGAAGTAGAATTTGATTATCAAATCGAAGAACAAGCTATTTCAAAAATTGAAAACTTAGTAGCTTTCAAAAACACACATGACATGACTTGGGAACTCACTTTTAAAGCAGATAAAGATATGCGTCCAGCTGTTTTTGATTTTGCCAATGCCAATGGTTTAAAAACATTACAACTCAATCAGAAGAATAAAAATCTAGAGGCTGTTTTTAGAGAGATTACGAAGTAGTTTTAAAAATTATACTTTAACATGGTATCCTACTTTTCCTCAAGGAGTCTTCGTTTCTTCAGCAGTTTTTGTTTCTATAGGATTTGTCGATAATAAAGCAGGAACAGGATAATCAACATTGGTATTCGGTGAAAGCTGAGGATCCGAAACAGCAGCATTTGTAGCCGGTTTAGAATTCAATGGTGCACCAACAGCTATATCGCAACGATGATTTTTCTCACCATGGGGAGGATTCATCCCTTCTGCAGTTACTACTTTAGGCGTGGACTTATTAGAGGTTACTATCTGAGTAGCCTGAGGCTGAACATTCATTTGGCTAACAGCAGCAGCACTATTCAAAGGAGCTCCAACCGCGATATCGCAACGGTGATTGGGCTGACCATGCGCAGGATTAACAGCTCCTACAACAGTTGTGGACGGAGTCGTAACTACATTATTTTCACGAAACAAATTATGCTTTCCAGCTACTGAAGTTTGCTGGCTAGTAGCTGTACTAGTTTGCTGTGTAAAAGGCACTATAGTCCCATTCGTTACTTGTGCTTTTTTAGCGTCATCGTTTTTACAAGAGGTAAAAATGATGAGAGTTGCTATAAATGTATAATGAAAATGTTTCATCTTGAAATAGTATTACAATGAACTCAAATATACCATTTTAACAGCTAAAAATCAAAAAAAAAGAACGCGAACCAGATTTAGCATTTTCACTTCAAGAAGCTATGCGAAAAATTAAACTAAAATTTTCCATTTAGAATGAGCTTTATACTCATTTGGAGTTCAACTTCGATAAATTCTTATATTGAAGAAGCAGAATTTATTTTAAAAAATGGAATATAAAAGAGGCTGAGAAATTCAGCATACTATAACAACACATAAAAAAAGCATCGTCTCTCTTATGGAAACGATGCTTTTTTTATGATTCGAATGTCACTAGCCCAGATGGAAGCGACATCCTTTTTCTGGCTTTTTTTGACAGAAAAAGATATAGCGGACAGCTGGAATAAGCTCCTAAAAAATCTGACTCGCTATTTTGTGAATATTATCCGATTTTCCCATGGAATAATAATGCAAACAAGGTACTCCAAATTCTATTAACTCTTTGGATTGCTGAATAGCAAACTCAACTCCTACTTGACGAACTGCAGCATTATCTTTTGCATTCTCAATAGAGCTAATTAAGCTTTCTGGCATATCCAACCAAAAAACTTGTGGCAATAATTGCAAATGACGTTTAACCGCCACTGGCTTAATTCCCGGAATAATTGGCACCGTAATGCCAATTGCACGCGCAGCTTCAACAAACTTAAAATAACGCTGGTTGTCGAAAAACATTTGTGTCACCACATAATCGGCACCGGCATCCACTTTTTCTTTCAGTCTTTTCAAATCGGCTTCCAAGCTTGGCGCCTCGATGTGTTTTTCAGGATATCCTGCCACACCCACACAAAAATCAGGTGCATGTTGCATTGCCAATTCCCCATGTAAAAACTTACCTGCATTCATTGCTTTGATTTGTTTTACCAAATCTACCGCATAGGTATTTCCGCCTTTCGTAGGTTCAAAATATTTCTCTCCTTTCATCGGGTCACCACGTAGGGCAACCAAATTTTCGATTCCTAAATAATGGCAATCTACCAATAAATATTCGGTTTCTTCCCTGGTGAATCCGCCACACAAAACATGTGGAATAGCATCAACACCATATTTGTGTTGTATAGAAGCGCAAATACCTACCGTTCCAGGACGCATACGAGTAATACAACGGTCAAAAAGACCATCTTTTTCGATGTATACATATTCCTCTCGAGAAGTGGTAACATCAATAAAAGGGGGATTAAAATCCATTAAGGGATCTATATTTTCATACAAATCTTTAATGTTACTTCCCTTCTGTGGTGGTACTATTTCAAATGAAAACAAAGGTTTCCCTTTTGCTGCTTCA
>JALRGT010000039.1 GCA_023259675.1 Flavobacterium sp.
GGAATCTCTTACGAGCTTTCTTCTGACCGAATTTCTTACGTTCAACCATTCTTGGGTCTCTTGTTAATAAACCTTCTGGTTTAAGGATAGCTCTGTTTTCTGCATTTACTTCACACATTACGCGTGCCAATGCCATTCTTACAGCTTCTGCTTGTCCAGTTGAACCACCTCCAAATACGTTTACTTTTACATCAAAGTTACCTGCATTTTCTGTCATAGACATTGGTTGCAATACTTTGTATTGTAAAGTAGCTGTAGGGAAATAGGTTGCGAATTCTTTTTTGTTTACAGTGATTACTCCTGTTCCTTCTGTAACGTAAACACGTGCAACAGCGGTTTTTCTTCTACCGATTTTGTGAATAACTCCCATTATTTAAGATCGTTAAGGTTAACTGTTCTAGGTTTTTGTGCACCTTGTTTGTGCTCAGAACCTACAACAACATTTAAATTTCTGAAAAGTTCAGCTCCTAATTTGTTTTTAGGTAACATTCCTTTTACTGCTTTTTCAACTAAAGATGCAGGGTTTTTAGATTGCAATACTTTAGCAGTTAAAGTTCTTTGTCCTCCTGGGTAACCTGTGTGACGCATGTAAATTTTCTCGTCCATTTTGTTACCTGTAAGGTTAATTTTTTCTGCGTTGATAACGATTACGTTATCTCCACAGTCCACGTGTGGTGTATAACTTGGTTTGTACTTACCTCTCAAAATCATAGCGACTTTTGAAGCAAGACGTCCTAAGTTATGACCGTCAGCATCTACAACGATCCACTCTTTAGTTGAGTTGGCTTTTGTTGCTGAAATTGTCTTGTAGCTTAATGCGTTCACAATAATATATTTTAATTAAACATTCCATCCCCAATAAAGGGGTTGCAAAAGTACAATTAATTATTTTAAATACAAATACCTTAAATGAATAATTTTTTTTGGTTTTTGGACTGATAATCAAATGGATATTTGAATGAATTTTGTTTTCGATTCTTTGTTAAATATTGAGGATTGTTTAGGGCTCTATTTCGGGAATTATAATGTACTGTTAAATTTTGTACCTTACGCTTTTTTTGACACAGAATTTGTATTTAAAAATTACTATTTTTGATATGAGTTTACAAAACAATAAATACCATTTATGAAAGCCAAAGCAACTCTTAAACAAATTGCAAAAGAATTGAATGTTTCCGTTTCCACTGTTTCTAAAGCGCTAAACGATAGCCCCGAAATTAGTGAACAAACAAAAACCAAAATTAAGGAGTATGCAAAACTTAAAAATTACAAGCCTAATATTATTGGTTTAAATCTTAAGAATCGAAAAACAAAGACGATAGGGGTTATTATTCCTAACATATTAAATTCTTTTTTTGCTAAAGTTTTTAGCGGTATAGAAAAAGTAGCCGATAAAAAAGGATATAATGTAATTACCTGTATTTCTAATGAATCGTTGGTTAAAGAAGTGAATACACTTGATATGTTGAGCAACGGGACTATTGACGGATTTATAATATCTATTTCCCGCGAAGCACAGGAGTTGCAAGAATACAATCATCTAAATGATATCATAAACGAAGGAACACCTATAGTAATGTTTGATCGTATTGCTGATGAAGTCGAATGTGACAAAGTGGTGGTGGATGATTTCGATTCAGCTTTAAATTCAACCCAACATTTGATTGATTTAGGGTGTAAAAATATTGCCTTATTGTCTTCGGTTGATAATGTAAGTGTGGGGAAATTTAGAGTTGAAGGGTATTTGCAAGCTTTAAAAGACAATAATATTCCGGTAAATGAAGATATCATTCTTCGTACCAATTCCGAAAAAGAATTGAAAAGTAAAATCGATGCTGTATTTGATAACAACAAAATTGATGCTGTTTTTGCTTTAGACGAAAACGATTCGGTTGCAGCCTTAAAAATGGCAATAAAAAAGAAAATGAATATTCCGGAGGAACTTTGTATTATTGGTTTCGCTGATGGAATTCTCGCTTCTCGAAGACTGACTCCAAGTTTAACCACGGTAAGTCAACATGGGGTTGAGATAGGTGAGGAAGCGGCCAAACTATTGATTAGACGATTGGAATCGGAAGACGAAGATTTGCCGTATGAAACCAAAGTGATTAAGACGGTTTTGAAAGAAAGAGAGTCCACAAGGAAATTATAAAAAACAAAAAAAATCCATTCAAAACGAATGGATTTTTTTGTTTTTAATTATCAATGCGCTTCCAACCAATCTCTACCTTGGCCTAATTCCACATCGAGTGGAACATCCAGTTTGAAAGCATTTTCCATTTCATGCTTAATCATTGGTTTGATTTTTTCCAATTCCGAATTATGTACATCAAATACGAGCTCATCATGTACTTGCAGCAACATTTTGCTTTTCCAGTTTTCGGTAGTTAGTTTTTTGTGAATGTTAATCATGGCGATTTTGATAATATCCGCAGCCGAACCTTGAATAGGCGCATTTACGGCATTTCGTTCTGCTCCGCCACGTACAATTGCATTTTGTGAATTGATGTCTTTCAGGTAACGACGGCGACCTAAAACGGTTTGAACATAGCCGTTTTCACGTGCAAAATCGATTTGTTCGTTGATGAATGATTTTAATCGCGGGTAACTTTTGTAATAAGCGTCTATTAAAGCGTCACTTTCTGAACGGGAAAGGGAGGTTTGGTTGCTCAATCCAAATGCGGAAACCCCGTAAATAATACCAAAGTTTACTGTTTTGGCATGACTTCGTTGCTCACGCGTCACTTCCTCTAATGGCACATTAAATACTTTTGAAGCTGTCGATTTATGAATGTCTTCGTGATTTTGGAATGCCTTAATCATATTTTCTTCTCCGCTTAAAGCAGCGATAATGCGCAATTCTATTTGCGAATAATCGGCAGAAACCAGGGTGTAGTTCTCGTCTTTGGCAATAAATGCTTTTCTGATGAGTCGGCCTCTTTCAGTACGAATGGGGATGTTTTGTAAATTCGGATTATTGGAGCTCAAACGTCCCGTTGCGGCAACAGTTTGCATGTAATCAGTATGGACGCGACCTGTTTTTGGATCGACTTGATTGGGTAATGCATCAATATAGGTGCTCTGTAATTTTACCATTTGGCGCCATTCGAGAATATCCCGAACAATTTCGTTGTCATTGGCCAGATAACTCAAGACTTCCTCGCCGGTGGCATATTGACCTGTTTTGGTTTTCTTTTGTTTGGCTCCGCCAATTTTCAATTTGTCAAATAGTATGTCTCCGAGTTGTTTTGGTGAGGCCAAATTGAATTTTTCGCCTGCGGTTTCGTAAATTTTTTGTTCTAAGGCTTTGCTTTCGGCAGCTATTTCACCCGACATTGATTTTAAAAAATCAGTATCCAAACGAATTCCTTCTTTTTCCATATCGGCCAAAACCTTTACCAGAGGAATTTCAATTTCGTCGAAAAGTTTTTTGGTTTCTGTTTTGTCTAATTCGACCGAGAAAATTTCTTTTAGTTGGAACGTGACATCGGCATCTTCGGCAGCATATTCTTTGATGTCTTCCAGCGCCACATCACGCATTGATTTTTGGTTCTTCCCTTTTTTACCAATCAAATCTTCAATTGGTTTTGGCGAATACTTTAAATAGGTTTCGGATAAAATATCCATATTATGACGCATATCCGGATTAATCAGATAATGTGCAATCATGGTATCGAATAATTTCCCTTCCACATTAATGTTGTAATTGGAAAGAATTTTTAAATCGTATTTTAAATTTTGCCCTATTTTTTCAATAGCTTCATTTTCGAAAAAAGGAATGAATTTATCGACTAAAATTTGAGCTTCTTCTTGGTTTTCGGGAAACGGAACATAAAATCCTTTGCCTTTCTCATACGAAAATGACATCCCGACCAATTCGGCATGCAAAGCATCAATTCCGGTGGTTTCGGTATCAAAACAAACAGATTTTTGTTTTAGTAAATTTTGTAAAAATAATTTAACACCCAGATCGCCTTGAATAATTTGATAAAAATGTTCGGTATTCTCTAAGGTGTTGTAATATTGGTGATGATGGGTTGAACTTGAATTATCTTCGGGAATGGCACTTCCAAAAAGGTCAAATTGTTCATCACTCTTTGGTTGCGGTTTTTTGTATAATTTGGCTTCATCAACGGGGTTGCTCATTGGTGTAGATGACTCTTTTTTGAAAATGGCATCAAATTGTTCTGCCATTCTTCGGAATTCCAATTCGTTAAATAGCGCATCTGTTTTTTCAACATCTGGTGTCGAAAGTTCATAATCGGTTTCGTCAAAAACAACAGGACAGTCGAGTAAGATAGTGGCCAATGTTTTAGACAAAAGACCTTTGTCTTTGTTGGCTTCGATGTTTTCCTTCATTTTTCCCTTCAGCTTATCGGTGTTGGCCAAAAGGTTTTCCATGGTTCCAAATTCTTTCAGGAATTTTTTGGCGGTAACTTCTCCAACTCCGGGTAATCCTGGGATGTTGTCGGCTGCATCTCCCATCATTCCCAGAAAATCGATAACTTGATCAGGTCTTTCAACTTGAAATTTTTCCAATACTTCCGGGATACCCCAAATTTCTATTCCGTTGCCCATTCGAGCCGGTTTGTACATAAATATATTTTCAGATACCAATTGGGCAAAATCCTTATCGGGAGTTACCATAAATACTTGGTAGTTCTCTTTTTCGGCCTGTTTGGCAATCGTTCCTATTAAATCATCCGCTTCATAGCCTTTGACTTCAATAATCGGAATATGCATGGCTTTCAATAACTCTTGAATATAGGGAACGGCAATTTTTATGGCTTCTGGAGTGGCATCGCGATGGGCTTTGTACTCAGGGTAAATTTCGTTTCTCAGGTTACTTCCTCCGTTGTCAAAAGCCACGGCCAAATGATCCGGTTTCTCTCTTTTTATCACATCCATCAAGGAATTCATAAATCCCATAATGGCCGAAGTGTCCATTCCTTTTGAATTGATTCTTGGGTTTTTTATAAAAGCATAATAACCGCGAAAGATTAAAGCATAGGCATCGAGAAGGAAAAGACGTTTTTGAGCAGACATATAAAAATTTTTGTCGTAAAAATAAACAAAGCTTTTTAAAATCCCTCTTTTTCCACGGTTCATTATCCCACTTTTTAGGATAAAGTTTTTTATTTGGGCGTGCCACCAGCAAGGTAAAGGGGCAATTCTACTTTGTAGTTATTCGCCCCTTTACCTTGCTGCTGTCGTGCTATCCGTGCTACTTTGGTAGCTAACTCCTATCACTCACGCGGGTTTGAGGTAAGGATAATGTTTTGTGGGGGTCATTTGTGTTCTCGTTGTGTTGAGAAATCCGCATCATTTGGGTTGATTTATGGTGTCAATTTTGTCATCCTGACGAAGGAAGGATCTCATCAAGTAACTCCACAAAGATTTTAGTTTTAATTCAGTTTCCTGTTTTTAAGAAGAACCCCAATAAAGGATATGTGCGGTAGTGGGGATTAAGTAAAAATAGGTACTCTTTTTTAGGAGAAGACACAATCAAATCTTTATTGACTTTTTTTTTGTTGAGCACTATTCAATTCCTCGATTCTATCGTTTATGGCTTTAATTTTAGCTTTCTGTTCTACTGTTCGTATTTCTGTTTTTTCAAAAATATGTCCGTCAGGCCAAATTAGTTTTGCTTGGATGGCTTCATTTTTTAATATGGCATGAAATTTTTCATCTATTTTTTCAAAAGCCCAAATTCTCCATTTAGCAATAAATAAGGACCAAACTAGCCAACCTAAAATAAATGATATTACAAACCCAATCAACATTATTGGTCTGGAAATCAAATCTATCTTGTTTAGATAATAGAAAAGTCCTATACAGCCAAACATGACAAACATTACAGGGAAATTGATGAAAAATTGTCCTTTGTTTAGTACATTATTTAGTTCGATTTCTTCTTTTCTTGTCATGTTTTGTTGTGTTTTTATTTTGATTTGTAATGTTTGTTTATTGTAGCAGGAAAATTATGCTCAATCTTGTTATTCCGAAGGATGAGGAATCTTGCCAAGTTGCTCTATAAAGATTAGGTAAATGTATTATATGAAAGGATTTGTGCGGTAGCGCGGGGAGCAATCTACTCGACTGTAGCCAGTACTTTTTTACACAATACTTAAAAAGTCGATGAACATTTCGGAAAATTCAAATCTTTCAGTTCCGTTGTCGTCATACTTCTCTATTTCTCTAATCTGTTCAGCGGTCATAAGAGTCCAATAATCCTCTAGTACATTTTGCTTTCTAGATATTTTTTGTGCCGCAATTAATACTTTAGCGTCGCAAGTTTCTGTAAAATTAAATGTGCTCCCAACTGGTAAATTTAGAACATCAAGATGAATATAATTTTCAGGTTCACGTTTTAAAGTTGCGTATGCCTTAATTCCATTATTTCTTAATTCTTCAATTGTATCAATGTTGTTTTGTTCTTCATTTGTCCCTTTGTCAGAGTCCAACAGAACACAGTAAGGAATCCCAAATTGGTCAATTAATCGTAGAGTTGTCCAATGCCTTAAATTTCCACAGCCACCAATAGGGACTAATGCAATTCTCTTGTCTTCAAATGTATGATTAATAAATCCTTTATTTTTAAGCTGTTCTGCTGTATGATTTATAAAAGTTACATCACTTTTGCCTTCTAATAATAGAATTGCATTGGCGTTTTTTGAAATTGGGTCGGGTAAAATACCTAACGTATCAGCAACTTTTGTAAAGACTTCCTCAGTTCCTAATTCAACAATTCTATCATTTCCATTTTTTTGTATAAAACGTAAACTATTTAATGGAAGTAAGCCTGCTAAAGCTGGAGTATGGGTTGTTAAAATAATTTGCGAATTACCAGTGTTTGACAACTCTTTAAATGCTTCAATGAGCATTTCTTGATGGTCAGGATGTTGAGATGTTTCGGGTTCTTCAAAAGCAAAAATTATTTGATTTCCTTGATGCTGAGCTCTTAATCTTTCTGCTTCTGCTCTAAAGAAATTTAATAAAATCAATCTCCGTATTCCACTGCCACGTTTGTTAATAGGAATATCTTCTTCAGATTTTATAGTTAGTTTGAATTGACTGTCAAACTTTGGTTCTGTTTTAAATTCAGGAATTAAAGCATTTGCTAATTCTGGTGACATTTCCCTGAGTTTTTCTAATGTTCTATTTGCAGTATCAATAGCTTTGTTTCTAACTTGTTCTTTTATATAATCTAGTTCAACAGTTAATTCAGATAAAGCTTGTTGTACTGCTATTTTCATTGGATCAGTTACCTCTTTGTCGTCATCTTTACTTTGCCTATCAGATTGAAAAAGTGCATATAATGGCAAATAAGATTTTAAAGTGTCATAAACTTTTTTAGTATCCTCCTTATCGACTAATAATTCTGTTTCCTGTAATTCAAGATTCTCAAATGAATTCCAAATTGCTTGACGAATTGACGAATTAATATTTCCGTTATAATTTTCATTCGGAATATTTAAAGTTTGTTTTGCTCTTTGTTTTAATTCAGCTTTTTTAAGAGTTAGTAAATCCTTTCCATTTTCTATTGTCGGATGATTACAAATTATATAAACTTTTTCTTTTGGTTTTGCAGCTGTAGCTGGAAATACTTTTTTTATCTCTAGTTTATTTTCATTATTTAATAAATATTCTGCTGCAAGAGTTGTTGGATTTGCAGCATCAATTATTAATTCGTCTGGAAAATCAGAAAAAACACAAGATATTTCTATTTGATTGTCGTCTGCAGTAACATTTAAATCTTCTTTTTCGCAGCTAACTAATGAATTATTAAAGAATATTTCAAGTGCCTCAAGAATAGAAGATTTCCCCGCATCATTTTTTCCTATAAATGCAGTCAAATTTGAAATTGGAATTATGGTTTCAGTTTGATAACCTCTAAAGTTTTTGATTTTTACAGTTTCTAATTTCATCGTTAGTTTTTATAGTATTGACTACAACTAATATATACTCGCCATAAAACAGTGACAATCTCCCCATATTGGGATGCATTGCTGCTATTGTGTAGCGTTTTTATCGTTTATCAAATATATTAAAAAATTCTTACAAAAGTGATTGTGAAGTCGAATCCTTCTTTATCCCCTTGGTGGAGCTTATAATCTGCACAATCCCTGATATTTCGGGTGAATTTCATCAAGGAACTCTACAAAGATTTTAGTTTTAATTGAGTTGTTTGCTTTATGAAGTATTATATGAAATAATTTGGGGTAGCTGTCTAGGCTATTACCTGATGTCATAGTGACAGAAAGTATTTTGGTATGATTTTAGTTAAAAATTGATTAATATAAAGGCATTTTGTTTTCTTAATTTGTTATTTTGTTTAAAAAATATTTCATAATGGTTTTTCGTATCCTTATTCTGGGGCTAATTCTTTTTATTGTCGAGATTTATGCTTTTCAGGCATTTAGGACTTTAGTAAAGGTGAATTGGATTTTGATCTCATATCAAGTCATCAGTGCTTTTGTTTTACTCTATATTGTTTACTCATTTACAAACTTTGATCGTTCAGTAGGACAAACCAAGCAAACGATGTTTACCATGGGATTACTTTTGGTGGTGTATATCCCTAAAATTGTTTTGACTTTATTGTTGCTTGGAGAAGACATTTTTAGGATTGGAATGGGGTCGGTAAAATATATGGTTGATAGGAATAATGAAACCTTTCTGGGTTCGAGGCGAAAGTTTGTGAGCCAATTGGGAATGGGGCTGGCTGCTATACCATTTATGTCCTTATTGTACGGAATTACCATTGGTAAATACAATTATAAGGTGATTAAACAGCGTATTTTTTTTACGGATTTACCCGATGCTTTTGATGGATTTACCATAACTCAAATATCCGATGTGCATAGCGGAAGTTTCGATAATCCCGATAAAATTAATTATGCCATTGATTTGGTTAATGAGCAAAATTCGGATATGATTTTGTTTACCGGAGATATCGTAAATACAGATGCTAAGGAAATGCATCCTTGGATTGCTACTTTTAATAGAATAAAAGAGCACAAGTATGGTAAATATTCCGTTTTGGGAAATCATGATTACGGTGAATATGTCACTTGGCCATCTGAAGCGGCAAAAGAAGCAAATTTTCAAGCCATAAAAGATTTGTATGGACAGATAGATTTTAAATTGATGTTGAATGAACATGCCTATATACAAAAAGGAGAAGATAAAATTGCCTTAATTGGAGTTGAAAATTGGGGGCATAATTTTAAAAAAGCGGGAGATATAGAAAAAGCTTCTGCCAATGTTCATCAGGATGATTTTAAGATTTTGATGAGTCACGATCCGAGTCATTGGGATTATGAAATCAAAAATCATGAAAAGAATTTTCATCTAACACTTTCAGGGCACACTCACGGAATGCAGTTTGGAATCGAAATCCCGGGTTATTTTAAATGGAGTTTAGCACAATACGTATACGCACAATGGGCGGGTTTATATGAAAATTTAGGTCGGTATGTTTATGTAAATAGAGGATTTGGTTTTCATGCTTATCCTGGAAGGGTTGGAATCATGCCTGAAATCACGGTACTTGAACTAAAAAAAGGTCCTAAAGTAGCATAATTCGTTAAAAATGCTACATTTGTAAATTAATGTCTATTTTGTTTAGTAGATTTAAAAATTAAATTCGTTGGTTTTATGTCGAAATTTGGAGAATTAATAAGCGCACACGTACCTGTGTTGATAGATTTTTACACAGATTGGAATGAATCATCAGTTTCTATGCATCCTGTTATAAGAGATGTTGCTGCGGCACTTGGTGACAAGGCTAAAGTCATTAAAATTGATGTAGATAAAAATCAGGAATTAGCCGACGCTCTAAGGATAAAAGGACTTCCTACATTGATGATATACAAAGACGGTCAAATGAAGTGGAGGCAATCAGGAGAACTTGATGCCAATACTATTATTGGTTTGGTTCAAGAACAGCTTTAATGCTGCATTTTGTTATGGGATAATTCCATAACGATAGTTGTTTTTATCTAGATATTCCAGCACTTTTGGCAGCGTATATTCCAGATTTTTGAAAGCCTTATGGCTGTCGTGAAAAACAATTATACTTCCTTCTTTTGTATTGTATATTACATTTTCTAAGCAATTTTCCTTGGTGATTGTTTGGTCAAAATCAGCACTCAAAACATCCCACATAATTATTTTGTATCCCAATTTCCTCAATCTTTTGGCTTGAGCTCTTTTTATTTTGCCATAAGGAGGACGGAAGATTTTAGATATTTGATATTTGATATTTGACATTTGATTTGAAATAGTCACTTCACACAACTCAAAATTTTCGATATATTCAGTTGTAGCGGTTTTCCAGCCGTTGAGATGGTTGAAAGTGTGGTTTCCTATGGCGTGACCGTCCTGGATTAGTTTGTCGAAAATTTCAGGATGTTGCTGAATGTTTTTTCCGATACAAAAAAAGGTGGCCTTGGCGTTGTGTTTTTTTAATTGTTCCAAAACCCATTCTGTAACTTCAGGTGTTGGGCCGTCATCAAAAGTTAGGTATATTGTTTTTTGGGTATTGGGTAAATCCCACACATAGTGTGAGAATAGTTTTTTAATAATCGAATTGGTTTTAATCCAATAAAAGCGCATCTGATTTAGTTTAAATTGAAATCAAAAAATGTCGTAATACCAAGTGATATTACGACATTTTTTTGGAAAATAATTAATTAAAAATTATTCTTTTTCACGACCAAATCGATCAAACATTTCAACATAAGTGTTGAATGTCTTTTTGTTTTTGTTATAAAAAGAAAGATCTCCATTTGATTTCATTACCTGTAATAAGCTTCTGTAACGTTCGATATCGGTAATGATATCAATGGCATTGTCTGTTTGTTCAGAAGGCAAGGTTTTGCTGTAATAGTTTAGATTTTCTTTGTATTTGGTCATCAATTTGTTCAAAAGATCTTGTGCTTTGGCTTTTTCGTTTATTTTGTAATAACCATTTGCAAAAGGTTCCACCAGTGAATAGTATCCAAATTTATCCAACGGCATTTTTGTTAAGGCCAATTCGATAACCTGTTTTGCCTTATCGGTTTTGTCTTCTTCGATTAATTTGTCCATCAATCGAGCCAAATTGGTTCTGTAAGTTATGCTTTCTCTTCTAGTCTCAGGGTCATGATATATTTTGTCACTGTCACTATTTCCCCAATCCCATTTCATGATATTGGCAAACATTTTATCAGTGTCAATTTGTCCCATTTCTAAAGGATTTCCTTCTTTCGGTATTGCTGTTTTTATGGGAACTAATTTATAAACCATTCCGTCTAATTGGAGGTAGTCTTTCATCCAAAGATAATCTTCATTATCAAAAGCACCACCGCTAAAATAAATTGGTCGTTTCCAATTGTTGTTGGCCACAATATCCAGCATCATTAATCGGTTTTTATAAATAGCATTTCCTTTAATGTCAATGTCTATGTAAGGAACAATGGAATCATTGTATTTTTGAGAAACAACCTTATTCTTGATAATACTGTTTTTGTCAACAGGAATTCGAATTTTATTGGTTGGATAAAAATGAATGGTTTGTCCGTTTTGCATCTCAACTGTAGATTTTGGATTTTTAATAAAACTTAAAAAATCTTTAATTTCCCATCGGCTGTCAATTTTTGGAATATGGGCTACATAGTCTAATTTGTCTCCAACATATTGGTCATGGGTAAATGAAATTGGCAACGGATTGGATTCGTACGTTTTGGTTTTCATTTGGTCAATGTACCAGTCGGTCATAAATAAACTAGTGTTTACAATTTTTACATCGGTTCTAATTCCTTCTATTTCTTGAGCGTACCAAAGAGGGAATGTATCATTGTCTCCAATGGTGAATAATATGGCATTGGGGTCACAAGAATTAAGATAGGCTTTGGCCATGGCTGTTGCGGTATACTTTCCGGATCTATCATGGTCGTCCCAGTTCTGTGAGGCCATAAGAATAGGAGCGGCCAATAAACTGGCGGCAATAATAATAGGACCTGCAATTTTTGGAGCCAAATATTCCTTGATGGTTTCATAGAGCGAATATACTCCAAAGCCAATCCAAAGGGCAAAAACATAGAAAGAACCAACTAGGGCGTAATCTCTCTCTCTAGGTTCAAAAGGTCTTTCGTTCAAATAAATTTTTAAAGCGATTCCGGTGAATAAGAAAAGAACCAATAATACGTAGAAGCTCTTCAGGTTTTTTCCTGCATGGAACATTAAACCTATTAGGCCTAGAATAAAAGGTAAAAAGTAATATACATTTCGGCCTTTGTTGTTTAAAGCATCAGAAGGTAGGTTGTCTTGAGAGCCTACATGTAAATTATCAATAAATTTAATTCCGCTTATCCAGTTCCCGTCTTGATAATCATATCTTCCTTGATTGTCATTTTGTCTTCCGACAAAATTCCACATTAAATACCTCCAATACATGTATCCAAATTGGTATTCAAACATAAAGCTTAAATTGTCTGCAGTTGTTGGTTTTTCAATTATTAAATAATCTCCATAACTTCTTAGGAATTTAACATAGCCTCCGTTGTCTATTTGTTTTTGAGCATAGGCCTGTCTAAATTCGGTTACTGTTTTTTCTACTTCATTTTTTAATTGTGCAATGGCTCTGTTGTATTCGTCTTCAGATAATTTGCTGGCATCCAGGCCGTATTTTGCCAAATCTTCTTCGTAAGGATAATTGGGGTTAATCCTGAATTGTGGCGGATTGGTGAAATTGATGTAATTTTCAATATGTTCTGTGCTCCACATTCTAGGCAAAATCGTTTTTTGATTGTTGTCGCTATTTTGTTCTGCGTTTTTAAAATTATTTACAATAACATATTTTCCTGTTTTGTAATCTCTTTCGTAGTTAGGAGCTTTGTCTAAATAGGGAGTGTCTTTGTCTAATCCTGTAAATGTTTCTGTGTATTGTGGGCCATAGAACAAAGGGTTTGATCCATATTGTTCTCTATTGTAATAGGCTAAAACTTCACGTGCGTCAGAAGGTTTGTTTTCGTTAATTACCGTATTGGCATTGGCTCTTATTGGTAGCATTAACCAAGTAGAGAATCCGATTAAGATAAACAGGATGCATAAAATAAGCGTGTTGTAGGTTACGAGGCCTTTGTTTTTAGTGTATTTTAATCCAAAATAAAATAAAGCAATAAGGACTAAGGTTACAAATATGGTTCCGGAGTTAAATGGAAGTCCCATTTCGTTAACCATAAATACTTCTGTTTTTGCAAAAGCAGCCATGGTAAGTGGTAATAATAATTTGAAAATAAAAAGTAAAATCGATATTACTATTACGTTAGCTATTATAAAGTTCTTTGGGGTAACTGTTTTATGGTGTTTGAAATAGTAAAGAAATCCAATGGCAGGAATGGTTAATAGTGCCATAAAATGGACCCCGAAGGATAAACCTATAACAAGGGAAATAATCAATAACCATCGGTTTCCTCTTGGAGTATCCATGTCTTTTTCCCATCGTAATCCCAGCCAAAGCAATAATGCAATCAGTAAAGAAGCCATGGCATATACTTCAGCTTCTACGGCATTGTACCAAAAACTATCTGAAAAAGTGTACGCTAAAGCTCCAACAAGAGAACTTCCTAAAATTGCAATTCCATTGTCCTTATTGATTTCACCGTCTTTTGAAATCATTTTTTTTAATATCATGGTCGATGACCAGAATAAAAACAGAATTGTAAAGGCGCTGGAGAAAACGGAAGTCATATTTACCATTAAGGCAATATGTTGTTTGTCCATGGCAAACATGGCGAAAAAAGCACCGATCATCTGAAAAAGTGGGGCTCCTGGTGGGTGTCCAACTTCTAGTTTTGCTGCTGTGGCGATGTATTCCCCACAATCCCAAAAACTCATGGTAGGCTCTACGGTTAATGTATATGTTAGTAAAGCTATTCCAAATGTGAACCATCCTAATATAGTATCCCATTTTTTGAAATCGAATGTTGCCTTATTCATGTATTGAAATTTAGTTAATTTTTTAGTTTACAAAGAAAATGTTTTTTTATTTAAAGGCATGTGCATTAACAAAATTTTCTGTCAAACAAATTGCATTTGGTAATGTGTTGATTTCTAAGTGGTTTTTATTTATTATCTTTGCTGTGATTGAGATTGTTTGATTTTTTTTGATAAAAAGAGATTAAAAGTTTGTGCAATTTAAAATTTATATTAAATTTGCACTCGCTAAACAAAAGCAAAGCTGGTCTATGGTGTAATGGTAACACAACTGTTTTTGGTGCAGTCTTTCAAGGTTCGAGTCCTTGTAGACCAACGTAAAGCCTCTCAAGAAATTGAGAGGCTTTTTTTATTGGTAAATTTTGTGAAGTTGAAATTGCTTATATTTTAAAGGTAATTACGGGTTTAGTGGAATGATTCACTAAGTCTTCGCTAATGCTTCCAATGAAAAAATGAGCCAATCCTGTTCTGCCGTGCGTGCACAATCCGATTAAATCAGCATCAATGGATTTTGAAAAATTGATGATTCCTTTTTCGATATTGGTATCATTATAAATGGTGGTTGTGTAGTTTTTAATTTTAAAATCGGCCACAAATTCTTTAATGATTTTTTCTGAAAGGGCAGTAGGTTTGAAGCTGTTTGGGGTGCAAATCATAACTAAATGGAGCTGGGCGTCAAAAAAAGAAGCGAACTCAATCATTTTTTTAAAAGGCTTTTTTATTTCTTTTGTGAAATCGGAGGCAAAAATAAATTTATGGTTTTTGAATTCTGTGGTGTCTTTTTTTACGACTAAGACAGGAATCTCTGAAAGGCGTACTACTTTTTCGGTGTTTGAGCCCACTAATATTTCCTCAATGCCAGAAACACCATGGGAGCCCATGACTATTAAGTCGATATTGTTTTTTTTGCTGAAAGTTAAAATTCCGTCGTGTGCTTTTTCGAATTTTAAATGCGTTGAAACTTCTATGTTGTTTAAGAATTTTTTTTCTTTTGCTTTTTGAAGTGTTTCTTTTGCTTTTTGTATGAACAGCATTATCTCGGGAATGTCTGAGGACCCTGATATTGCATCATTCATTTGGTTTGGTACTTCTAGCATATGGAGGAGTAGTATTTCGCAATTGCTTTTTTTTGCAATTTGAGCAGCTACTTTTAAGGCGTTATCTGCGTGGGCAGAAAAATCAGTTGGGACTAGAATTCTTTTCATGATATTGAGGTTTTAATTATGTGAAAAATCTTTATTTTTACCATTTATAAAGATAAGAAATATTTTAACAGCAATCAATTATTTTTGGTTCGTAAAAAAAACACTATATTTGCACCGTTATTTATTAAAATCTAAATAATGAGGGGACTAGATGTCCCCTCTTTTTATAAACATATGACATTTAAAGAGAAAGTAAATACGTTAATTACAGAAGCACTATCGGAAAAACAATCACTTTTTTTGATAGACGTTACCATCACAGATGCATTTAAAGTTATTGTGACTTTAGACGGCGATCAAGGTGTTGCTTTGCAAGATTGTATTGACATCAGTCGGGCAATTGAAAATAATTTGGATAGAGAAGAGCAAGATTACTCTCTCGAAGTGGCTTCGGCAGGAGTTTCTTCTCCATTAAAAAACGTTAGACAATATAAGAAAAATATTGGTAGAACATTGATTGTTAAAACTGCTGAAGAAAAAATTGAGGCAGAATTAGTTGATGCTACTGATGATTTTGTAATTTTGTCGTGGGAGGCAAGAGAGCCAAAGAAGATTGGGAAAGGTAAAGAGACAGTTCAAAAAAGATTGGAATTGCCTTATGTAGATATAAAAGAAGCAGTGGTTACAATAACATTTTAATTAAAGAATTCGCATGGAAAATTTAGCATTAATCGATTCATTCTCAGAGTTTAAAGATGATAAACTTATTGATCGTGTAACGCTTATGGCAATTTTAGAAGATGTATTTAGAAATGCATTGAAGAAAAAGTACGGTTCAGACGATAATTTCGATATCATTATCAATCCAGATAAAGGAGATATGGAGATTTGGAGAAGAAGAGTAATTGTTGCTGATGAAGATTTGGATTTTGAAAATGAAGAAATTACTTTGACTGAGGCCAGAAAAATTGAAGCCGATTTTGAAATAGGTGAAGAGGTTTCTGAAGAAGTTAAATTGATAGACTTAGGAAGAAGAGCTATTTTAGCATTGCGTCAAAATTTGATTTCTAAAATACATGAACATGATAATACCAATCTTTATAAGCAATTTAAAGATATTATAGGTGATATCTATACTGCCGAGGTGCATCATGTTCGTCCAAGAGTTGTAATTTTGGTCGATGATGAAGGAAATGAAATCGTTTTGCCAAAAGAAAAACAAATTCCATCTGATTTTTTCCGTAAAGGAGATAATGTTCGTGGAATTATCGAAAGCGTTGAATTAAAAGGGAACAAGCCTCAAATAATTATGTCAAGAACATCAGAATTGTTTTTGGAAAAATTGTTTGAACAAGAAATTCCTGAAGTGTTCGACGGTTTGATTATGGTGAAAAAAGTGGTGAGAATTCCTGGTGAAAAAGCAAAAGTAGCCGTTGATTCTTATGATGATAGAATAGATCCGGTTGGAGCATGTGTTGGTATGAAAGGTTCTCGTATTCACGGTATTGTTCGTGAATTAGGAAATGAAAATATTGACGTTATTAATTATACCAGTAATATTCAATTGTTTATTACAAGAGCATTGAGTCCTGCCAAAGTATCTTCTATTAAAATCAATGAAGAAACAAAAAGAGCAGAAGTGTTTTTGAAATTGGAAGAAGTTTCTAAAGCAATTGGTAGAGGTGGACATAACATTAAATTGGCAGGTCAATTAACAGGTTACGAGTTAGATGTTATTCGTGAAGGAGATGTTGCTGGTGCTACTGCCGATGAAGACGATGTTGAATTAACAGAGTTTTCAGATGAGATTGAAGAATGGGTAATTGAAGAATTTGCTAAGATAGGTTTAGATACAGCAAAAAGTATCTTGAAACAAGAAGTAGAAGATTTAGTTAGAAGAACAGATCTAGAAGAGGAAACGATTCTAGATGTAATGAAAATATTGAAAGAAGAATTTGAAAATTAATTCGATTCTTCTAACAACACAACAAAATAGGTAATAATAAAAAGGTTTTATGTCTGAAGAGAGAGTTATTAGAATAAACAAAGTTTTAAGGGAATTGAATATTTCTTTAGAAAGAGCTGTGGATTATCTTAAGGATAAGGGGATTGCTATTGAGTCAAATCCAAACACAAAAATTTCTGATGATGTATACAATGTCTTGTGCGGTCAATTTGCGGGTGACAGAGGGAATAAAGAGGCTTCAAAAGAAGTAGGAGAAGAGAAGAGAAAAGAAAAAGAGGCTTTACGTGTAGAAAGAGAAAAAGAGATTGAGGAAAAACGTAAGCAAGATGAAGAGCGTCTTAAACAACAAGAAGTCATTAAGGCTAGAGCTGTTGTTACGGGACCTGTTCAAGTTGGGAAAATAGATCTTAATCCAAAGAAAGCTGAAAAAATTCCATCCGAGCCAACTTTGCCACCAGCCGAGCCTGTAAAGACTGAAGTTGTTGCAGACAAGCCAATAGAAAAAGAACCTATTAAAGAAGTTACGGTTTCTGAAAAAACTAAAATTACTCCCGAAGTAAAAGAGGAAGTAAAGGAAGTTAAAAAAGAAATTGTGAAAGAGACTGTAAAAGAGGCTAAGCCAGTTGTTAAGGCAGATGTGCCTAAAACAGAAGAGACACCTGTCGAGGAAGCTATTACAACTCAATATCAAAAATTATCGGGAACTACTTTAACGGGTCAAACAATTGATTTATCTCAATTTAATAAACCTAAAAAGAAAAAAGAAGAACCTAAAATAACACCTAATAAACCGGGAACTCCTGGTGCAGCTGGTGCTAATAAAAATAAACGTAAAAGGATTGCTCCTAAGCCGGGTGCTCCTAGACCACCTGCAACTCCGGGTGCTCCGAATCCTAACAAGATTACTCCTAATACAGGAGGTGGAGGTTTTAATGCTAACAGAAGTGCCAGACCTGGTTTCGTAAAAGGAAACAGACCTGCGATTGTTGCTAAAGTGGAACCTACTGAAGAGGAAGTAAAAAACCAAATCCGTGAAACTTTGGAGAAACTTCAAGGTAAAAAAGGTGGTAAATCTAAAGCGGCTAAATACAGAAGAGATAAAAGAGATACGCACCGTCAAAAATCGGATGACGAGCAAAGAGCTTTAGACGAAGGAAGTAAAACTATTAAGGTTACTGAGTTTGTTACCGTTGGTGAAATTGCCATCATGATGGATGTACCAATTACAAAAGTTATTGGTACTTGTATGTCACTTGGAATCATGGTAACCATGAATCAACGTTTGGATGCTGAGACATTAACAATTGTTGCTGATGAATTTGGTTATGAAGTTGAGTTTATCACTGTTGATATTGAAGAAGCAATTGAAGTAGTTGAAGATAAAGAAGAAGATTTAGTTTTCAGAGCGCCTATCGTAACTGTAATGGGGCACGTTGACCACGGTAAAACATCTTTGCTGGATTATATTCGTAAAGAAAATGTTATCGCTGGAGAGTCTGGGGGAATTACACAGCACATTGGTGCTTATGGAGTTACTTTAGATAATGGACAAAAAATCGCATTCCTTGATACACCTGGTCACGAAGCGTTTACCGCGATGCGTGCTCGTGGAGCTCAAGTTACCGATATTGCCATTATTGTAATTGCTGCTGATGATGATATCATGCCGCAAACAAAAGAGGCAATTAGCCATGCTCAAGCAGCAGGCGTGCCAATTATATTTGCAATTAATAAAGTGGATAAGCCAAATGCGAATCCAGAAAAAATTAAAGAACGTCTAGCAAGTATGAATTTACTTGTGGAAGATTGGGGAGGAAAATACCAATCTCAAGATATCTCTGCAAAAATTGGTACAGGTGTAAAAGAATTATTGGAGAAGGTATTGTTAGAAGCGGAAGTTTTAGATTTAAAATCTAATCCAAATAAAGCTGCTCAAGGAACAGTGGTTGAAGCTTTCTTGGATAAAGGGAAAGGATATGTTTCTACTATATTAGTACAACATGGAACGCTTCATATTGGAGATTATATGTTGGCGGGTAAACATCATGGTAAAATCAAAGCGATGCATGATGAAAGAGGAAATGTTGTTACTGAAGCAGGTCCTTCAACTCCGGTATCGGTTTTAGGTTTGGATGGAGCGGCTACTGCCGGTGATAAATTCAATGTTTTTGAAGATGAAAAAGAGGCCAAGCAAATTGCTTCTAAACGTTCTCAATTAATGCGTGAACAATCGGTACGTACACAACGACATATTACATTAGATGAAATTGGACGTCGTATTGCTTTAGGTCAATTTAAAGAATTGAACGTAATCCTTAAGGGAGATGTGGACGGTTCTGTGGAAGCATTATCTGATTCGTTCTCTAAATTATCTACTGAAGAAATTCAAATTAATATTATACATAAAGGTGTTGGAGCGATTACAGAAACAGACGTTATGTTGGCTTCTGCTTCTGATGCGATTATTATCGGATTTAATGTTCGTCCTGCTGGAAATGCAAGACAATTGGCTGATAAGGAAGAAATCGATATCCGTTACTACTCTATTATCTATGCTGCTATCGATGACTTGAAAGATGCGATGGAAGGAATGTTAGCGCCAGAAATGAAAGAAGAAGTATTAGGTACTGCTGAAATTAGAGAGATATTCAAAATTTCTAAAGTGGGTTCTATCGCTGGTTCGATGGTTATGGATGGTAAGATTACCAGAAATGCTAAAATCAGGGTGATTCGTGATGGTGTAGTGGTTCATGAAGGTGAGCTAATAGCATTGAAGCGTTTCAAAGACGACGTGAAAGAAGTGGCTAAAGGATATGATTGTGGTATCCAAATCAAAGGATTTAATGATATCGAAGAAAGAGATGTTATTGAAGCTTACCATGAAGTGGCTATCAAAAAGAAATTAAAGTAAAAATTTCTATATATAATTTATAAGAAAATCCCGAGCAATCGGGATTTTTTGTTTTTATGGTTAAAATGATATGTGGATCATATTTCTATGCAAAGTTGCACTTTTCGGTAGTTTATAAGGGGGGGGACTTTTGTGGTATTTATAAGTGTTTTTCGCAAAATGTAGTTGTTGTGTGTTTTAGGGGGTGAAGATTTATCAACGTGCTTCACTTTAGTACACAATTTTGATATTCGGTGTGTCTCGCGGATCCGGATCGTTCCATTGATAAATAATTAAATTGCCATTATTCAGTATGTAGGAATAGGCATGTGTATCTTCTCCCAATTTTTGATGCACCACCTCTTCCCAATTTGTAGAGTTATCCCTTTGTATATAGATCCGAAAGACGCTGCCGGAAGGTAAGTGACTATAGATATTTTCAATTTCAACTTGGCAATACCAAGGACAAGTCCAAGACATATTATTGAAAATGATTTCGGCTAGGTTTGCGGACATTTGACCAACGGTTACCCTAGTTGTGTCTTTATCTGTTAAACCACTCTTGTTGGTTACAGTTAGTTCGAATTCATAAATCCCTTTTTCCAACTTACTTACTTTTGTTCTAAGGGAATTTGAATTTTCTATAATATAGGAAGAAGGTCCAGATGTTTTTTTCCAGACAAAGTTATCGATAGTTCCGATATCTGAGTAAGCTCCTGATAGCCAAACTACATTTACAGGTAATATTACTTGTAAATCCTCACTTGCAAATGCCGTTGGAGCATTTGCAGGTGTTTCCGTTTTAGGGGGAACTGTATGTGTTGGAGGAGGTGTGCTTGTTGAGTGATCTATTGGTAGTGTTTCTACATTGCAGCATGTATTTATTAGCAATGCTGCAGTGCAAATCAAAACCCCGTATAAATTAGTCCTTTTCATGATAATAAGATTTAAATGTGAATGGAGTCTTATTTTTTATTGAAATCAGGTTGCCCTCATCGTTGGGGTTTTTTAATATATGATTTATTTCATTTAGTGAATCGGGGAATAGTTAATTGTTTGATTTGTATGCTAATGATGTTTTTTTTGGCATCTTAAATTTACGAAATATTTATTGGGAGATTCTTAAATCGATATTAAATTCCGAATAGCTTAGATATGTCTCCACAACGATACTACAGATTTGGTATTTGAGTCGATAGAGAAAATACAGGCATAATGAATATGATAGTATTGCCTCTGCTGAATCTCGTTTGTCCACGTTAAATGGTGCTAGTCTCCGACGAGTACTTATTTAATTAATAATGAATATCAGTTTTTCAACTTGCTTAAACAAAAAAAAACAACTCGTAATGGAGTTGCTTTTGTGTTTTAATTATAACAAATTTGTTTTAGTTGAATTTATTTTTGCGGCTTTATCAAAAGAGCATTAGGGTAATTTTTTTTGATTTCGATTAAATTGCGTTCAGCATCAATTCGGGTTTTGAAATTTCCAATCCATACTTTATAGTTAGGAGTGTTGAATACAATTGTGGCATCTAAGTCTTCAAAATCCCTTTTGCATTCATTTAATGTTGTTTTTGCTTTTTCGCTGTTCCCGCTAAACACTTGTATTTTATACAGCTCATTTACAGCTATAGAATTGTTTATTTTTCGCTTTTCATTCAGTATTTGTTCAAACTTTGGGTCTTGAATAATGTTAATGTTTTGGTCTTGAGCATTCATTTCATAAGCTAATAGACCTAACGTAATGGTGTAAAAGTGGATCAAATTAATTCTTAAAATTCTCATAATGTGGACGTTTTTGTGCAAAAATAGTATTTATTAAAACAAGGATTCAAATTTATATTATTTAGAATTAATATAAATTGAATTTAAGATTATCTTAAGGTTTTGAGAATAGCTCATAAGTCGTATTTTTGTCGAAGTTTATAATAAAGGGACGGAATTTTCTATATGTATATATGGGAAAATCGTGCCAATTTTTATTAGATAATCATTAAATTATATGAAAAAGGTGGGTAACCATAATTCGATCTCAAGGAAATTGTTTTTCAGTTTTGCATTAGCACTGAGTTTTTCCTTAACTTCATTTGCTCAAGATGCTGCTCCAGCAGCGGCAGCTGAAGCCCCTGCAGCTACTCAAGGTGGCGACCCGGTAAAGGGTAAAGAACTTTTTAATTCCAACTGTGCGGCATGTCATAAATTAGATGCTAAGTCAACAGGTCCTGCTTTAAGGGGGATTTCTGGCAAGCACGAAATGTCATGGATCTATAAATGGGTTCGTAACAGTTCTGACATGATTAAATCAGGAGATGCTGCGGCTGTAAAATTGTTTAATGATAACAATAAAGCTGTAATGACTTCTTTTCCTCAATTGTCAGATGGAGATATAGATGATATAATGGCTTATACGTCAGAGCCTAAAGCGGAAGCTCCTGTTGCTGCGGCTGGTGCTGTTGCTGGTGCTTCGCAAGATGCGGGTATTTCCAGTGAGGTGATATTGGGTGCTTTGGTGCTTGTTATGGCTATGTTGGTTGTTATGTTGCTTTTGGTTAATAAAGTGTTGACTAAAGTGGCTAAAGCTAATGGTATTGAGGTTGCGCCAAAAGAGCCAAGAGTTTCTATTTGGAAAGCTTTTGTTAAAAATCAATTTTTAGTGTTGGTTACTTCAATATTTTTATTGTTGGCAAGTGGTTATTTTGTTTATGGTTATTTGATGCAAGTAGGTGTTGATCAAAACTATGAGCCAATTCAGCCAATTCATTATTCTCATAAAATACATGCTGGTGATAATGAGATCAACTGTAAATATTGTCACTCTGCAGCGCGTGTAAGTAAAAATGCTGGTATCCCATCATTGAATGTTTGTATGAACTGTCATAAAAATATATCTGAAGTGGCTGAAACGACTGCTACTCCAGAGTACAGTAAAGCTTTTTATGATGAGCAAATCCAAAAATTATATACTGCTGTTGGTTGGGATAAAACCACACAGTCTTATACTGGAAAATCACAGCCTGTAAAATGGGTTCGTATTCATAACTTACCTGATTTTGTTTATTTCAATCACTCACAACACGTTTCTGTTGCCGGAATTGAATGTCAGACTTGTCATGGTCCTGTTGAGACTTATGAGATTCAAAAACAATTTGCTCCTTTAACAATGGGCTGGTGTGTTGATTGTCATAGAAAAACTGACGTAAAAATGGAAGGCAATGAGTATTATACTAAAATACATGCAGAGCTTTCTAAGAAATACGGAGTTGATAAATTGACTGCGGCACAAATGGGAGGTTTAGAGTGTGGTAAATGCCACTATTAATCAAATTATTAAGATTTTAAT
>JALRGT010000003.1 GCA_023259675.1 Flavobacterium sp.
AATTCGGTCATAATAGTATTATTCGAAATAAATTGAACCGCAAATTCGCGGATTTTTTTTTGGTGGTTGCACTACATCTTATAAAAACAAAAAAGGATTGAAGGATTTTATAATTCTGTTGAGTATAATTAGTTTTTGGGTATAATTTTTCGTCAGTTCGAGTGAATTTTCAGAAAATGCGAAACGCTTTTTCGGAAAATTTGTATCGAGAACAGGACTAGCGCATTAAAAAAGGTTCTCGATACACGTCACTTCGAGTAGCGAAGCGTATCGAGAAGTTTTACTCCATTTCATTACGCAAAAAACACTCGAACTGACGTTATCTGCAATTATATCTAATTCGGTCATAATAGTATTATTCGAAATAAATTGAACCGCAAATTCGCAAATTTTTTTTAAATCTAAATCTTCTGATTTTAATTAAACTAATCAGTGCTGATTCTGCTGTAAGCGATTTATTTATATTTCAAGTGTTTTTATGAAAATTTGCGAATTTGCGGTAAAAAAACGCATGTATTTGCCTTTCATTAAATAAATAAAATGACAACTTACTTTTCTAACAAAACTTTATGAAACCAATCGGCAAACTATCCATGAAAAACTTTTTGGTTTACTCTCCTTTCGAATACTTTTGCATAGAACTTAAACCGATATAAAATGGATAAAAAAATAATTGCAACGGCTGCTCTTCTGGGAATGGTGGCTATCATTTTGGGTGCTTTTGGAGCCCATGCTTTAAAAGCCGTATTGTCTCCAGAACAACTAATTACTTTTGAAACTGGTGTGCGTTATCAAATGTACCATGCCTTGTTTTTGTTTTTCATTGGGACAACAGCCTTGCTTGCAGAGAAAGCCAAAAAAATCATTTATAATTTGGTTGTCTTTGGGGTGCTTTTCTTTTCGGGTTCCATCTATTTATTGGCTACGAATTCGGCCACACCATTTGATTTTAAAATCATTGGTTTTGTGACTCCTATCGGCGGACTGTTATTGATAGTGGCTTGGGGCATTTTATTATTTAAAGCAGTTCCCAAAAAAGCATAAAAGTATTAAAAGCAAAAACCCTTTCCTGTTACCAAACACAGAAAGGGTTTTTACTTTTAACGCAACTCCATCGGGAGAATTTAGGGTAAAAAGGCATATCCTTTTTTTGATTTCCACAAAAAA
This sequence comes from Flavobacterium sp., assembly GCA_023259675.1. Lineage (GTDB taxonomy): Bacteria > Bacteroidota > Bacteroidia > Flavobacteriales > Flavobacteriaceae > Flavobacterium. The sequence continues at coordinate 1,168 of JALRGT010000003.1, forward strand.
TATTTCTCCAGTAAGACTTTGTTAAAATCATAGAATACATTGGGTATCATAATCGCAAAAGCACGCGGTTTGAACAAGGAAGTAGACAGGATAAGGACTTCTTTTTTGCCGGCGTCCATAACACAAAGTCCCGGTATTCTTCCCCAAGCTTTTTTGATCAATTTGGTTTCCCCTTTTGACACCCTGATAATATTTTCGGCAACAATTTTGCCGGTTTCATCAGAGGGATACCCCGTTTTGGGAGAAGAGAAAGGAACTGATTTAGGCGTAAAAGGTAATTTTACGTCAATGGCAATTCCTGCAGCCCATATATTAGCATAATCTTGGTGTCTGTAATCATCCCCCACCGGAATGTATCCGGCAGCCGTCGCTTTTAAATCAGGTGAGTTGGTAACAAAATCGACCCCAACAAAAGGCGGCATCAGCATCGTGAAAGCGCTGGGCAATACTTCGCCTGAAGACAAAATAACTTGGTTTTCTTTCACTTCTTGAACACCAACTTCGGTTCTGTAATGAATATGAAACATTTTCATAAAGGTTTTAAGCATCGTTTCTCCCATCGGCATTCCGCCAATTCCAAAATGCCCTAAATAATCCTCTGGTGTGATCCAGTACAAATCAACTTTCTTACGAATATTTTGCTCGCGCAACCATTTTTCGATATTGAACAAAAATTCGTAAGCCGCACCCATACAACCGGCATTTTGGGTCGCTCCGATGACAATGGGACCCGGATTTTTTTTGAATTCTTCCAGTGCTTTTCTGATTTTCATCGCTCCATTTGGAGTTCCAACATAATGAGCAAATTCCTCTACTCCCGGAGCTACATCATATTTCACCTTAGGACCTGTAGCAACAACTAAATTATCATATTTAAACTCGCCTTTCTCCGTGTAAACCGTTTGCGTTTTTGCGTTTACATTTAAGGCTTCTGCATGTACAAACTCGACTCCTTTTTTAGTCAACACATCTTCTTTTCGGAAGGAAATATCCTTGATTTCTCGTCTTCCGAAAGGAACCCAAATAAGTGATGGAATGAATAAAAACAAAGGTGATTTGTCTATCAAGACAACCTTGTGTTCTTTTTTGCCTTTTCTTTTTATTTCGAGAGCGGCTGTCATTCCAGCAAAACTTCCCCCAATTACTACTGTTGTTGTCATATCTTTATTTATTTTTTTTAAACTTTCTTTAACAAAGATACTCCGCATAAACAAATGCAAATGTAACCTAGGTCACACACAGTCAATTTTTTAGACGAATTAACACCTTTATTTGTAAACAAATAAAACACTCTGTAATTTCATTTATTTAAACCCGTTGGGTGCAATTAGTAAAAACGTCAGTTCGAGTGTTTTTTGTGCAGTAAAACGGAACAAAAAATGTATCGAGAACCGTTTTTAAAGATATTTTTCTTGTTCTCGATACAATTTTCTATCGAAAATTACTCGAACTGACGAAAAACAATCATCAAAACTAATTACACCCAACGGGTTTATTTAAGTAAAAAAGAATCATAAAAACCAACAATTCAAAGGGTATCCAAAATATAAATTTTATCTTTATATAAAGAAAAAAAAACTACCCCATGAATAACGATACCACTGCCAAAATATCGTATTCACTACATGCAATCGGAATTGAAAATGCTGCTATTCATTATCAATTATCCGCTGGGGAATTGCATGAGAAAACGATTAAACTCCACCAAGGAATTGAAGTATCCAATGGTGCATTGGCCATAAATACCGGAACTTTTACGGGTCGTTCTCCTCAAGACCGTTTTATCGTCAAAGATGAAATCACCAAAGATGAAGTTTGGTGGGGTGACATCAATATCCCTTTCGAACCTAAAAATTTTGATACTTTGTACCAAAAAGTCACCCAGTACATTTCTGATAAAGAAATTTACGTTAGAGACTCTTATGTATGTGCAGACCCCAACTACAGACTCAATATTCGGGTGATAACCGAAACGCCTTGGGCTAATTTGTTTTGCCACAATATGTTTTTGAGACCCAAACCGGAAGAACTCGAAAACTTTTTACCGGAATGGACGTTGATTTGCGTACCCAGCTTTTTGGCCAATCCAAAAACAGACGGAACAAGACAAGGGAATTTTGCGATTTTAAATTTTACCAAAAAAGTCATCCTTATTGGCGGTACCGGTTATACGGGCGAAATGAAGAAAGGGGTTTTCTCGGCCTTAAATTTTATACTGCCCCTATTTAAAAATACGTTGCCGATGCATTGCAGTGCCAATGTGGGCGATGCGGATGACACCGCTATTTTCTTCGGATTATCCGGTACGGGGAAAACCACGCTTTCTGCCGACCCTTTAAGAAAATTAATTGGTGATGACGAACACGGTTGGACCAAAGAAAACACGATTTTTAATTTTGAAGGCGGCTGCTATGCCAAAGTAATCAACCTCTCCGAAGAAAACGAACCCGAAATTTTTAAAGCCATCCGAAAAGGAGCGCTACTGGAAAATATAATTGTAAAAAAAGGCACCAATGAGATCGATTATTCGGATGTATCCATCACTCCCAATACCCGAGTGAGTTATCCTATTTACCATATCGATACCATTCAGCCCAATTCTATAGGCAAAAATCCAAAAAATATCTTTTTCCTGACCGCGGATTCTTTTGGAATTTTGCCTCCCATTTCCAAACTGACTCCGGGACAGGCTGCCTATCATTTTATCTCGGGTTACACCGCAAAAGTTGCCGGAACCGAAGAAGGAATCAAAGAACCACAACCGAATTTCTCGGCTTGTTTTGGCGCACCGTTCATGCCACTGCACCCTGCCCGATATGCCAAAATGTTGAGTAAAAAAATTCAAGAAGCCCATGTAAAAGTTTGGCTCATCAATACCGGATGGACTGGAGGTTCTTATGGAACCGGAAGCCGCATGAAACTGAAATACACCCGAGCCATGGTTACTGCTGCCTTAAACGGTCAATTGGACGATGTGCCATATAAAAACCATGAGGTATTCGGAATTGCCATTCCACAAAGTTGCCCAGAAGTGCCAAGTGAAATTTTGAATCCAAAAAACACTTGGAAAGATCCCGAATTATACGACCGGAAAGCGATGGAATTGGCACAAAAATTCAAAGCCAATTTCGAGAAATTCTCGGATTTTGCCAATGATGAAATTTTGACCGGTTCTCCGAAAGTTTAAATTATTGGACATAAAAAAGCGAAGCAGTATCTAGTTTTGTATACTGCTTCGCTTTTAATTCTTAAAACCTAATATCTTTCTGGTAATGTTATTAAGTGAAGCGTACTTTAGCGTCACTTCGAGTGGTTTTTACAAGTAATGCGATAGCTTTACTTGTAAAAATTGTATCGAGAAGCCTGTAAATATTTGCGTTCTCGATACATTGTATTAAAAAAGCTGTCGCATTTTTAATAAAACACTACCATTGACGTTTCTATTAGAAAGGGCTTCGACAAGCTCAGCCTGACAATAATCACGTCATTTTGTATTGCTTTTTTTAGTTGAAAGAATTCTACCTCGAACTGACGAATCCTTAACATGACCCTATTGGAATTTGGAGAAGCAAAATAAAAAAGGCTTTAGCCTAATCTTAATGTAGATTTGGACTAAAGCCCTTTTCTATTGCATTACTTTTTAGCTGTATCAATCAATTGCTGAATGCTATCCCAACTGTAAAAATGAAAAGTCTTTCCGTTGCTCATCGCTACAAAAAGTCCGTTTTTATAAGCACCGCCTAAATTGACATTCGTTACATCGGCACCATCACATTCTATGGTCGCTGTGGGAACTTCGGCTAGCAATGGGAATTCGTTTGGATTTCCGTTTGCTCCTTCCCTCGGATAGACCATAAAGGTATTCGCTTGTTGGTTTGAAACCAAAATATAACCTTCGGTCGCCGATTTTTTGTAAATCGCAATCCCTTCATTATCCGATTTGAAATCTCCTTGACCAAAAAGTGCCAATTCGGTATCGTTTTTAGTGGCTGGGTCAGCGTTGTATTTTCTGATTCCGAATTGCTCATCGCAATAGAAAAGAGTTCCAAATTCGTTATCTACCGCAATGGCTTCAATTTCTTTTTTTCCGCTATAGGTTCCAAATTTACGCACTAGTTTTCCGCCAACATTTCCATTACCCGCATCTTCCAATTCGTACTGCCACAAATAACTTCCGGAAGGACCGTTTTTTCTGCCTACCACAGCAAAAATTTTATGATCACTTGGACGAGTATACAATGCAATTCCCATCGGTCCGCGCATTTCTTCTCCTTCAAAAACAGGAATTCCGCCATTATCAATGGGTTTCAAATCAGGCAGGCTAAAAATACGGATGCTGTTGGTTTCTCTTTCGGTAGTTACGGCAATAGCAACTTTTTCTCCATTTACCATTAATCCATACCCAATATCGACATTGTTGGGTCTTTGTAATGGAATCGATTTCTTGATGATTTTTCCATTCAAATCAAAAGCATACAAACCCCCATCGGTATCTTTATCGGTACCAATGATGATGCTTTTAGTCGCATCCGTTGGATGAATCCAAATTGCGGGATCATCGGTGTCATGAGGCAATTGTTGCGTTACTGTGATTGGTTTTATGGCGTCTTTACGAACAGGAGCCAATTTATCACTGCAAGAGGCCAATGTAAGTCCCAAAAAAGCAATGGCTATATATTTCTTTTTCATTTTATTTCTTTTTTTGAATTGTAGTTGTATAAATCACTTTTCCGTTTGCATCTACTACCTGCGCCAGCAAACTGGCATTATTTAATGCAAAAGTCATAAAACCGGCAGTTTCAGCAACAAACAATGTTCCTTCTCTACTTCCTGATGGTCGCACTTCACAAGCTGAACCGGAAAGAAACTGCGTCGTATAACGTCCTTCGGGTTTTATGATTTGCAAATCATGTTCGTGACCGCAGAAATAAGCATCTACTTTGTATTTATCGAATAAATCAGCGAACTTATTTTCAAAACTTTTAGTATCAACATTGTCTTTTCGTTTTCCACCGCTGTATAAGGGATGATGCCCAACGACGATTTTCCATTTGATGGTTTCGTCTGTAGTGGCCAATTCTTTTTCTATCCATTTCTTTTGCGCAGTGGTATCTTGCACTATTAAATTCTCATACATATCCGAACTCTTTTTGTAATAACTATCGATAAATGGTGAAGTATCCATCACCAACATTAATACTTTATTTCCATCTTTTAATTCGAATGTTTTAGAAAAATAAGTAGCAGGCATGTGCCAACGGCGACTCAATTTTGAATAATCTATCTCTGCTTGAATATTTCCCCGATAATCATGATTTCCCAATGCCACATACCACGGATTTTGTAAACTATAATCCGTGTAAACCTGTTCAAAAGAAGCTATCCACGAATAATCCTGAGTGCTTTGCACGCCATTAGGATAAAAATTATCTCCTACAGCAACCACAAAATCAGATTCGATGGTAGCCGCTGCTTTTCCCATTTGAAGGGCTACTTTTTTTTGGTAGAACTGTCCGTAACGACCAAAATCCCCCATCAATAGGAAATTCAAACTCTTGCTTAGTGTTTGTAATTCGGGAATGTATCCGCCTTGATATCCTGACAATTCTATTTCTTCTTTTTGCTGTGCTGTTCCTCCTATTGATAGGAGTAAAAAGAATAGGCTGTATATTTTATTTCTCATATTTTGTAAACGAAAAAGTGACAGGATAGTTATATCCTGTCAACTTCATTTCTATTTATATGTTTTTATTAAAAGTCAAATTTCAATCCAAAATTGTAACGTCCTTGGTAATATTCAAGTTGTTGTGTATGCGCTTTTACTCCTTGGTAGTAACGCAATGGTTGATTTGTAATGTTGTTTGCTTCAGCAAAAAGACGCAAATTTCTTGTAATCTTGAAAGCCGCATTCGCATCTACAAAAAATTGTTTGTCATAATAACTATCTTCAGAAGCATCAGCACCTAAAACATCGATATAATCTGCTGTAAAATTAGTAGAGACTCTAGCAGAGAAACGTTTGTTTTCCCATGACAAAGACCCATTAAACATGTGTGGAGCCGTTCCTGGAAGTGTTACATTTTTTCTTTCATTTCCGTCTTCATCAGCAATTCCTTTCGCTTTTGATTTGGTAAACGTATAATTCAAATACACTCCGAAACCTTTTAAGAATTTCCCTGGCAAGAAATCCAATTGACGTTGTAAGGCTACTTCAAAACCATATACATCTACCTTATCTCCATTTTTAGATTGTACAAATTTCCATTCTTCTCCAACAGGGATTGGGTTGATTTGGTTTGGAAAATTAGCAGCAAAATCAGCATTCGAAAATTGATTTGTACTGTATTTGTAAACAAAATCATTTAAGTTTTTGTAGAAAGCTCCTCCAGAAATCAATCCTACTGATTTGAAATAATTCTCTACCATCAAATCATAGTTATAAGAATACGTTGCTTTCAAGTCAGGATTACCTGCAGAAATTTCTCTATCAGAAGCAACATTGTTTACATAAGGCGCTAAGTCATAATAATTAGGACGTGCCAATGCTGTAGTAGCCGCTGCTCTTACAATTAAGTTTTCAGTAGCATTATACTTAAACGAAATACCTGGCATCACATTAGTATAGGAGTTATCATTACTAATTTTGGTTTCCAATTCAGACTCATCTAACACACGATTTCCGGTGTAATCAATACGCGTATTCTCTACACGGAAACCAAAAATCATCGATAACTTATCGTTGAAATCTTGATCCCATCTTACGTAAGCAGCAAAAATATTTTCTTTAGCATTGTAGTTTACTGATAAAAATTCAGATGGTTCACTTTGACCGTCAAACAATGTCGTATTATTTAAATCCAAACCTCCTAAGAAAGCTGCCGAAGCAAAAGTTCCTCCCACATATTTACTTCCAGGGTTAAAACCATTTCCATCGAAAGATTGTGCAGGAACAGTAGCCAAAGTAGCCATATCATTGTTTATTGGATCATAAGAAAAGAAGTTGTTATTTCTTGATTTCTCTTTTAATCTCATACGAAGACCTGTTCTAATACGTCCTTTTTGGGAAGGAATAATAGAAAATGGAAAACGAATATTAACCTTCGCTCCTAATTCACTTTCATCAGTATCATTAGTATTTTCGGTAACCGAATCAAATTTGAATTTATCCAAAGCTTCTCCAGTTGTAGTTAACAATGGCAATCTTTCATCAGACAAATCTTGAGTTGCTGCTACCCCTTTTTGACGGTATTCTACATAACGCTCACCCGGACGGTATTCTCTTGCTGTTGAATAATTAACTGACCAATCCAAATCCAATTCAGAACTAAGTAAATGCTCTCCACGCAAAGCATAGTTTTGCACGCGTTGGTCTTCTAATCTTCTGTTTTTATTACGGTCATTATCAACACCACCTTTAGTTTGGCGTTTTACTCTAGCAGTATATCCTGTAATACTTTCGCCAGCATAAATTGGTTCGATATTATCATACGTTACTCGGTAGCGATTCTCTCTATCATCTCTCCAGTTGTACATGGCATTAGCAAAAATAGTATTGTTGTCATCAAATTTATAATCTAATGCTACAGCTGCACTTCTACGGATACGTTGTACATCGTACAGTCTGATTTCTGCTTTACTCAAATAATCATTCCCAAATTCGTCTTTTGACCAAACGTTTTCAATATTATCTGAACCGTAATCGTTGTTGTTGTAAGAACCGCTTACTACCATTCCTAATTTGCTGTCTAAAAAACGATTTCCATAAACCAACCCTGCAGTATAAGAGGCTTTATCGCGTATAGGCAAATAACCTCCAGCTAAAGTAGCCGAAATTCTTTCTCTATTTGGAGTAGCTCTAGTTACTAAATTTACCGAACCACCAATGGCATCGGCATCCATATCAGGTGTCAAGGTTTTATTCACCTCGATTGTCGAAATCATATCCGATGGAATTAAGTCCATTTGTACGTTTCTATTGTCTCCTTCAGCCGATGGAATTCGGTCACCGTTTAAAGTTACAGAGTTCAATGAAGGTGCTAAACCTCTAATGATGATATTTCTAGCTTCTCCTTGGTCATTTTGCATTGTAATTCCAGGAACTCTTTTCAAAGCATCACCAACATTTGCATCTGGAAAACGACCTACTTGATCCGAAGAAATTATATTACCTATATTTCTATTTGTTTTTTGTTGATTCAATGCTTTTGCTTGTCCTTTTAAAACATCTCCAACTACTACTTCGTTTAATTCCGTTCCTGCAGTTTTAAGATTGAAATTTACTACTGCATTTTTCCCTCCTACAATGGTAACATTATCAACGGCTCGGCTATATCCAATGTAACTAATTTCAATTTCATAAGAACCTGGAGTTACATTTAAAAATTCATATCTACCATTACTATCTGAAATAGTGTATTTGTTTTGACCCGTAATTTGAATCATTGCACCTGGCAAAGGAAATTTATCTGCTGCGTCTAAAATTTTTCCTGAGACAATTCCTTTTTGCGCATATCCCATCAGGGTTACTAAAAAAAGAAATAGTACTAAATAATTTTTTTTCATCGTTGTTTTAATTTAATTTTTGATGCAAAGCTAGATTCAACATGTAAATCTAAACTGACTAAAAAAACAACTTATTGTTACCAATCGGACCTTTTTAAACAGAACTCTTAACCTTACTTTAATATCTATTTTTAGGATAAAACTTAATTAATAGAAGTATCAGATTTTAAATTTTGTCATCTTCAGACACAAAAAAAGCGCTGTTCATGACAAACAGCGCTTTACTTGCATCTAATCCTGAAAATACTACATATAACTCAAAATTTCTTTTTTTAGAGCATCGTATTCTCCCTGCAAAATCAATCCGTTATCAAGTAGTTTCTTGTAGTTCTGTAATTTTTCGAACAGTTCGTCCTGCGATAATTCACTCAACAATTTATCTTTAGAAGTGGATACTTCTTGGTAAGATTGCTGCTCAAAATTTGAATTAGTATTTGCAACAGGCATTATTTCGGCATAATTGGTCACTTCTTCCGTTTCCATTTCTTCAACGATTTCTTCTTGAGCAATTGATTCTGCGATAACTGTTTCATCTACGATTGCAGTCGTAACAATTCCCGTTTTCAAAATATCGATTTGTTCCTTGGCAAAAGTATACATCTTTCTGGCCTGTGTTTTCGGAATATAGTCGATGGAAACTTGCATATCGGTTTTGGTCGAAAAAGAAAAAACAGATCCCAATATATTTTCTTTCACAAAAACCGCTTCAATATCATCCCAAGTATAATCGGTAAAATCCATGGAAAGCCCCAAATTTTTAGGTTGGCAGATGATGATTCTTTTGTTGGTCATTACGATACTGTCCGGAAAAACAGTCAGTGCCGGTTTTTTTTGTACGCCAATGTATCCAATCTCCTCATTCTTCATCAAAAGATCACGCAACTTTGAAGTGATTTTATCTATGGCTTTAGGATCTTGTTCCTCGTTTAAAAACTTTTTAATTTGATCTTTCATTATGTGTTGGATTAAAGCTTTAATTTAAAATACCCGTCTGATTTTCACGGCAAAAGTAATACCTAATTTGGCAATTCCGTGATTTCGTTTTGCTGTTTTTTAGTTAAACTTTTAAAAACCAATTCATACGAATGATCTATCCATTCTTTGATAAGATTATCCGGAACCGATTGATTTATGGCAACGGTATTCCAATGAATTTTGCTCATGTGAAACCCGGGTTTGACATCGTCGTATTGGGCACGCAATTCCTGTGCACGCTCCGGATCGCATTTTAAATTAACCGAAGGCGTTCCCTTTTCCCATTGCCGTAATGACGACAGTGCAAACATTTTTCCTCCGACTTTAAACACCAACGTATCTTGGTCAAAAGGAAAATGTTCGGTCACCCCTTTTTTAGAAATACAATATTCGTAGTACGTTTCTAAGTTCATTTTATGCTTGTTTTTCCAATTTCTCCCAAATGGGTATACTTAAATCCTTTTTCGTATTTCAATCCATAGCCAAACATTCGATCCATCGAAGCATGAGCCAATAAAATAACACCCATAAGTTGAAGAACCGAATTGGACAAATAAATTCCCAAAAGATAAACGGCGATGGCAAGTCCCCGATGATGAAACAAGTTATACAAAAAAGCGCCTGTTTTGTTGTTTACGGCATACCCAATCATCGAAAAATCGGGTGCAAGTAGCAAAACTAAAAACCACCACCAAGCATAATTGAGTTGGCTAAAAAGAAATATCCCCAAAAGGAACAATCCCAATTCTTCTAATTGAATGATTTTTTTCATTGAATTGCATATAAAACCGGTTTGCTCGGACTCGCATCGTTTTCGAAGGAAGCGATTTGTAGATTCAATAAATAACTACCGTCCGGAACGTCGTCAGCTACAAAAACCATCTCGGTAATCGTACTGTTTAATCGCGAATCGTTATTGAGATGATTCACATCGGTTACGTTCCAAAACGCCTTGTGTGCCAATAATTTTCCTTCATCGTGCTCTTTATCGACACTGGGCAAATCAATCAATAGATGTTGAATTCCGCTTTCGCGAATGAAACGTGCTGCGGCTTCAGACAAATAGGGCGGATTGGTGTGCGAATATTTTTTATGTTTTTTAGCCGCTAAATTAGGAAGTGTGCGAATGATTAAGGCTTCTTTTGGGCTACCAAGCTTCAATGTCACATCGAGCGCAATCGAGATTTTGTCTAAAGTAATCACCAAATCGCCATTCTGCAGTTCTGGTTCGACTGAAATCAGTTCAGCCAAAAAAAAGAACTGTTTCAGACATTGATTAATGCTGTAAAATTCTTTGGTGATATGTCCTAAACACTCGGTGTGTGTCCCATGAGCGTGCGGATTAAAAACGATAGTATTAAAATTAGTCGCAGATTTCCCTTCAGAAACCTTACCAATCCAATCTCCAAAAACTACCGGTTCAATTTGAGGTTTATCGAGATACCACGCAATCGGATTTTCATTGGTATTGCTTAATGGAATCGAAATATCGATGGGTTGTGATAAATCGACTTGAAAGTTGTTTATTGTTGCTATCATAGTTTTTACCACAAAGGGCACGAAGTTTTACGCTAAGTTCACAAAGCTTTGTGGTCATTGCGCCTTCTTTGTGTTCTTTGCGGTTAAACATTACACCAAATTTAAGTAAAACAAATCACTTGCAATTCCATCCGTCAAAAACTTTCCTTTTGGAGTAGTTTTCAGAATCTTCTCGATACGATTCCGCCCAAAAACGGAATCACTCGAAGTGACGATTTCCAATACATCATTTTGAATGTGTTTTTCACTTTGTTTATTGAGATATCCCAAATATCCTGGACCAAATTCGGCAGCAATTCGATCTAGTGAAACACCCCAAATCGTTCGCAAACCCGTCATGATATATTCATTGTATCGGTCGGCAACAGTGAGTATTTCGACTTCATTTGGAATTTTATCTTCTTGAATTGATTTTATATAATGGGTATTATTGGCGATGTTCCAACTACGGGAAATCCCATCATAACTATGTGCCGAAGGACCAATACCGATGTATTTTTTACCCAACCAATACGCCGAATTGTTCTTGGAGAAATAGTTTTCTTTTCCAAAATTGGACAACTCATAATGAATGAATCCGTTTTTCTCTAAGGTTTCCACCAAAATAGCAAAATGTTCCTGAGCCACTTCGTCTTTTGGTGCGGCTATTTTCCCGGCTTGAATGAGTTTGTTCAAAGCCGTTTTGGGTTCAACCGTTAAGGCATAACTCGAAATATGCGGTACACCAAAGGACAAAGCGGTTTCAATATTTTGTCGCCATTTTTTATTACCCATTCCTGGAATTCCATAGATTAAATCAATGGAAATATTTTCAAAATACTGAGTCGCTTCTTGCAAACTTTTTTGGGCTTCCGCCGAATTATGTGCTCGATTCATCATCATCAAATCTTCTTCAAAAAAAGATTGGATTCCGATGGATAAGCGGTTGATTGGCGTATTTGACAATTCGATAATTCGTTCGCTCGATAAATCATCCGGATTGGCTTCGAGAGTAATTTCTGGGTTTTCTACAACTTTATAGTTTTCATAAACTGCATCAATCAATAATTTTATTTCTTCCGTTGACAATACACTTGGGGTACCTCCACCAAAATAAATGGTTTCAATCGTTTCATTGGCAAACTCACTTTTGCGCATTTGGATTTCTTTGGCCAAAGCCAAAACCATTTCCTCTTTCTTTTTCATTGAAGTCGAAAAATGAAAGTCGCAGTAATGACAAGCTTGCTTGCAAAAAGGAATATGGATGTAGATGCCGCTCATTTTAAGATGGATTACTGTCTTGATTTATTCTTGAATGCGAATATCATTAAATTTTGAGACAGTTTCTTAATTTAACTCCATAACTTTTCGGAAACAGCGGTTTTGAAATAGTAGTCGTACAACTCTTTTACTTCCCAATAAACACCTTTTTTTGAAATTTATCCATTGGAAACAAAGTAGAAGTTGGTTCAATGGAAGGCCATTGATCAGTTGTCATGTATAGCGGTTTTATATTCAACAGTGATTTACCTTCTGCCGAACGGGTATAAGCATGATAAACGATATAAGTAGTGTTGTTTTCTTCAAAAAAACCGTTATGACCACGTCCAGGTTCTTGTTCGTCCCCAGCTAAAAAAAGCGAATAATGATCTTCGACCCAACTTTCTCCTTCTTTATTCAAATAAGGTCCTTCAACAGTTTTTGATCTCCCCATAACGATTTGATAATTACTGTCATTCCCCTTACAACAAATCCCTCTTGAAGCAAAAATATAATAATACTCAGGTCCTTTAATTAGAAAAACACCTTCGCCTAAATGGGACGTCAACTTTATCAATTGCGGATTTTTTTCATCCAACAACTTTCCGGTTTTGGAGTTTAACTCAACTAATCTTAATCCTTGCTGATAGGAACCGTACAAAAGCCAAACACGTCCGTCACTGTTTACAAAGACATTGGGATCGATAACATTGACACCTTCACCTCCATTTTTGAAACTAATCACTTGTCCATGATCTTCCCATTTATAGTCTGGGTTGTTTTTGTCTAAAGTAACATTGGTAGCATAGCCGATACTGGAATTAAAATTCATCCAAGCTGAAACGGAATAATACATATGGTATTTTCCGTTTCTAAAATGAATATCCGGAGCCCAAAGGACACCTTTTTGTTCCGGTATATCCTTTTTCCACCAATCTAAAACTGCTCCTTTTGGAAAAACTCCTTTATCATTTTTCCAAGTAATTTTGTCCGTAGATTTTTTAGCAGCAATTCCGGTTCCAAAAACATAATAGGAATCTCCGGCTTTTATCATAACTGGATCATGTACTCTCAAATCGCCTTTCAAACCATTATTTTCATAATCTTCTTTAGCAACTTCTTGCGACCAAATTGTTATTGAAAACAAAAAAATTAGTGCTGTAAAATAATTAGTTTTCATCGCCTTTAGAATTTTAAATTAAAAATGGTATTTTAAAAATTTCGGAATAGTTATTCCTTAAACATTTTTAAATTTTCCAATAAATCAGTCGGTACTTTAAAAACGGTTCCGTGTCGTGTCCCTTGTGGAAAACTGATTTGTTCTGAGATATCTTCCCAACCCTTATCGGTTTGTTTTACAGCACCGTATTTATGGTCTCTGTATTTATCAAAATACACCACCCATTTTCCGTTTATTTGGATTGCTGTTGGTCCTTCTGCCCAATAATTCCCTGTAATCGGCGCACTCGCTTTCGTGTAAGGTCCTTCCAGTTTTTCACTATAGGCAATTTTGAGATTCTTCTGGGTTGGAGTACGCGTTTCATCCTTCAAGAACATGATAAAACCTTTGTCTTGTTTTAGAATGGTAGCGTCAATCACATTAAAACCGGGCTCATACAATAATTTTGTAGGAGAGAAAGTTTTGAAATCTTTCGTCAACGTATAATAGATTCGGTGGTTGTATCCTTTTTCTTCTTCCGTTTGCGTTTCCGTAAATTTTCCTTCAACAGTCGAAGCCCAATAAATCATGTACTGGTTATTTTTTTCATCAAAAGTGATTTCGGGCGCCCAAGTATTTCGTGCTGCTTCATTTGCCATAACGGGAATAAATTCTTGTTTAGACCAATGAATCAAATCTTTTGAAGAAGCATACCCAATTCCTTTATCAGTCCAACTCACCGTCCATACCATATGATACAAACCATCTCCCCCTTTGATGACACAAGGATCACGCATCAATTTGTCTTTACCCACTTCTGGAGTTAAAAATGAGGTGTCATTTTTCAAAGAAGTCCATCTCATTCCATCCTCACTGTAGGCCAAATGCAAACCATCTTCTCCATTTCCTTTAAAATAAGAAAACATATACGCTTCTGGTTCTGGAATTATTTTATTGGCAATTAACCATTTTTCGCAGGCTTCCGGCCAATTTTTATTCGTCCCTTTGACGCCTAAACCAAAGCCGTGTCCGCCATGCTCATACAAATGCATTTCGGCAGGTACTTTATTTTGTTTTAATGCCAGATAATAATTGATACTGTTTTCTACTGGAACCGCTCCATCATCAGTAGCATGTGCCAAAAAGGTTTTAGGCGTATTTTCGTTAATTTGTTTTTCATTCGAATATTTAACAATCAAATCGCTACTGGAATTTTTACCCAATAAACTTTCTTTTGAACCTTTATGTGTAATGCCGTCTTCCATAGAAATAACAGGATAAATCAGGATGGAAAAATCAGGACGGGCACTTACATTGTCTTTAGATTTATACACAACGTCATTATAATGCGTCGACAAAGTAGAAGCCAAATGTCCTCCTGCAGAAAACCCAATCACACCAATTTTGGCTGGATCAAGATTCCATTCAGCAGCATTTCTGCGTAAAACACGTACCGCTTCTTGTGCATCCTGCAACGGCCCCACGGTCTTATCTTCCATGATTACATCACTTGGTAATCTGTATTTTAAAACAAAAGCGGAAACGCCAATAGATTGGAACCATTGCGCTACTTTATCCCCTTCTTTTTCATGTGACAACACAGTATATCCACCACCTGGGCAAATAATTACCGCTGCATTTTTTGAAGAAGTATTGGCTGCCAGAAATATTTTCAAAGTAGGCTCTGTCACCTTTCTAATTCCTGAAATGGTTCCATTAGCGTCTACCCTAAATTCTTCTTTATAGGTATCATCACTTTTGGCTCCAGGAACTTTGTTCCATAATTTTATTTCTTTATTTTGGGCAAACCCAAAAATGGTTACGCCGAAAAACAATAGCAAGCCAAAAAATATTTTTTTATCCACTTTTAATAATTTCAACATTATTTCATTTTATAAATTTCAGAACCTGCCAATAAGAAACAGCCTAAACCGTAGTCTTCAAAATCAGGGATTCTTTCATAAGATAATGGCTGCCCATCTTTGGGTTCTTTTCCGGTAGATTGCAAGTAGCCCAAAAATCCGTTTTCATGTAAACTTTCTGTTGTTAATGCTTTCCATGCCTTTTGAACAACAGGTAAATACACTTCTTTTTTCAAAAGACCACTGTTGATACCATACGCAATTCCGTAAACGAATAGCGCAGTACCCGAAGCTTCCTTTCCTCCATAATTACTTGGATCATGCAAACTCACATTCCAAAAACCATCGGCTCTTTGAATCGGAACCAAAGCGGCAGCCATGGCTTTTAAATCGCTTACATATTGCGCTCTATGGGGCGCATTTTCAGGGATTATAGTTAGCACTTTTGCCAAAGCCGCAATAACCCAACCGTTTCCACGACTCCAGTAACAATCCTCTCCATTTGGTTCTTTGTAAGGCGGATCAAAATCGGCATCACGCCACCACAAACCATCTTTTGGATTGTATAATCCATGATCACCATGTTGGTTTCTGGAATACATATACATGGCATACATTTTCTCAAAATAACGATTGTCTTTTTCCAAAACACCCATTTTGGCAAAAACAGGTATTCCCATCTGGATGGCATCAATCCAAGACCAATCGTCGAGTTGAGGCGTATTCAAGAGCATATTCAATGTAGCTCTAGTACTTTTTAATTTTTTGGAATCCGGCTCTAAATTGTACAAATCAATATAGGTTTGTGCTGCACAATAATCGTCGGCATTACGGTTAGCACTTCCGTTTCTAAAGCTCCATTTGTGAAACTCAGACCACGAATAAGCATAATTATAATAGGTTTCTTTTGGGTCAATTTCGTGTAATGCCATTAACCCTTCATAATACACCCCTCGTGTCCAAATATTACTTGGTCGTTCTTTATTGGTAACAATTGTTTTTCCTGTGTCAGGCCATTTATCCATGAAATAGCCATTGGCAGATTCCATTTGTTTCAAGACCAATTTTCTGTCGAATGCCTCTTGTGCCATTAAAGTGCCTGAGCATACAAGGCTAACCGCTAAAAATAAAAATGATTTCTTCATTTTGATACTACTTTGTTTTTATTCGTTTTTTTGTTGTAATGGTGTAATGGTTACAGGCCCTAACAATCCTGAGGGTGTTGGATTCCATTTGGTGGCGTCAAATTTATTATAGTCTTTGTCAACCATATTGATTTCATAAAATATCTTCCATTCCTGACCTTTCATTTCCAAATCTCTAACTCTGTTAGCTGCTAAATTGGTTACCTGTACATCCAAAATATTTTTACCTTCTTTCAATTTCCCAAGATTAATGGTAAAAGGAACAGACCAGGCATCCCCAATAAATGTACCATTCAACCATACTTTGGCACTTTCTCTAACATCACCAAGATTTAAACTCCAATTATCGGCCTCAATCCCGGGATTCTCAAACGCTAACGTATAAGTTGCCGAACCCGAAAAGGCTTCCGCATCCTTGTTTAATGTTGTCCAAGATTCCAAGTTGGTCATCTTCGCTTTTGCTGGCAATTGAGGACCACCTTTATCAAAAGCTATTTGCCATTCTCCCTTTAAAACAATAGGTTCCCCTGTTTTTTCATAATAATTCCACGGTTGTTCCGAAGTCGTTTGTTCTGTTTTAAGAATAAACGACTGTCCCGGTTCTATCTGTAATTTTACAAAAGTGATGTCATCTGTCTTTTTCACTTCTGCATTCCCAAAATTCTTGGTTAACGGATCAAAAATAACGACTTCTTTATTGCCTATTTGTAACGGAACAAATCCATCTATTGCTTTCGAAGTATGATTGACTAAATAGTATATTTTTTCCCCCTCTACAGCTCGTCGGATAAATTTCAAACCGGAAGTCACCAATGTTTCCGGAAAGACTTGAGCTCCTTCTAAAGCTTTAAATAAATTGGAAACCGGAGAAATTATTGCTTTGTTGTCACTAATTAATTTTGCCAATTGCTGGTCTTGTTTTTTATATTCATGAAAACCAGGCACCGATTTCGGAAGTCCTTCAAAAATAATGGCTCCCCCAGCTTTTTTCAAGGCAATCAGTTTTTGCAAAGTAGCCAATGGCATTTGATCACAATTGGGAACGATCAATGATTTATAAATTCCTCCCGGCAATACAATCTTCCCATTTTCGATGTGTGCCTGAGTAATAAAATTATCTGAAATAAAATCGACTCCATAACCGTTTTTCATTAGGTTTTTCGTCGTGTCATAGAATGAAGTTCCGTATAACCATTCTGAAAGGGAATGTATTTTAAATTGAAAAAACAATTCTCCATTGTGGTAGTCATTCCACGTATCATAAATAGGCCAATACAGTAAGTTCTCGTTATCTGATTTTCCTTGTTGCAACATTGACTGACATCTAGCAATATAAGAGAACAAGTCCGGAGCATCTTCCCAAATGGTATTCGTGGCATTAAAATTTACAGAGGCATAAAATTTCCATCCCGGCCAAGCTGCTCTCTCTGGCGAATAAGTCGAACCATGAAGAAAAATATGGTTGATTCCATTCAAAAGCAATTCCTCCGCTTCTGGTTTACACTGTGATAAAGCTGTTTTAAAATGATCGCGCAACCAAGTAAAAGTCTCCGAAGACACTAATGGTTTCCCTGCAATATGAGCCGCCGAAGAAGAAAATTTCAACATTACAGGATCGGCATCCCCTTCTCTAATATCTTCTTTTTCTCTTCTAAATCCCGGAATTTCAAATGGCATCGAGCCAAAAGTTTCGCACTCTGGAATATCTGCAGAAGCATACAAATCAATTAGATTTCCCGGTGAGCCATGTGCCTGTAATTTGGTTTTAAAATTTTTGGTATGGGCCCATTCTGTCCAAGATTTATCAAATTGATTCAATAACAAATCCGAAAGTGTTTCTCTGTAGTCACTTTTTATTCTGTTGCCTTCCTCATTATCAGTTTTACTCAATAATTGAGGCATATATTTTTTCAAATCATATCCTCTTCGTTTCTTAAATTCTTCAAAAAAATGAGGCGTAAAATCGGTTCCATACACTTCATAACTGTCATTAAAAATAGAACGCAACTTCCCTTCATATCCTTTTAAAGCTTCATTAAAAGGCTGCACATAAGCCTCGAGCGCTTCTTTTGAATAATGGTCCAAAGTATATCCTTTCCCACCAGGAGCGGCTCGTTTCACCTGTTGCCCTGTTTTTCCGCTAAAAATGGCATATAAAGTATAATCTGTTTTTTTGGCTTTCCACTTCAACTGTGTCCCTTCCAGTTGATTCGTTAAATCGATATAAGAACCATCGGCACCATAGGCCACAACATACAGTAATTTAGCCGGCACTTTTTCTTTGATACTATCTGCCTTTATTTCACGATCTATTTTTTCCCTTTTCTTAAGCTCCATTTTTTCTACCACCAGCTTGGTTGCGGCATGATCTAAAGTCACCTGAGGACCACCGTAGGGCCAACCGGTTCCTAAAACCATATCGACTTGCATGTGGAGACTGTCGGCAATTTTAATAGTATAGCCCAACATATCCATCCATTTTGGAGAGAAATAGTCAATAAAGTTTTTTTCCTCGCCTTTTACTCCATATATAGGAGTTATTTCAACTCCACCAATTCCTGCATTATGAAAATCTTCTAAACTCTTTTTTAAATTGGGTTTATCTACAGCGCTTCCCATCCACCACCAGCGAGCCCAAGGTTGGGTCGTATTTACAATTTCAGGCCAAGGAGAGGTTTTATTTTCTTGTGCTGAAGTTTCGGTTGTAACGAAAACTCCTAAAATTAAAAGGATATAATATGGTTTTAGTTTCATTGATTTATATTTATTTTGATTTATCTATTACTACAGAATACACTTGTGTTTTACCTTCAAAATTAGCACGAAAAATAATCCTTTTGCCGTCCGGTGAAAAATGCACATTGGGTTCCAATTTATAATTATGGTTTTTCATATTAACCAATTTTTCAGATACAAAACTATCTCCATTAGGAACAAAATGGTACAACCACATACCGTCTCTTGCATGAGCCACCTGACCTGCATCGCCTCCATCTCCAGCAAATGATTTCATATCCGGAGCTATGTTATAATGAATCGACCATTCGTCTCGTTTTAAGGCATATCTTTTTTCTTCACCCGTTACTAAATTTTTACCTGCCAAATAAAAGGTTTCTCCTCTTGGGATTTGCAAATCAAACCAAATGGTCTTCCCGTCAGGGCTAAAAAACTCATGTCCGGCTATTTCTCTTTCGACTGTTCTTTTGTGAATAAGTGTTCTCTCTTTGGTATCAATATTAATATTCCAAATTCGATCTACTTTATGCCAAGGGCCTTCATGGCAATACATAAATAATTTAGGATCCGTAGGGGAAAAAAGTTCATGATTTAACCAAGCATTTTCATCAAACAATTTGGTTAATTTTCCAGTAGCTACCTCTACCGTAATCAAAACTCGATTGAGTTTGGCTTCATAAATTTTATCAAAATAATCCGATTTTGAAGGATTTTTTTTAAAGATTTCCTGTTCTTCTTTTGAGGACAAAACGCCTCCAAGTAATGTTTCATCAGCATTTAATGTTGCTACAGAACCTACTTTATCCTCCGGAAATTTAAAAATAAAAGTTGTTTTATGAGTATCAACATGAGTTGAAAAAATACTGTCATTGATTCTATAATATACTTTACGAGTTTTAGTACCTACAATTTCACCGCTTTTATTTCCGGCTTTATCCGTTAACTGATCAATCTTTTTCGTTTTTAAGTCGATTGAAAACAATTGTTTTCCATTGGCTGTACTACCATAAAAAATCATCAGCCAACCTTTACTATCCTTGGTTGGTAAAAAGGGATTGTTATTAAAATAAAAACTGCTGTTATCTCCTTCTCTGTCTATCAGCTTTTCTACCCTATGCCCTGTCGTGGCATCTATCCATACTTTGGCTTTAGAACTCTCCAACCCCGTTTCCATAACTGGGATTTCCGATTTGTTTTCTTTTTGTGTGTTCCCGCTGACACTTTGCTTTTCTTTACAAGATAAGCACAATGCTATCAAACTGACCACTATTAATTTATGAGTTTTCATAATTTACCTTTTATAAGATTGAAGTAAAAATAAAATCTCTTACCAGAAATGCTATCCTGTTGCATCATGCACACATTAAAAAAAATCTTTTCTATTCCTTTACTTTTTTTTTGCGGTTAACCTGAAATTCAAGGACAACTCTTATTGAAAAACAAAAAAAATTACAGATAATTTTTTTTAGTACTGTAAAAATAAGTATCATACTATTATAAATATTCAAAAAAAAACCTACTTTTATGATAATATTAACACTCTAAAGAAGCGAAAAATACAATCGATTGTATTTTTTGTAAAATTTTGTTAAAATACAAAATGCTGAATATCAACATCTTAACTGTTTTTTCTTATAAAAATACCATAAAACACTAATATTCAGCAGGTAAGAGCAGGATAGTTTATCATTCGAATGTAAATATTTTTGAATCAAATTCAAATTACTCCGTTAAAATAATTTAGTAAAATATAATCATAAAGATCAAAATATTTGAAATTTAAGCCCTCTAAAAACAAAAAAAATACTCTTCAAATCTATTTATAACGAAAAGAAACAATTAAGATATCACGATTTATTACAGTTAAACACTTAAAATATTTATATATCCTCAACATAATTAACAATAAATCATATATACGCAATTAAATCCCTAAAAAAAATCACACTTTGTATTTTTTTTAACATAATACTAGGAAAATGGTAACTTAAAAATTAGATTTGCAATCGATTACATTATTAAAAAAACCCAATTACAACGATTGCGTAATTATTAAATACAAACACCACTCGAATATTAACTAAACTAAATATTACTACATGAAAAACAAAATTAATCTTTGGATGAGCGTTATCATTTGTGTATTCCTTTACACATCTGGTTATGCTCAAGAAAAAACGGTTACAGGGATTGTTACCGATCAATCTAATTTACCTATACCAGGTGTTAACGTAATCATAAAAGGAACTCTACAAGGAATCAGTACCGATTTTGACGGAAAATATGGTATTTCGACCACTCCGGGTCAAACCTTAGTTTTTTCTTATTTAGGATACAAAACGAAAGAAATAACAATAGGAACTGCCAATACCTATAATGTTTCTTTAGAAGAAGAAGGATCCAAACTTGATGAAGTTGTTGTCGTTGGATACGGGACTAAAAAGAAAAAGGATTTAACAGGATCAATTGTTAGTGTAGGCGCTGAAGAAATTGCATCAAGACCCGTGCAAAATGCAGTACAGGCCATGCAAGGAAAAGCCGCTGGGGTTGATATTGGGTCAAACGAACGACCAGGTACTGTTGGAAACATCAATATTCGTGGTTCACGTTCTATTACCGCTTCCAATTCACCTCTTTATGTAGTGGATGGAATTCCCTTAAATTCAGGAGGCATTGACTTTATAAACCCAAATGACATCGAATCTATTGATGTTCTAAAAGATGCTTCTGCTACAGCCATTTACGGTTCTCGTGGAGCAAATGGGGTTATTATTGTTTCCACTAAAAAAGGAAAAAACGGAAAATTTACTTTAAATTACGACACTGCAGTTAGTACCGAAACGATTCACGAATTTGCTCCACTGATGAATGCTGGTGAATATATTGAACTGCGTCGTTGGGCAAGATACTATTCTAATCCTAGTGCTTTTGCTCCGGGAAATGCACCAACTATTGCCAATGACAGAACTATATTTTTAGATACAGCAGATCCAGCAGCTTGGGCAAATATTGAAAAAGGATGGGCTACTGGAACATGGGACGGGTCTAAAGTTAGCACTACCGATTGGACAAAATTTGTCACTCAAACTGGCGTAACCCAACAACACACTTTAAGTGTTAGTGGTGGTTCAGAAAAAATGAAAGCCTACGGTTCATTTGGTTACTTGGACAACACAGGAACCTTAAAAGGGCAAAGTTACCGACGCTACAATGGTCTTGCCAATATTGACATTACGCCTACTGCATGGTTCTCGATGGGAGCTAACCTTAATACCAGTTATGGTTTAAATGAATACGGATTATCTAATGTAGGTAGATCAGCTGTTGCGTCTTCTGACGGAATTTATTTAACAGCAAGACAAAACCTACCTTATGCCGTTCCTTTAGATGCCAATGGCGAAAGAATACAAAATCCAGGTGGAGATTCAACAATAAGAAACGTATACGAAGAATACAAATACTCTCAAGACCAACGCCTAACATTACGTGCTTTTGGTAGTTTTTATGCTCAATTGGATTTTGGTGCAATTTCTTCTGCACTAGAAGGTTTAAAATACCGAATTAATTTTGGTCCAGACATTACCTCCTATCGTAATGGGGTATTTTTAAATGGATTATCTTCTGCTCGTTCTGGAACAAGCTTTGCTTCATTGGCAAAAAATCAAACTGTTTCATACACATTAGACCATTTACTTTTCTACAATAAAACTATAGGAAAACATGATTTTGGTTTGACATTATTACAAAGTCAAACAGAATACAGCAATGAGGAAAGTGCTATGTCAGCAAATAATATTGCAAATGTGGCCAATAAATGGAATGCTTTGAATCCAACAAATGTAACTCTAGCTGGTTATTCTTCTAATATAACTGAAAAAAGCTTACTATCGTATATGGGTAGAATCAATTATAGTTTTGATGACAAATATCTTTTAACTGCTTCAGGTCGTTATGACGGTGCATCTCAATTAGCGCCTGGAAACAAATGGGCTTTTTTCCCTAGTACTTCCCTTGCATGGCGTCTAGACAAAGAGGAGTTTTTACAAAATATCTCTTGGATTAACCAATTAAAACTAAGAGCTGGTTTTGGTATTACAGGGAATGCCTCGGTTGATCCTTATGCAACACAACCTCCTTTGGCTTCAATCCTTTACTCTACATCATCTGGACTTGTAAACGCTTCAAGCTTAGGAAATGTCAATTTAACTTGGGAAAAAACTACGCAATTTAACTATGGTGTCGATTTTGGATTATTCGGCAATAAAATTTCAGGTAGTTTAGAATATTACACCTCTAAAACCAACGATTTATTATTCGACAGAGGTATTCCATCAGTAACAGGTTTTTCAACAACTCTCGAAAACATAGGTGAAACCAAAGGAAATGGTATCGAACTTACTTTAAACACAGTAAACGTAAAGACAGCTGATTTTGAATGGAGTTCTAGTTTTAGCGCCTCTTATCAAAAAAGCACAATTGTTGAATTACAAAATGGTAAATTTGATGACATAGGGAACGGCCTTTTTATTGGACAACCTCAAGGCGTTATTTACGGTTTCGAATCTAACGGAATATGGAGACCAGAAGATGCTGCTGAAATGGCTAAATTCAATACTGCCGCTGGAAGCACCATTTTTACATTAGGAAATGCAAGACCTGTTGACCAAAATGGAGATTATAAAATTGACGCCAATAACGACCGTGTAATCATTGGTAGTACCGAACCAAAATACATCACAGGTTTAACCAATACTTTTAATTACAAGAATATCGAATTATCATTCTTTGTATATGGACGTATGGGCTATTTATACAATGCAGGAGGAGAAAACTTAAGCGGAAAAACTAGTCAAAGAAAATTGGATTATTATACAGACGACAATACCGATGCTGAATACCAAAAACCAATCTTTTCTGCAGGAACAGGTGATTTATACAATCCTATTTTCGGTTACAAAAACGGTTCTTTCTTAAAAATAAGAAACATCTCTTTGGGGTATAACTTCCAAGAAGATTATGTACAAAAAATGGGGTTATCTAAACTAAGAATTTATATGCAAGCAGCTAATCCTGGTATGATATTCTCTAAAGTAAAATGGGTAGATTTGGATACTAGAACTACATATTCTAACAGAGGATTTACATTAGGATTAAATGTTCAATTCTAAGAAAATTAAAAATAAATAAATTATGAAAAATCACAAAACACTATATATCGCCCTAATGATGGTAGCTACATTAGGACTTAGCAGCTCATGTAGTCAAGACTTCTTAGATGAAAATTTGACCACTGCTTACAGTAAAGAATATTACAATACAGAAGAAGGAATCAAAGCATTATCTGTGGGAACCTACTATCAAGTTTTTGCCTTAGACATGAATCGGGAGGTGCCTCTTACAGCAAATGAATCAGGTACAGACGAATTTCACGTTGGAGGAGATCCATCAAATGGCCTATGGAATTCATACGCCTCAGGATTTGGTTCATTTGTAACCGTATCCAACTCTAACACTGTTGCTGCCAATACCAATTGGGACAATTTATACAGAGGAATTGGTAATGCGAATCAATTAATTGAATCCGCTACTGCAATAAACTCAACTAGCGATGCAATCAAAAAAATTGCACTAGGAGAAGGCTACTTCATGAGAGCTTACAATTATTTAAAATTAGTTAGACAGTACGGAGGGGTTCCACTAAAACTAACTGTTAGTAATACTGTACAACTAGAATTCACTAGAGCTTCGTCTGAAGAAGTTTTAAGCCAAATTATTGCAGATTTCACTCAAGCCTATAACTTATTAGTCAATACTGGAGGTCCAAATAAAATCACCAAAGATGCTGCAGCTCATTATTTAGCAAAAGCTTATTTGACCCGTGCCAGTGAAATTAATGATACTTGGAATTCATCAACAAAAGCAGCAGACTTACAACAGGTAGTTACTTTATCGGACGAAGTTATATCTAATCACACACTAGCACCAAACTATGTTAATTTATGGGATTTTAAAACGGCTAACGGTGCCAATGAGAAGTTATCAGAATTAATTTTATCAGCTGATTTCAACTCTAATCAATTAACTACTGGAGGTAACCAACAACATTTGTACTTTATTTCCACCTACGATCAATTACCTCAAATGATTCGTAACACATCAGGAGGAAGACCATTTAGCCGTTTGGCGCCAACTTACTTTACTTATGATGTTTTTGATAAGGTAAACGATTCGCGTTTCTGGAAAAGTTTCCAAACAAAAAGTAAGGTTAATAATGCCGCATCAGGAAGCGGTTATGTAAATGGCGATTTAGGTATTATGTATGTTATCAATACCCCATCAGACACCCGATTTACTACAACAAGAAATGACGGTACAGTAATCTATTCTAAAACTGGAAAAACGATTCCAAGTGTTTTTGTAGCTTATGCAGCTGACAATTTTGGATTAATGAAAGACGTAAGATTCCCTTCCTTAAGTAAGTACATGGATGGGTCGCGATTGGATTTCAACAGTACAAAAGGAAGTCGCGATATCATATTAGCCCGTTCAGCTGAAACCTATTTATTTGCAGCCGAAGCTAAAATTCGTTTAGCAAAACTAGGAACAGGTTCTTATAGTGATGCGCTAAACTACATCAATGCAGTTCGTAATCGTGCTACTTATAAATCAGGTGAAGATAGAGCTGATTACACTGACGGATCTGCAGCTTGGACAGCTGCTGGACAAGGGACAAGAGCTGTTTCATTTATACCTGAAAACTCATATTATGAATCAAACAATATCTCAAGCACCACTGCCGCTACTAATTTAAGCATAGGAAGCATCAGCAGTTTACCCGCTGAAGACGAAGCCGTTATTACTAAATTAGGCTACTCTAGTGATTATGACAGAATGCTTTGTTTAGTATTAAATGAACGCACTAGAGAACTATGCGGTGAATTCCATCGTTGGGAAGATTTAAGCAGAACCAAAACATTGGTAGCAAGAGCAATAGCATACAATCCAGAAGCTGCTCCAAACGTAAAAGACTATCATGTTTTAAGACCTATTCCACAAACATTCCTTGATGGAATTTATAAAGATGGAAGACCATTAACTGCTGCTGAAAAACAAGCCATGCAAAATCCTAATTATTAATAAGATATATAAATCACTATTTTTAAGCGCTATAGTTCCAAACTATAGCGCTTTTTTTATTTAAAAAATAACATTCAAAAGACAGCTATTTTTATATAACAGGAAAGCACAGGACACCATTACCAAGTAACTCTACTACTTTTAATATTCTATAATTTTAATAATCCTCGAAATGTCACAATTAAAAAAACCAGTGTTACTTGCACTCCTTTTTTGTTTTCATCTAGCAATAAAAGCCCAAATAAAATTACCTGCTTTAGTGGGTGACAACATGGTTTTACAACAAAAAACCAATATTAATTTATGGGGGTGGGCCTCTCCAAATGAAAAAATAGCCATACTAGTGGATTGGCAAAAAAACGTAATTGAAACTAGTGCGGACCAAAAAGGAAATTGGAAAGTGGCCGTAGAAACTCCCGAAGGCAGTAAAAAAACATACACAATTATACTAGAAGGAAAAAACAAAATCACTTTGCATAATATCCTTATAGGAGAAGTTTGGCTATGTTCCGGACAATCGAACATGTTTTTCCCTGTTGGAAAAGAAGATGGAACTTGGAAAACGGGAGTAAAGAACTATGAAGAGGAAATAAAAAATGCCAACTTCCCTGATATCCGATTATTTACAGTAACGACAAATGCTTCACAAAAGCCATTAAATGATGTTGAAGGCAGCTGGAAAAGCTGTTCTCCACAAACCATAAGTTCCTTTTCTGGAGTCGCCTATTTTTTTGGAAGAGACCTTTATCAAAAACTAAATATTCCTATTGGACTTATTTCATCTTCCTGGGGCGGTACCAAAGCTGAGGCCTGGACTTCACAAAAAGTATTGGAAGACACTCCTATTTTATTACCCATTTTAGAAGAAAATGCCCAGAAAGAAAAAAACTATTATACTGATTTAGCAACCTATTATTCGAATTTGAAAAACGAAAAATTAGATCATATTGAAGAATCATATAAAAGCAATTTAAAAAAACCAAGCCCACAAGGCGAAAACAAAGTCCCTTATGTATTGTACAATGCCATGCTATATCCGATAAGCAATTTCACCATAAAAGGAGCGATTTGGTACCAAGGGGAAAGCAATGCAGAAACCGCTTTTAGGTACCTGAGTTTATTTCCTGCAATGGTTCAAAATTGGAGAAAGGACTGGAAACAGGGCGACTTTCCCTTTTATTATGTTCAAATTGCACCGCATAAAAGTCAAAACCCAGAAATTAGAGAAGCCCAATTATTGAGTCTGCAAAAAATTCCAAATTCTGGAATGGTAGTCACCACAGATGTTGGCGATGCCAATAATATACATCCAACAGACAAACAAACCGTAGGAAAACGATTGGCTCTAATCGCTCGTGCCAAAAATTATGGTGATGAAAGATTGGTCTATTCAGGTCCTATTTATGACCATTTTCAAATAAAAAAACAAACCATTCAAGTTTTCTTTCAATATGCCGAATCTGGATTAAAAACAAAAGGAAAAACATTAACTGAGTTCCAAATTGCCGGTAAAGATCAGGTCTTTTATCCTGCTGTTGCAAAAATTAAAAATAACACGATCATTGTATCTTCTCCTAAAGTAAAAAAACCGATTGCAGTTCGCTTTGCCTGGAAAGCCATTCCGGAGCCTAATTTGTTCAACAAAAATGATTTACCTGCTTCCCCTTTCCGTACGGATAACTGGCCGACGAAACTTGGCAAATAATTTTTTAAAATTTATACATTACTTAAAATGAATCGAAGAAATTTCATCGTTGGAAACTCATTGGCCTTATTAGGGCTTTGCCTACCCTTTTCAACAAAAAGTAGTAATTTAGAAAAAGATCCAAGGCTCTCTGGTTTTGAAAAAAAGTTAAAACCCGTTGGACGAGCCTTAGAATTTGAAGATTATTATGTTTGGGGGAATAGCCCCATTGAAGGACCTGACGGAAAGATTCATGTATTCTTTTCTCGTTGGCCTAAAGAGAAAAAGATGAGTGGTTGGACTAACAGTTCCGAAATAGCACATGCAATAGCCGATAAACCCGAAGGTCCTTATACTTATGTAAGTACTGTTTTGGCTCCTCGCGGAGAAGGATTTTGGGATGCCACCACCTGTCACAACCCCAGTATCCATTTTGTAGAAGGCAAATATGCTTTGTTTTTTATGGGAAATTCAAATGGAAAATTAAACACCCAGAGAGTTGGATTGGCGACTTCCGATTCTCTTTTTGGACCTTGGGAAAGACCGGAGAATCCGTTGCTACTACCGGGAGAATTAGGTTCTTGGGATGATCATTGCACTACAAATCCTTCTTTTTTAAAACACCCCAACGGAGAATATTGGCTCTACTACAAATCATTTGACACCGAGGGCTATATCCACCCTAAATTTGAAATTAAAGGGAATAGAAAGTATGGATTAGCCATTGCTAAATCGCTTTATGGGCCTTATGAGAAATACAAGGGCAACCCTGTAGTTGATTTTTCTACCATGGAAAATAACGAACAATGTGAAGATGCTTTCATATGGTTTGAAAAAAATAAGTTTAAAATGCTCGCTCGGGATTTGGGTGTGTTTGGCATCGACAATGGCCTGTACTTAGACTCCAAAGACGGTATCCATTGGAGCAAACCTCTTATAGGTTACCAACCTTTACATAAATATGTTACTCAACCCGAAGCACCCAAGCATCTCAATCGTTACGGCCGAGCAGAACGTCCTCAAGTATTATTTCAAAAGGGGAAACCAACCTATTTATTTACCGCTTCTCAAGGTGGAAAATTCGAAACCGCCTCGGGTTTTATTTTCAAAATAACTTAAAATTTTAGGTAAAATTTTCTAATTCAGTTCATTTAATAACTTCATAAATATCCCTGCCTATTTTCAATTTATTGTATTGAAAAATAGGTAGGGATTTATATTTATATAATCTCACTATATATTTTTGTTTTTAAATTTTTCTTTCAAAACTAACTGAACACTTACTATTACATTCAAAAATTTCCAATTATCAATTTAGTAAAAAAATCACTGTTTATTTATATAAATGTACTATTTACATTAATTTTTTTATTAAAAAAACCACAAAATTTAACAAATAAGACAAGTTACTGTATTGCAATCGATTACAATAAGAAATAAAAGTAAATCTGACAAAAAATATCTAATATATTGATAACGAGCAGGTAAGAGCAGGACGGTTTGCATTACACATCTAAATAAATTTGAGTAATAACTAAACTAAATTTTTTATGAAAAACAGAATTAATCTTTTGATGAGTTTAATCATGTGTGCTTTAATGTATACATCTGGTTATGCTCAAGAAAAAATGGTTACAGGGATTGTTACTGACCTTTCTAATTTTCCTGTACCAGGAGTTAACGTAATTGTTAAAGGAACTCAGAATGGAGTGAGTACTGACTTTGATGGTAAATACGGTATTTCTGTATCTGCTGGACAAACTATAGTATTCTCATATTTGGGTTTTGCAACTAAAGAAATCAAAATAGGAAATGCAAATTCCTATAATATTACTTTAGAATCTGATAACGAAACTTTAAGTGAAGTTGTAGTTGTGGGGTATGGAACACAAAAGAAAAAATTAACTTCCGGTTCCCTTTCTTCAATTAAAACCGACAACTTTGCTGAAAGACCAATTGCAAGAGTTGACCAAGGAATGATTGGACAAATTGCTGGGGTTAGAGTAATACAAACTACAGGACTTCCAGGCCAACCTTTTAGTGTTAATATTCGTGGTACCGGTTCTATTTCAGCTGGTAATGAACCACTTTATGTAATTGACGGGTTTCCAATTCACACCGAAGGAACAACTAGCAGTGGAGGTTTTTCTAATGGTAGTCCGTTAGACAATATGAACCCAAATGACATTGCTTCGATTGAAGTATTAAAAGACGCAGCAGCGGCTGCAATTTACGGTTCGAGAGCTTCCAATGGAGTTGTTTTAATCACCACCAAAAGAGGTAAAACAGGAAAACCTAAATTTACTTTCAACACTTACTCTGGGATAACTAAAGAAGTTAAAAGAGTAGATATGTTAGACGCAGAAGGATGGATTAAAAGAGCCAAAACAATGATTGACACACAATGGTTAGCCTCTGGAATCCCTGGAGTTTCTGCTGATCAAACTGTAGATGAACGTAGAAATTTATACAACCAGTACAAAACTCCGGTTCTAGCTTCTGACCAGTTTAATACAGGTTTCATGTATGACCCAAGATGGGATATGCCTGGTCATCCAGGATTGGATTATGTTAATTGGCAAGATAGAATATTCCGCAACGGAGATTTTAAAAACTTTCAATTATCTGCTTCAGGTGCTACTGACATGGTTAATTATTATGTATCGGGTAGTTACCAAAAAACGAATGGTTATGTGATTGGAACTGATTATGAATTATTTTCTGGAAGAGCCAATTTTGACCTTAAGTTATCTGAAAATTTTAAAGTAGGAATCAACATGGCTCCCTCTTACTCTATTAGAAATGATCCAGGAGTGGAAGGAAAAGACAATACTTTACATAAAGCTTTGGGTGCAACTCCTGTTTTTGAGAGTTCAGCAAATGAAAATGGCGATAAATATACACAAAGATACGCTTGGGGAAGTAGCACAACAGATATGCTGTCCAGATTGTATAGAACCGGAAAAAATTCAATGTTCAGAAATCTTATCTCTGCCTATGCAAGCTATGACATTATTGACAATTTAACGCTTAAAAGCACCATCAACTTTGATAATTCAGATAATACAGCTGAAGGTTATTCACCCAATGATATCTTAACAAGTATCTCGGGTTCTTATGATACTTATAGAAGACAAAATCTAGTAAATGAAAACACTTTAACGTATAACAAATCTATCAAAAATCATAACTTTACAATACTTGCCGGACAATCTTACAATTCTTATCAAATTACAAGATCTAATCTTGATTCCAATAAAAATTATACGGATTACACGGTTGAAACTTTACAGAGTGGTTCATTAGGATCAACTAATTCAAGTAAAAACACTCAGGTTTCTTATTTTGGAAGGATACAATATGATTTCAACGAAAAGTATATTCTTTCTGCCAGTATCAGAAAAGATGGTTCTTCAAAATTTGGACCAGATAACAGATGGGGAACCTTCCCTTCTATATCATTAGCATGGAGAGTTAAAGAAGAAAACTTCATGAAAGATGTAAACTGGATTAGTGATTTAAAACTTAG
Organism: Flavobacterium sp.; assembly: GCA_023259675.1. Classification (GTDB taxonomy): domain Bacteria; phylum Bacteroidota; class Bacteroidia; order Flavobacteriales; family Flavobacteriaceae; genus Flavobacterium. The sequence goes on from JALRGT010000003.1 coordinate 32,735, forward strand.
AGCTAGTGCAGGTAAAAACGGTAGTAATAATATTGGTGATTATTCTTATCAAGCATTATTATCCAACTATAATTACACAATTGGCGGAAATACTTCGTTCGGTAAAGGAGCTGCTTCACTTAGAAACTCTAATTTACATTGGGAACAATCAAAAAGTGTGGATTTAGGTTTAGACTTTTCTATTTTAAATCAACGAATCTCTGGTACATTCGATTATTATAGAAAAGAAAACTATGATTTATTAATGAATGTTCCTGCGGTAGCTTCTTCAGGATTTACTAGCTACCTAGCCAATATCGGAAGAGTGTTGAATCAAGGTTGGGAATTCGAATTAAATACGGTCAATGTTGCTTCTAAAGACTTTCAGTGGAAAACTTCTGCCAATATTAGCCATAATGAAAATAAGGTGTTAGCCTTAGGTCCAGGTCAGGATAAAATAGAAATTTCTTCAAGTTTTGGAGGAGGAGTACCTTTTGTAAAATTAGAAGTAGGCAAACCGATGTACACTATTTTTACAATTGTTCAAGATGGTGTTGTTACTCAAGCAGATATTGATAACGGAGGAACAACTTGGGGAGGTAAAGCCTTAGTTTTAGGAGACCCAAGATATGTGGATCAAAATGGAGATAAAAAGATCACCACAGATGACCGTGTTGATGTAGGAAATCCAACTCCTAAATATACTTGGGGTATCACCAATACTTTTAAATATAAAGATTTTGACTTAAATGTATTAGTACAAGGACAAAACGGAGGGAATATATATTCATTGTTAAGCAGAGCAATTAACAGAACCGGTATGGGAGCTGTAGAAAACAACCTCGATGTTAATCCTGCCGTAAGAGGGAACTGGAAAACTAATTTTGGATATGTTCCAAATACAGATTGGTTATATAAATCTGATTATGTAAGTATCCGAAACATAACTTTAGGTTACAACCTAACTAAAGCAATAAAATCATTATCAAGAATCGATAATGCAAGAGTATATCTAAGTGCCGAAAACTGGTTCTATTGGGATAAATACAAAGGTGGATTCAATCCCGAAGCAACCAATGTTTCCGGAAGTAGCGATAGTAGATTCCCTGTTCCTGCAGATTATGGTGGAGCCCCATTGGCTAAATCAATTGTATTAGGACTTAATATTAATTTTAATTAAACTAAAATGAAAAAATATATTTATTTAGCCGCAAATATTTTTATGCTATTTGCCCTTGCATCCTGTGAGGATAAATTGGATCAAGCGCCTATATCTCAACTGACTTCGGATAACTTTTATGCTACCCAGAATGATTTTATCCAAGCAAGAAACGCAACCTATTCCTATGCTTTTCACGGTGCGGGCACTTATGGATATGCCAACAGAGTACTGAATTTAAGCGAAACAAGATCTGATAATTTATATGCTACCACTCAAGCGTCAAGAGACTGGGAAGGCATCAATAATTTTGCTACCTCGATTGCTTCAAATTCTCTCATTAAAGAAGCTTATGTAAGTAATTATAACGCCATTGCGAAAGCAAATGAATTACTGGAAAAATTAGAATCAAAAGGAGATGTAATCATAAATACTACCGAGAGAAATAATATGGTAGCTGAAGCACGTTTTCTTAGAGCATTCTGTTATTTTGATTTGATCAGATGGTTTGGTAGAGTACCTTTAATTGATAAAGTGACCTCTCCTCAAGAAGCTGCCAAAACAGGAAGATCTGCTGTTACAACGGTTTATGATTTAATTATTTCCGATTTGACATTAGCAATCCCAGACCTTGCACCTTCTTATGATGATACAAATTATGGTAGGGTAACCAAATATGGTGCTAAAGGACTTTTGGCTCTAGTTTACATGACTCGTTCTAGTGTAACCTATGGTATCGATGGTGCATCATTAGGACTTAACGAATGGGCAAAAGCTTACAAAGAGTTAAATGACATTAAAACCAGTGGATTATATGTTTTTGGAACTGATTATGCTTCTATATTTACAACTGAAGGAAATGCAAACAAAGAAAATGTTTTGACAATCCCTTACACTCAAAACACAGGGAATAATGTTGGAGGTAATTTCATGATTGAAGTTGGATACGAACCTTACTTTGCTTCGTTAGGATTGTCTCAACAAGGATCTTTGGAAGCCAGACCCATTTCAACAGAATTTTTAAGTTCATTCGACTCAAATGACAACAGAAGAATATTTGGAATTGCAGAAGATTACACCGTTGCTTCGGGTACTTATAAAGGAACATATAATCTTCCGTTATTTGTAAAATATGCAGATGCCAATAGATACGGTAACGGTCGTCAAGACTGGGGTGTAGATTTTATGGTATTGCGTTATACTGATATTTTAATGTTAATGGCGGAATGCACACTACATGCAGGTGGTGGTACTCAAGCAGATGTAGATGCTATTGTAAATCAGGTAAGAACAAGAGCTGGAATCACGGCTAATGCTTCGAACATTACTTTAGACCAATTATTTGCCGAAAGAAGAAAAGAATTCTTTTCTGAAGGAAACAGATGGTTTGACCTAATTAGATCAGGTAATGCCTTAACTATTATGAATACTTGGAAAACAGTAGAAGATGGCTCTAATAGCATTGGAACTATCGATAAAAATGCTTTACTTTATCCTTTTCCATTACAAGAAATCTTAGCAGTTCCTGGTCTTTACGACCAAAACCTAGGATACGATTAATCATCATTAAGTATATTTCTAACCTAAAGCACTGTAGTCAATTCTACAGTGCTTTTTTTATACTTTACCATTACAGTATACTACAGGATAGTAATGAAACAGTAATTAAATAAATTTGAAAGCTAGCCAAAATACATTAAATGCGATTGATATCCATGAAACAAACCAAAACTCCTTTGTCCAAAATTTCAAAAGATCTATTTTTATTCTCCTTGATGATAACTTTAGGAGCTTGTAATACGGCATTTAAGAACAAAACCACTGTTAAAGCACCTAATATCTTAGTCATCATTGCCGATGATGCAGGTTGGAATGATGTAAGCTATAATGGTTCCGAAATCCAAACCCCCAACATTGATTCTTTGGCAAGAAATGGAGAGCAACTCAATCGATTTTATACTTATCCCACCTGTTCCCCTTCCAGAGCTTCTCTCCTAACGGGAATGCCTTCGAGCAGAATTGGAATTGTGGCTCCTATCAGCGACAAAAGCAACCTCAGTTTACCGGATTCTATAACGACGCTTCCACAAGCCTTGAAGAAAAAAAATTATGAAACGGCCTTATTCGGTAAATGGCATTTGGGACTAAAGCAATCCAGTGGACCAAATGCTTTTGGTTTCGATTATTCGTATGGATTTCTTCACGGTCAAATTGATCAATACACACACAAATACAAAAATGGAGACACCAGTTGGTATAGAAACGGAACGTTCATAACCGAAGAGGGACATACCACCGATTTAGTCACCAATGAAACGATTGAATGGCTTACCAACAAAAGAGACAAATCAAAAAATTTCTACATCCAATTGGCCTATAGTGCACCCCATTTTCCATTACAGGAAGAAGACAAATGGAAAGCGCCTTATCAAAAAACCATTACAAACTCTTCCCGAAGAGATTTTGCAGCGGCCATGTCGCACATGGACAACAGCATCGGATTGGTTTTGGAAGCCATAAAAAAATTACATTTAGATGAAAACACCCTTATCGTTTTCCTAAGTGATAATGGCGCTATGGAAAACTGGTTTCCGTCAACTCAATATGATGGAAAATTAGGTCCAAATCCAGTTCTGGGAAGTAATTATCCATTCCGTGACTGGAAGACATCCAATTATGAAGGAGCCATCAGAGTACCGGCAATAGTGTCTTGGAAAAACCATATAACATCAAAAACCAATAATAATTATATTGCCATAACCGATTTGATGCCTACTTTTCTTTCGTTAGCCAGCGCCGATATCCCAAAAGATGTCGAAGGAAAAAATATTTGGCCTACCCTATTGGATTCCAAAAAAACAACAACGCATGATATTTATATTAGAGGACATATTCAAGAAAGTTTAATTCGGAAACCTTGGAAAATCATTCGCAGTCGTCATGCCGATAACAGTCCGGCGAACTACGAATTGTATAACATTGAAAAAGATCCAGAAGAAAAACAAAATGTAATTTCCGAAAATCCATCATTCGCTGAACAATTGAAAATCGCATTAGAGAAACAATTTGCCAAAGACAATAAGGACGTAAATCTTGAACTAAAATAAAACCAATGATTCAAACAAAACACCTGATCCTTTTAATCTTTTTACAATTAAATCTAGCTGCTTTTTCCCAAGAAAAAACAGCTGCCACTGTTGCAGACAAACCATTGTATCGGGACCCCATTTTTGATGGTGCTGCCGACCCAACCCTAATTTGGAACAAAAAAGAAAAAAAATGGTTTATGTTTTATACCAATCGCAGAGCCAATATTGGAGGAAATGGCGTGAGTTGGGTTCATGGAACTCCTATTGGAATCGCCGAGTCGAAAGACGGAGCACATTGGACTTATAAAACCGATTGCAACATCAATTACACCTTGAAAGATGTGACGTATTGGGCACCAGAAGTAATTGAACACAAAGGAAAATACCACATGTACTTGACCATTGTTCCTGGGATTTTTGAAGATTGGTACCATCCACGGTACATTGTTCATTTGACCAGTAAAAATCTTATCGACTGGAAATTCGAATCCAGATTAAATCTGGCTTCAGAACGTTGCATCGATGCTTCGGTTTTTCGTTTACCCGATGGAACCTGGCGCATGTACTACAACAACGAAAATGACGGAAAATCTATTTATTATGCCGATAGCGACGATTTATACCATTGGTCAGACAGCGGTAAAAAAGTAGTTAAAGATCGCGGCGAAGGTCCAAAAGTTTTTCGATGGAAAGATAAAAACTGGATGATTATTGATGCTTGGAAAGGCTTGGGCGTTTTTTCTTCAAATGATTTTGTAAATTGGAAACGTCAAGACAAAAACATTTTACAAGACCCTGGAACAGGAGTAGACGACAAAGTAATCGGAGGACATTGCGATGTAATTGTTCAAGGAGACAAAGCCTATGTTTTTTACTTTACACATCCCGACAGAATACCCGAAAACAAAGGGCTTGACAATCTTGAAACAAGGAGAAGTTCTATTCAAGTAGCCGAATTAGAATATGTTAACGGTGCCATTGTATGCAACCGTGACCAACCTGTAACGATTAACCTTAAACCAACCAAAAAATAAAAACATGACACGGAACGCTTTTAAAATGAAATTAAAACCTGGTTTTGAACAGGAATATAAAAAAAGACACGATGAAATTTGGCCTGAATTGGCAAGCCTGCTTTCTGAATCAGGCATTCAGGATTACTCTATTTTTCTGGATGAAGAGACGTTAATTCTTTTTGCGGTTCAAAAAATAAGTGATGATTTTGATATGGAATTTTTACCCAATCACCCAATTGTAAAAAAATGGTGGGCTTACATGGGTGACATTATGGATACAAATCCAGACAATTCTCCTATTTCCAAAACTTTAAAAGAAGTGTTCCATTTAGATTAAACCCGTTGGGTGTAATTAGTTTTTAATGATAGTTTTTCGTCAGTTCGAGTAATTTTCGATAGAAAATTGTATCGAGAACAAGAAAATTTCATTAAAAACGATTCTCGATACATTTTTTGTTCCGCTTTACTGCACAAAAAACACTCGAATTGACGTTTTTAATAATTACACCCAACCGGGTTTAGATTAAATATATTAGTATTTTAAAAAAACAATACCCAACCATGAATTCGAAAAAACTCTTACTATATTCCTTTCTAATACTATTTTCTAGCTTCATCATTAATGCGCAAGAAAGAGTTACTATTGAATTAAATAAAGGATGGAAATTCGAAAAAGGGAAAAACGAAAAAGCATTTGAAACTAATTTCAATGATTCGAAATGGGAAAATGTAACCGTTCCGCATGACTGGGCGATTTATGGTCCTTTTGACAAAGAAATAGACAAACAAGTTACTGCCATTCTACAAAATGGAGAAAAAATACCAACCGAGAAAACAGGACGAACCGGAGCGCTTCCTTACATTGGCGAAGCCTGGTACCGCAATCAATTTGTGGTTCCTAATTTCGATAAAAACAAAAAAGTAATACTGCTTTTTGAAGGCGCCATGAGCGAACCTAAAGTATATCTTAATGGTAAAAAAGTAGGGGAATGGAATTATGGTTACAATTATTTTTATTTTGACATAACAGATTTTATAACTCCCAACGGTAAAAATAACTTAGCCGTACATCTATCTAATTTAGGTTCCTCTTCACGTTGGTATCCCGGAGCAGGCTTGTACCGAAAAGTAAAATTGATAGTCAAAAACAAAGAAGGTATTGACCAATGGGGAACTTTTATAACCACGCCAATGGTCACCGCCGATTTGGCAAAAATAAATATCAAGACAAAAGTATCGGGTGAAAATCTTCAAATTAAAACCATCATAAAAGATGCTTCCGGTAATGAAGTAGCCTCTAATGAAACAAATACCCTTTTCGGCAATGAATTCGAACAAAACATAGCCGTTAAAAATCCAAATTTATGGAGCCCTGAGTCGCCTTACCTTTACATTGCTACAACTCAAATTTATGCAGATGATATCCTGAAAGACGAAACCACTACCCGTTTTGGAATTCGGGAAATTAAATACGAAGCCAACAAAGGATTTAGTTTGAATGGCGAAGTTCGAAAATTTAAAGGTGTTTGTTTGCACCATGATTTAGGTCCAATTGGAACCGCAATCAATAAAGCAGCTTTGCGTAGACAATTGACTATTCTTAAAAAGATGGGTTGTGATGCTATTCGAAGCTCTCACAACATGCCTTCCTTGGAACAATTGGAATTATGTGACGAAATGGGCTTCATGTTCCTAGCGGAAAGCTTTGACGAATGGGCGAAACCAAAAGTAAAAAATGGATACCATCGTTTCTTTGATAGCGATGCCGAAAAAGATTTGGTAAATTTGATTCATGCCACCCGAAACCATCCTTGTATCGTGATGTGGAGTTCCGGAAATGAAGTGCCAGACCAACATGGAGCCGAAGGTGTAAAACGTGCCAAATGGTTGCAAGAAATTTTTCATCGAGAAGACCCTACCCGTCCCGTAACGGTTGGTATGGATCAGGTAAAAGCGACCATGGAATCCGGATTTGGAGCCCTATTGGATATTCCAGGTTTGAATTATCGCGTGCACTTGTATGAGGAAGCTTTTAAAAAATTTCCACAAGGATTTATTTTAGGTTCAGAAACAGCCTCCACTGTAAGTTCCCGTGGCATTTATAAATTCCCTGTAACAATAGCAAAATCAAAACAATATGATGATTTTCAATGTTCTTCTTATGATTTAGAATATTGCAGTTGGTCCAATTTACCTGATGACGATTTTGTTTTACAAGATGATAAACCATGGGTTATTGGCGAATTTGTTTGGACAGGCTTTGATTATTTGGGAGAACCAACACCTTATGACGAAAAATGGCCGTCTCGAAGTTCTTATTTTGGGATGTGCGATTTGGCCGGAATCCCAAAAGACCGATACTATTTATACCGTAGCCGATGGAATACTACCGACAAAACATTACATATTTTACCGCATTGGAATTGGGAAGGACGCGAAGGGCAAACCACTCCGGTTTTTGTGTATACCAATTACGAAAGTGCCGAACTTTTTGTCAACGGAAAAAGTATGGGAATCCAGAAAAAAAACAACACGACACCGCAAAACCGATACCGTTTGATGTGGATGGATGTCAAATACGAGCCCGGAACTTTAAAAGTGGTGGCTTTAGACAAAGATGGAAAATCTGTTGCCGAAGAATCTATTCGTACAGCCGGAAAACCGTACCAAATTAAACTCGAGACTGACCGCAATGATTTGGATGCCAATGGCGAAGATTTGGCCTTTGTAACCGTTTCTGTTGTCGATAAAGATGGAAATCCCTGTCCTACAGCAACCAATCAATTACAATTTAATGTTACCGGAAAAGGCACCTATCGTGCCGCCTGTAATGGTGATGCCACTTCATTAGAACAATTCCACTTACCCACCATGAAATTATTCAGCGGTAAATTAGTTGCCTTGGTGCAATCAACTTCCGAAGGGGGGAAAATCGAGTTGAAAGTAAAAGGGAAAGGATTAAAAACGGCAACCATTGCATTGCAATCTAACTGAAATTTAGACTCAAAATGAAACAAAATAGAATAGGTATTTTAGTGCTGCTACTGGTTTGTCTTGGAAATCTTTCTTGGGCACAGGACAATCGTAGTTTCAAAGTTTTTCAATTTCCTGCCAATAAAATTCCAACTATTGACGGAAACACGGATGACTGGAAAATCGTACCCGAAAATTATGCCGTGGGTATGAATGAATTATGGGAAGACAGTGGCAAGCACGCTAAAACAGATCCTAAAAATCTGGACATCAGTGTAAAAGTCGCTTGGATAAAAGGACTTAACCGTCTCTACTTTTTATACGAAGCTTATGATGATTATTGGGATTTTTCGTTACCGGGATTGCACAATGATACTTTTGAGCTAATAGTTGATGCCGACCAATCAGGAGGACCTTTTATCGATCGTTTTCATCCGAATAAATCCCTTGTAAATACGATGGATGGGTATTTTTCTTTTCATGGCGTTCACGCACAAAACTACCATATTTTCACTCCTGCCGAAGGAAAAGATTGGACCTTGGTTTGGGGCAGTCAACCTTGGATTAAAGAATTACCGTATGCCAATGCCGCTACGCAATATCATTTTAAACCCGGCGAATCCGGTAAAATGACTTTGGAATTTTGGATTACCCCTTTTGATTATGCCGGAAATACCCCTGATAGAGCCGTTGAATCCATTTTGGAAGAAAATAAAAATATCGGACTTTGTTGGGCGGTTATCGACTATGATGATGTGAACAAAGAAGCGAATAATGGGTTTTGGAATTTATCCAAAGAGCACACCATGTACGGAAATTCGTCGTTTAGCCTACCTTTTAAATTAATGCCTTTGGAAGCCGAATTCAAAAAACCAATGGCAGCACAATGGATATTTGATGTCATAGACATGAACAGAAGAATGGTCTCTTTTACAGATCAATCCGAAGGAGAAATTACCTCTTGGAAATGGGACTTTGGAGACGGAACCACTTCTTCAGAACAAAATCCGATACATCAGTATAAAGAAGCTGGAAAATACATTGTATTTTTAACTATTGAAGGTCCAAAAGGCAACTCCCGAATGTCTAAAATTTGGGACGTCGCAGTAAAATAGATACCACTAAAAAACTTAAGATATGAAAAAAAGACTTAAATCACATTTAACCGTAACCTTAGCCGTAATAGTGCTCATGGGGTGTAAAGCAGACCAAAAAAGAACAACTTCCACAATCACTTTAACGAATAATTCAGATCTAGTATTATCCGAAAAAGCAGTTACTGTAAAAAGGAGTCTCATTGATGGTAATGAAAGCAAAAAAGGTTTTCCTCTTTTAATCTATAAAACCGACACTATCCCTTCACAAGTCAATGATTTGGACGGAGACGGAAAATGGGACGAACTCTTTTTAATTACCCCTTTTGCGGCAAAAGAAAAGAAAAAAGTTGAATTGAAATGGGTAGAAACAGCTCCACAATTCCCCATCCGAACCAGTGTGCGATTTGGAAAAAGGGAAGCCGAAAACATTCCGCTGCAACCGGCAACCGAAGAAACAATAAATGCTCATGAAGTCTATAAAAAACTAGGCTTTCAAAAATACCAAACCGATGGTCCTTCATGGGAAAATGACAAAGTAGGTTTCAGACATTATTTGGATGGTCGAAATGCCAAAGATGTTTTTGCTAAAAAAACGCCAGCCATTACACCGGAAGATGTTGGTATTAACAGCTTGGGTGCTGTAGAAGATAATTATCATGTCATGCACGATTGGGGACGAGATGTTTTTCCGGTAGGAAGTTCGGCTGGCCTTGGCGGTTTTGCGTTACTCGTAGGTGATGAAATTACCCGCCTTGGAATACTAGGGAATGACACCTTAAACAATATCGAAAAAACCACCTTTAAAATTGTAAGCGAAGGTCCGGAAAATTCCGTTTTACACTATACGTATCAAAATTGGAATGCTTCTGAAAATAAATATCAGGCAAAAGAAACGACGTCCATCTGGCCTGGAATGTATGGTTATAAAAACACCGTAAGTCTGGATGGATTGAAAGGTAATGAAATGTTGTTAATCGCCTTGTCTAACATCAACAACCAAAACCCTTTAAATGTTGTTGAAGTAGGCAATTTTGTTTGCTTTATCCAACATGATAATTTAACCTATAACCGCGAATGGATTTTAGGTTCGGCTATAATTGTTCCCAAAAAAGGCTACAATGGCTATATGGAAGCACCTAAAACAGGACAACTAACCGACTCTTATTTGGCTAAATTTAAAGTTCAAAACAACGAACCAATTAGCTATTATGCAATTGCCGGATGGGAATTGAGTGCCGATAAAAACTTCAAAGATTCCGCTTATTTCAATAAGTATGTGATTAACCTAGCCAAACAACTGGATGCTGAAATTCAGATTGAAATACACTAATAAATTAACCGACCAAAAACTATAAATTTTAAAATTATGAAACGCCACCACATTCCTGTTTTGACTTTGTTATTTTTAGGCAGTTTTACAACTGTTTCCGCACAAGCCAATGATGCTACAGCTCCCTTACATTTACTTCAACCCGATTACCCAACACCTTATGTAGTTCCTCAGCAAGAAGGAATCAAAACGGTTTTGGATCGGGTATATATTTTTTTAGAAAACAATTCGGCTTCTAAAATTGTAAATGCAAAAACTAAAGAAGTCATTACCAATTATAAAAAGAAAAACGAAGATATTGCTTTCGAAAAAGGAGCTTTCCGATTGACAAGCTATGAATGGGGAGTTACCTATGCAGGGATGTTACTGGCTGCTAAGGCAACCGGTGATCAAAAATATGCTGACTATTCGAACAAGCGCATCCAATTAATTGCGGATATCGCCGAAAATTATTCGGAGAAAAACATCAAAGATCCAGATATGCTCAAAACCCTCCATCCGGAAGCATTAGATTTTGCCGGTGCTCTTTGTGCCGCCTTTATAAAAGCGAAAAAAGACGGACTAAAAGCGAATGTCGATCCCTTAATTAATAACTACATTGACTTCATCAGTAATAAACAATTCAGATTGACTGACGGAACATTAGCTAGAAACAGACCTCAAGACAACACCCTTTGGCTTGATGACATGTTCATGAGTGTACCGGCACTGGCTCAAATGGGGGCTTATACGGGTGATGTTAAATATTTTGACGATGCGGTGAAACAAGTCAATCAATTCTCCCAAAGAATGTTCAACAAAGAAAAAGGTATATTTATGCACGGTTGGGTACAATCAATGGAAGACCATCCACAGTTTCACTGGGGTAGAGCCAATGGTTGGGCAGTAATGGCTATGGTAGAATTAATGGACGTGTTACCAAAAAATCATCCTGGATATGCAGGCGTTTTAGCACAATTGCAAGCCCATATCAAAGGATTGGTCAAATACCAAGACGGCACCGGTTTTTGGCATCAATTATTGGACAGAAATGACACCTATTTAGAAACCTCAGCTACTGCCATTTATACCTATTCCATAGCAAAAGCGATTAACAAAGGCTACATCAATAAAGCAGCTTATGCTCCTGCGGTATTATTAGGTTGGAATGCCGTGGCAACCAAAGTTAACGATAAAGGTCAGGTAGAAGGAACCTGCGTGGGAACCGGAATGGGATTTGACCCTGCTTTTTACTACTATCGCCCTATCAATGTTTTTGCGGCTCATGGCTACGGACCCGTTTTATTAGCTGGTGCCGAAGTACTATTATTATTGAAAGACAATCAGTTTGAAATTAATGATAGCTCTATCCAATTAAAAATAGAAGGTAAAAACAATCAGGAGAAATGAGACTACAAACATTTTTAAACACAATCTTCATATGGATTACCGCTATCTCTTTTGGTCAAATTGGGACTCGTTTTCCATCCGAAAAAAAGACAATCAAAGACCCTGTTACGGGTCATGAATTAATATTTCTAACAACTAAACCAGCTGGTGATTCCAAAACCTATCCAACGCATCCTCAATGGACATCTGATGGAGAATGGATAATATTTAGATCCAGCCGAGTTAAGGGCGAAGCCATGGCGGTCAATGAAAAATCTGGTGAGCTGGTTCAAGTTACGGAAGGCGGCTATAACGGAACCTTATGCATAGCACAAAAGTCAATGAAACTGTACTTTATGCGAAAAGGACAAGCAGACAAAATGCAAATCATGGAAGTCAATCTTCAAGCTGTTTTTACAGACAGTAAAGCGGGAAAAATGAAACCTGTTTCTGCTTACGAAAGAGTTTGCGGGACTACAAATCCAGAAATGGGAGCTTCCGGTGATATGGCATTGGATGCCGATGAAGAAAGGGTTTATTTTAGGGTTGGAAAAGAAGAAGCCGCCAAACATTTGGATGCAGGAGTTGTTCTTGAAAAAAGTTTTGGCCCCAGAAATATGGGTGCAGGCCCTGGCGGAATTGGCAGTATGGATTTGAATACCGGCAAGTTGAAACACGTTGTTTCAGTTCCTTTCCAAATTGGACACATCCAATCGAACATCTGGAATCCAGGAGAAATTGTTTTTTGCTGGGAAACTGGAGGGAAATCACCGCAACGTACTTGGACCGTTATGGCAGACGGAACCGGTTTGCGTCCGCTATATCCTGAAGCTGCGTATGAATGGGTAACTCATGAAGCAGTAATTTCTAAAGATGAAGTAGCCATGGCTATTATGGGACATCGAAAAATTGACATTGAGAAAGATGCTCCAGTGGAAATTGCCGAGAACGGTGAAATTAGAAATCCTGTCAATCCTGGGCAAGAAAGCAATTGGGGAGCTACAGGAACCCGCGAAAAACCTACGGGTCTTGCCATTGTCAATCTAAGAACCAGAGAGATGATTATTGCTGGACAAACGAAAAGTGGCAGTGGTTTATGGCACGTACATGGTTCTGCCGATGGGCGATGGGCTGTAGGCGATGATTTTTCTAGAAGTTTATATTTAATTGACCGAAAAACAAACGAAATGATACTACTCACCACCGGTCATAAAGAAACCGCCGCAGACCATGTGCATCCAACTTTTAACCGAGAGGGAACCAAAATACAAATCCAATCGGCAATGCTTTCTGAAGACAATAAATCAATGAATATCTGCATCGTTCCTGTCCCTGAAGAGTGGCTGAAACGAAATACCAAATAACCTTTCAAAAAAAATTCATCATGATAAAAATGAGCAAACAATTCTCTTTTACTTTTGTATTCCTTTTAATAATTATAGCCACAAATACCTTTGCACAGGCAAGGAAAGTAATCAATTTTGATAGCGACTGGCAATTTATTAAAGAAGATGTATCGGGTGCCGAAAACCCATCATTCGATGCAAAACAATGGAGAAAAGTTGATGTACCACATGATTGGAGTATAGAAGGTCCTTATGACAGAGACAACCCTTCCGGTCGAGGTGGCGGTTATTTACCAACAGGAATTGGATGGTATCGTAAAACATTTGAAATAGACAAAACGGAGACAAAAAAACTGATTTCAGTTGAATTTGATGGGGTTATGGCTAATAGCGAAGTTTGGATTAACGGGAAGCTTTTAGGGAAACGTCCGTATGGTTACATCAGTTTCAGCTATGACTTGACACCCTATTTAAACTTTGGCAAGCCAAACGTAATTGCAGTAAGAGCCGATAATTCTATCCAACCCGCTTCCCGTTATTACACTGGTGGCGGAATTTATCGACACGTTCGACTAGTTTCTGTAAATCCAACTCATCTAAAACATTGGGGGACCTTTATCTCTACACCCATTGCGACAGCTACGAAAGGAGTGGTAAACTTAAAGGCTGAAGTTGAAAATAATGGAACTGCTGGCGATTATAAATTACAAATTGAAATTAATGATGCTACTGGAAAACTGGTAAAAACGGTTGAAAGCCAAAAAAATATGGCTGCGAACTCAACAGGAGAATTTTCAAAAGATATTGAAATCCTAAATCCAAAATTATGGGATCTAGACGCACCCAATTTATATACGGCCACCATTAAATTATATTCCGGAAAAACACTTATCGATAATCAAACGACGACTTTTGGAATTAAAAAAGCAGAGTTTATTGCCGAATCCGGTTTTTGGTTAAACGGCAAAAACATGAAAATAAAAGGCGTTTGTTTGCATCATGATGGTGGAGCAGTTGGTTCGGCCGTGCCTCTTGGGGTTTGGAAAGAACGCTTTAAAAAATTAAAGGAAGTGGGTGTAAATGCCATCCGTACTTCACACAATCCGGTGGCTCCTGAGTTTTTGGATTTATGTGACCAAATGGGATTTTTAGTTATGGATGAGACCTTTGATACTTGGACTGCTGCTAAGCACAACGGAGAGAAAGGCTATAATTTACACTTCAAAGATTGGTGGGAACAAGATACAAGAGATATGATTTTGAGAGACAGAAATCATCCCTCCATTATTATTTACAGTATCGGAAATGAAATACACGATGATTTAAGTTATCCTGAAGGGTACAAAACCTATAAAATGCAGGAAGATGTGGTGAAAAAATATGACAATACCAGGCCGGTAACGATGGCGTTGTTTAGACCGGCAAATTCTAAAGTGTATCTGAGTGGTTTTGCAGAACAAATGGATGTGGTGGGACAAAATTATCGCGAAAACGAACTTATTGCCGCTCATGAAGCACACCCGAACTGGAAAGTAATAGGTACTGAAAACACCCATGTCATCAGTCAATGGTTGGCTTTAAGAGACAAGCCTTATATGGCCGGACAATTTTTATGGACGGGTTATGACTATTTAGGTGAAGCGGATTGGCCTGAAACCACATACAGCCAAGGTCTATTTGACAGAGCCGGAAATTGGGAACAACAAGGATTACAAAGAGATAGCTGGTGGTCTGAAGAACCGGTTGTTCATATCGTGAGAAAATCGGATAATGCCGGAGTTGGAAATTGGGTTGCCGATTGGACACCTAACGATTTTGACACTTATGATAATGCAAAGGTTCAGGTTTATAGTAATTGCGATGAAGTAGAACTTTTCCTTAACGAAAATTCACTAGGAACACTAAAAAAGCCAGCGGACGATTCGCCAAGGGAATGGAATGTCACATTTGAAGAAGGGACTATAAAAGCAATTGGAAAAAACAACGGCAAAATTGTAGCCCAAGAAGCGTTTACATCTGCCGGTGAACCCGCAAAAATCATCATTACGAAAAGCACCCCAACTTTGTCTAAAAATTGGGATGATGTTTCTTTTATCACTGCGACCATTGTGGATGACAAGGGAATACCATGTGCAAATGCAGACAACCTGATAAAGTTTACGATTTCGGATTCAGGTAAAATTATCGGAGTTGATAATGGAAATACGATGAGTCATGAATCGTATCAATCTCCCGAAAGACGAGCCTACAAAGGGAAAGCCATCGCTATCATAAAAGCAGCCCAAGATTCCGGAAAAATTGAAGTAAAAGCTAGTGCTGAAGGCCTTCAAGTAGGAGAAATAATGGTGGAGATAGTTCCGGAGACAAAGTAATTTTTTGAATTTTAAATTGATATTTTTTTTTTAAACCCGTTGGCTGTAATTAGTTTTTAATAATTACAGCCAACGGGTTTTTTTAGAAATTCAATAATTGGTTTTTCAAAATGTAGAAAAGTCAATTCTGATTTAGCAGTTGCTGTGCAAAAATTTTATTAGACGATAAAAAAGAGCCCGAAAATGTCAATAAATGAAAGTCGACGAGAGTTAAGCGAAATAATTTCGAAAGCCTACGACCACTTTAAAAATAAATACAACTACCTTTATATCATATATTTACTTTTACAAAAAGCAACTACAAACAGCTCATTTATGTAGAAAAAGTTGTTTTTTACTGTTACAGAAAATCAAAAATATTCCCCATGAACTTGTGGAATATTCTAAAAAAATCTAAGTGTTGAATTAGTAAGAATTCAAGTTAAATCAAACTTAAGATGAAAGAGATAACCCAATTGTTGGCTTTATTAGGCAATGAAAAAGATCTTTTGCTAAATCATGTTTGCAAAACCATCCCAAAAGACCAAATTCAGGTACCGGCTCCTTCACATATTGATACTGTTTTCTTGCCAAGTAATCGCAATGGACAAACCGTTCGAAGTCTGACACAACTCTATCAAAATGGCCGACTTTCGAATACCGGTTATATTTCCATTTTACCCGTAGATCAAGGGATTGAGCATACTGCCGGCAGTTCTTTTTCGCCAAATCCCATTTATTTTGACCCTGAAAATATCATAAAATTAGCCATGGAGGCGGGCTGTAATGCGGTCGCTTCCACAATGGGCGGAATGGCGATGGTCTCCAGAAAATATGCCCATAAAATTCCGTTTGTGGTCAAAATCAATCATAACGAACTCTTGACTTATCCCAACAAACATGATCAAATCATGTTTGCAAGTGTTAAAGATGCCTGGAATATGGGGGCGATAGCCGTGGGAGCGACAGTTTATTTTGGTTCCGCTGAGTCTGACAGACAAATAATTGAAGTGGCAAATGCTTTTGAGGAAGCTCATAATCTGGGTATGGCCACTATACTTTGGTGTTATGCCAGAAATAATGCCTTTGTAAAAGACGGGGTCGATTATAATACCGCTGCAGATATCACAGCTCAGGCCAACTATTTGGGCGTTTCTATCCAAGCCGATATTGTCAAACAAAAATTACCTACTAATAATGGTGGCTTCACAGCTATAAAATTTGCCAAAACACATCCCAAAATGTATACTGCATTAACCAGCGACCATCCCATAGATTTATGCCGTTATCAAGTAATGAATTGTTTTTCGGGGCGCATTGGCATGATTAATTCAGGAGGTGAATCAAAAGGCGAAACCGATTTGGCGGAAGCCATAAAAACCGCCGTGATAAATAAACGGGCAGGCGGATCCGGAATGATTATGGGTCGGAAAGCTTTTCAACGTCCCTTCGACGAAGGCGTAAAACTCATCCATGCGGTACAGGAAATTTATTTATCCAAAGAAATTTCAATCGCTTAATCCTTGTTTGTATCACCAATTTTATCCCTCTTGTCCTCGTTTGCCTAAGTCATTGATTATTTTTTGCACCTACTTATCATAAAAAAACACCTTCAGAAGAGTACTCTTTTGAAGGTGTTTTTACATTGTAACTTTCAAATATTAATTGGTCTTAAAATTCCAAACTTGTCCTTTGGTGACTCCTCCTTTGTTGTCTTTTACATCCACTCTCCAATAATAATGGGTTGCTGCTGTTATATCTTGCAAAAAAGTTTTGGCAGAAAGATCCGTAGCCACTTTGTTGACTGGCGGATTTACCGTTCCAACATAGACATCATAGGTTAGTACATCCGAAGCATCCACATCCGAAGCATTCCATTCTAACACCGTTGTGGCAGCTTGCACTTCGGCATTTAATTGCGGGCTCACAATAGATGCCGTAAAAGGCAAATGATTGCTCACTCCAACTCCTTCGGTATAAAACTCGAAAGTGGCAGAAAAATCACTGGCCTTATTATTTGAATCAATGGCTTTCACTCTCCAATAATATGCCTTTCCTTTTTCTAATAAAAAAGTTTGATTTGTAACAGCTCCCGTAATGGTCTCCGCTATTTGACTGAACTGGTTATCGGTTGCTATCTGTATTTGATAGCTTATCGTATTTCCCTCAGGATCAACGGAAGCATTCCATTGAAAAGCAACACTATTATCAATGCATAACAAATTATTCGTTGGTACTGACAAAGTAGGTTTTGATGGTGCGGCATTTACCGGCTCCGGAGTCGGATTTGAATCATCTCCTCCGCCACCACAAGAAACTGTTAATATGGCGACTACGAAACTATATATTATTTTTTTCATGACTATTCTTTTATAATTTTTAAAGTAACCGGATTTATACCTTCGACTTTTGCGAAGTAAACTCCCTTCGTTTGATTTTCTAAACTTAATTGAACCTTCCCAAACTGAACTGGATACGATTTTTTGGATATCAATTGCAATTGAGAAGTATACAATTCAATCGTTACTTTATCCGTCGAATTAGGTAAAGCGATTTCAAAAAGTCCTTTTGTCGGATTTGGATAGGCAATTACTTCATCAACTGTATTAATAGTCTTTGACAATACCCCTTCACATGCAACAGCGGTTTGAACTTCTATTAAATCCCCCGGCAAATTAGCCACATCGAAGTTTTTTGCCATGGTGGTAAACAATAGTTTTCCATTGACCATCACTTTATAGGGTGCAGTTCCTTCAACTATTTCAATATTGGTTTTATTCAATACTGGGGTTGTTTTACCTGTTATTGTTGATCCTGCTTTAATTTCAACAGCATAACATTGTTCGGCTGTTTCCCCTGCCACATTGATACAAATATCATAAGTACCCGGTACTAAATTCGTAACCGTAAGTGCATTACTAACTAGATTATAAGGAGTCCCATTAATCGTAGCAACATAGTTATAAGAATCTGTTGCCGAGATTTTAATTTGCCCATTGTGTTTATTGGCACAAGTTTCTCCAACAGCTTCAATACTAAAATTATTTGAACGAAATTGGATGCACCCTTTAGCATCAACAATTTTACCACTCGGGGTATTAGGACAAGCATCTAAACTATTTATAACGCCATCGTTATCATCATCTAATTGTCCGTTAGAACATCCATTCACATCAACCGTTTCGCCTACTGTTGTATTCGGGCAAGTATCGAGGTTATTTTTCACCCCATCGTTGTCATCATCCAACTGACTTTGAGAACATCCATTGGCGTCAACCGATTCCCCTGTTGGTGAATCTGGGCAAACATCATCAGCATTAACAACTCCATCATTATCCAAATCGTTATTACTGGTAACGGCTTCAAAACTGATATAATCATACATTAAATGACTTACATCGCCCGAATTGGAAGGCATTACCAATTGGATAAAATTACTGCCTGAATGCAACTTACTCATCGGAATATCAACAACCGTAGTCGCATATTTAGCATGGTTGGATTGTCTTAAAAATGCATTTCCACCTCCTAGCGGAGGATAAAAAGCAATAGGACTTCCGCTTTCGGTATTGACATAAATCCATTGTTGTGCGTGGTCTGAACTGGCATAGGCTATTGTCAGTTTTGCATTCCCTGTGGTAGGCATACCCGCTGGCAAATCAAAATAAATTTTCCAAGCCCAATTTCCATTTATGGAACCATCCGAATTATAATATTTAGAATGCACATAAGGCAAGGCAGTACTCCAATTTTTATCGGCAACATTATAAACTATTGGATTAGGAAAAGTGGAATCGAACTTCTTTTGCACAAATCCTTCACAGTAGTCAAAATCACCAAATTTAAATTCAGCAGATGTTCGATCCGGAACACCAATTTCCCAAAGCAGATCACCATTAGGACGTGCTATAGTCCATTCTATATTTCCTAAATTATTTGTCCCTCCAGCCGTAACCGTAACATTGGCCATAGAATATTCACCTGTTACCCCATCGCTATATGCAAATAAAGTATAAGTTCCTGGTCTCACGTTCTTAATATCAAAATTTCCTGTAGCATCTGTTTGTACCCAATATTGGTAATTTTCTTCCTCAAATTGCCATTGCCCATCCGAATCATTACTTAATTTGGTTACACCTATCCAAGCATTTTTACCTGTTACTAAAGGTTTAGATGGATCCGTAATTTTAAAATTTCCCGTAATATTACCTCTCCCATCAGCAAGAGGATATTCAGGTGTATTAGTCAACCACGAAAAAGGCCATTCCGCTGCGTCCTTATCGGCTCTTGCTTTTGCATCGTCCCAATTGGCGGTAGCAGTTGCTTTTTGATTGGCATAGATCAAATACGGGCCATAAATTTTAGACCATTCTTCACCTTGTTGCACCTGAAAACCTTTTGAATTATAATGTACTCCATTCATACAAATATGAATAATTCCAGACGCCGCATTCAAATCGTGATGCGTTGGTCCGCTATTAAAATATTCATGATTGGCTGTAACCGCCCATATTCCTAACGAATTTTTATCTGTTGTATGACCATAAGCTTTTAAACTAACTAGAGGTTCACTAAACTCATATTTACCATCATATTTACCCGCACGAACACCCGAAGTAATTTTTATAATTTCGGGAATTCCAGTTGGCTCCCAAGAATCAATAGGCTGAGGCATTTCCCAAGTTTTCAAATCGTTCACACAAATTTTGTCGGTAACCGTATTATTAATCCAAAGCACTTGTCGCCAAGAACCTAAATCAAAATTAGGATAGGTTGTTTTGTGTTTCAAAATAGAATAAGTATACAGTCCAACGTCGCCTTTTTTAAGTACATAATGAATGTCGGCATCGCAAGGAGTTACATTGCTTCCGGGAGTATAAGGTCTAGAGAATGAAACATCAATATAGTCCGCTGTTTCCTCTTTAACACTAAAGATGGTTCCAAATATGGTTTCGAATCCATAGGATGAAGTAAAATCATAATACCCTCCAGTTCTAGATGGATTTGCAGTATTCGTTTGGAGTAAAGTTTCTACTCCATTGATTTTCATCGACTTCAGGTTACTTGTATTCTTGTCTATTTTTGCTTCGATAATCCCATTCTTAAGCAAGATGTAAGTTGGGTATTCCGTAAGCATACTATTAGAGTCTTGGGGAATCGCTACGGTGGTTCTTGAACCGTCATAAATAACCGACAGCGTTTTACCGCTTGGGCAAGTAATTTTTCCGTTGGTTATATAATCCTGTAAAACAGCAGTTTTATCACCGGTTACAATTAACTGACCTATCCCGCTAATAAAGATCGTACCATTGGCACCAATATTAATCGCAGTCGGAACATCTACGGTTCCTCCTGTAATATTCAATATTCCGGTCGGATTATCCGCTCCGGTTGCAATCTCTAGATATGTTCCAACATATAGCGCTCCAGCGGTTACATTTGCAGTAGCGTTTCCATTAACACCATTGCCAATATAAAAAGCATATCTATTATACAAAGACCCTCCATTTAGATTTAAGGTAGCATTTGCCGATTTCCCTAAATAAACATTACTTCTAATATTGACATTAGCAGGGGACTCTAGTGTAATTATTCCGTTTAAATAGTCACTATTCCATGGGATAAGATTTCCTTTTAAAATAACATTTGCAGCAGCTATTGTATTAAACCTTCCCGGTCTTTTTGTAATATCAGAAGCACTACCACCCACATGTATAAGGTTATTTGGAACACCGGCACCAATTACAAACGTATAAGATTGTAAATCTGAAAAAGTCAGAGTAGTATCATCCCAGTTATTTGCATCATAAAAATCGGTACTTACGCCACCCACCCAATTATAGGTCTGGGCAAACAAAGTGTTTGTAATCCCGAAAAATAAAATAATGACGACACATAATATTCGTCTTGCACTTAGTAAAGTTTTTTTCATGGTTATTATATTGGTTAGTCATTAATAGTAGATTTAATATGATTTATTTCATCATCAAATGCGTTTTAGAAAAAAATTAAGACTCTAAAAACTGATAAAAAGTCAAAGTGACAAATTATATATTCGTCATTTTATTTGTTAATATTTTCGATTACAACACTTAATTCGCATTGTTTTTTATTTTTTTACAACTAAAATGTGTTAAAAATATAAGCGTATTATATACATTTAACTTTGCTAAAATATTATTATATCACAGTTATAGTATCCTGCCCTATCCTGTCTTTGAACAAAAAAAAGTTCAATGAAAAAATCTATCTCTTTCTCATTGAACTTGTTATCTAAAAAAATATCATTTACATCAAAAAAAACGTCTAATCATAAAAGGGTTTCGCAAAAAACACTTTATCTGTTTATTTAATTGTTTCTGGTAATAGCGAATAGGGCACTGGATTATTTTTATTTAATTTTATATAAATATAATCCAACAAAACGCCTCCATCAATGGCATATATGCGTAAAGTATTGGCTCCTTTTGTTACTTCTTGTATCTTTATTTCTCTAGAAGCCGAATTCGACAATACATTTTGTTTCCATTCTTGGCTTCTGTGGAAAGTTTTGAAATCAACAATCTGAATGGGTTCGTCATTCCACTGTACTCCCACTTGAACACCGTGTTTTTCAGTTATGGGGTGTGTTGGAATTACATGTAAAAACAATTCCGGATTTTTAATTTCGACAGCAGTATCGATAGAAATTTGATATTCTAAATAAGCTGACTCAGCCGGTAGATTTTCTACATTTATAGCTTCTGAAAATAGAGGCGTTGCTTCCATTACTGTCTTGCTATATCCTAGACCGGCCACTTTTTTCCAATAATTTTCTTCATTATTTACTTGTTTAGAAAAATGTTGTGCATAAATTACAACACTATTATCCCTTGCCACAAAACTGTTTTTGGATGTTATTTCCGAATCGGAAACAACAGTACAATCTATTGTTTTGGATTGATTCCCGTATTGAATTACAAATGCAGTTTTTGAAACTGGGTGCTGATTCCATTTTTTCCAATCTATCGAGATTTCAATGCGCTCACTCTGGTTAGATGTACTATCCAAAACCCCGCTTTTTTTACTGACATTTAACCATTCCGACAAACTCTTAATTTCCCAATTCACCGTGGTTGCTTTCATTAAAAATAAATCCACAAAATGAGTAGTCGCTGAATTTTGATAAAAAGACGGTAAAACACTATTCCCAGGAACGGATGCTGATTCATTTTCTGCCATAACACCAACATTCACTGAACTTTGAAAATTTGGGATTGTTGAGATCGCCTTATCAAACACTGGTAAATTTCTAGGGTTCCTACTCATCATATGATTCCACTTTCCATTACCCAATTGATTGTACTCTTGAGTTAAGGATTCAATTTCTTCAAATGCTTCTTCCGATTTTTTAGCATAGTTATTAGCATCCAATCTTCCCAATTTCCCATAAATAGTAGCTTTATCGGCATACAAAAACTTTTTATTCATCAATGATGCCGCTTTTACAGGATAATAAACCAATTGAAAATAAGCGTCTTGAGCCTCTTTTGATAGTTTATCCTTTAAAGAAGTTACTTGATCTTCTAAATCTTGGTACTTACTGATTCGTGTTTGATTTTCATCTCCAAAAAAGAACGGATTATAAGCGGTTTGTTGTGTTTTTGTTGACGGTTCCGTTTGGCTCCACCCCATAAATTCCGGTTTTCTTTCAAAGGCCAAATCAAAATAGTCCCAATTCAAATCCGAAATGGACTTTCCATATTTTTTACCAAAAACAGAGGAATAGAATTGATCCATATGTGTTTTTACATGATTTGGATTTTTAAAAGATTCAGCCTCATACGCCATATCCATAAAAAGCTGCATATTATATTCACAAGGCTTAATGTCTCCCACATTTAGAATCCAAATTGTTGCACAATTGGCTTCGTAAGCTTTCATCATTTCCTCTCTTATCAGCGCAGGATGCGTAGTACTCAACCAAAGATAATCATGCGGTCTTCCCCAGTAGGAAGCATGATAATAAACGCCTCCGCCTCCAGAACGTTTTTGTTCTTCCTCGTTACTTAGCCTTCTGATGTAACCGTAATTATCATCGGTCCAAACCAGAGTGATATCGTCTGGAACTTCTAAACCTTCGTCATATAAATCCAATACTTCTTTATAAATCGTAAAGGCTTGCGGTACTTTGGAGACATTGGGATTAATATATTTCTTAAGTAAATTTCTCTGGTCCTCAATAACATGAGTGAGTAATTTAGCTCCTTCTTTTTTAGTTTTTACCCCTTCCATTCCGCTATCATGAACGCCACGCATTCCGATAGTGTAAATAGCATCGACACCTTTACTTTCTTTTATTCGGTCTTCCCAATATTGGTATACATTATCTTTATTGGTTACATAATTAAAATGCCCCATTTCCTTTTCCTTCCATTCATCGACATTGTTACGCAACATGGGTTCAGCATGTGAAGAGCCAACAACAATTTGATAATCGGCTGCTATCTTGTTGTTTCCTGGAATTTTAAAAAAAGCAGTAGTTCCTTCATGCATGGCCGGCCAAATTGTATTGGCTTTCAAGCGCAATAACAATTCAAAAATTTTAGCATAGGTTTTGGGTCCAATGTTTCCCACTTCGGGCTCAAAAGTTTTTGATGCCCAAGGTCGCAATCCCCAATCTTCATCATTCAAAAAGATTCCCCTGAATTTTACCGAAGGTTCTTTCGACAGAAAGTCATCTTGTGAAAACACCAATTCCTTTTGTTTTACCGTCGGCACATCTGCCCACCAATACCATGGTGAAACTCCCATTTTTTGGGATAAATCAAAAACTCCGTAAGCTGTTCCCCTCGGATTGGTTCCTGCAATTACAAAAGCTTTAGCTATCTTTTTATTGGGTTTCAGAATCGTTTTGTAGCCATAGCTTTCCCATTGTTTTTCGAAACCTTTTAAAGCGTTCTTTTTACCTAAAAATGATTGTACCAATGCGGATTGTAATTGTCCAATAACGATAACATTACCCAAAACTTTATTCTTATTTTGGGTAACCAATGGTTTAAAACCAGTCACTCTAAAAATATCTTCGGCTAAGGAATAGGCCACAATAGAATCTAAAGTCGTTTTACCCTCATACAAAATAGACGCTTTTATTGATTTGGTAAACACCTCAAATTGGGGAAGTGGATTATTTTGAGCGCTATGCTTTTGAATAAAAAAAAAGACAACCAGAAAGAGCAAAATGCGATTTGTCATATTATAAAAGTTTACCCCATTCATTAATAATAATCCGACTCGAAACACCCCAAATCAGGGGCAGCGCCTTTAAATGGAAACCCTATATGGGTTCCGGCATCAATTAAAGCACTGGTAGATTTTAATCTGAAAAAATTATTTTCAGGCAAACTTCCATCGGCTTGTCTCGGTGCCGTTAAAAGGGATTCATCCAGACTTAAGAAATCAGAATCTTTAATTTTTAGATTCAAATCAAAATAATTGTTTTTCAAAACACAGGCTGATTTATCGATTTCAACCAATTCATCAGCAGTAGCTTTATACCCTAAATTATTACTCATTACATGATTCCATCCCGGAACATCAGTCAAATAATCCGCTGCATTAGCTGCTTTTCTATTCAGCATATTGTAGTTTTTCCTGTTTCGATAAGCCGAATTGTTATACCAATTGTCCCCATTTAAATGATGATTGGCATAAAATCCACTTTGTTTGTTCCCTACTGCAAGGCAAAACTGAATCGTATGGCTCGGTATGGGATTAGGCAGTTTGTCATGTCCCGTTTTTCCGAATCCACCAGCCTTAAATCCGTTGCCATCAGCACGGCTCACCAAGTCAGATGAATAGCCATTATAAAAAGCCCAACAGTTTTCGATGCGTACTGCCGAACCGCAATTAATCAAATCAAAACCATCATCGCTGTTGAACCAGGCACGACATCCTTTAAAAACATTGTTCACATCATTTTTTTGAACATGACATCCAAAACCATCTGTATTTCCGCCTTTTCCACCCTCTGATACCGAATCCCAATTGCTATAGGCATCGCAATTTAATATTAAGTTATTGGAACCTCTTATCACATACACGCCAATAGCCATATTGTCATGCAGCTGCAAATTTTCGAGCTTGTTGTTGTTCCCTCTAACCTCAAAGCATTCGGATTGTGTATGGCTTTTTATCGTTACCTGAACTCCAATCACTTCAATACCTTTGACATGAATATAATCTCCCGATATACAAAAAGCAACAATGCGTTTGTTTTCCGATTTTATGTTTTTATAATCAAAAAGGGGAGTTTCATTCGGGTAAGCCAAATAACTTATTCCATTTTTATGGAGATCTGTTACATAAGCCCACATTTTATTGTAACGGGCTATTTGTTCCTCTTTCATCGTATAAACCCCACCACGAATGTATACCGTATCACCAGAATTCGCTAATTCCTGAGCCTTTTTTATGGTTTCTACAGGATGATTGAGAGTCCCATTATTGGCATCGCTCCCGTTTGGCGACACATAATAGGTTTTGGCAAACGAAAAAAAGCTGCTTAAAAAAATGCTCAGAATTAAAATTTTATGTCTCATAAATTCTATTAAAAAGGAAAATTAAACATTCTGGTTATCGATTTTGAATTAAAAATAAAACCCGTTGGATGTAATTATTATAAACTAATTGCACACAACGGGATAAAAAAAAATTGACTGTTCTCTTATTTCGGAATTTCCATATAATCACTAAGTCCGCAATCCTTCATTTTTCTCAAACTTTGGGCTACGGTAAGCGCATTCAGAGAAGCTCCCTCAACACCTGTATGTGTATGGTCTTTCGGGAAAAATTCTTTTACTTTCTCTTTTCCTAATGTTTCATATTTTGCAGCCACTAATTCATTCAAATCTATAAAACAAACTCCCGCTTTTTCTGCCGAGATTTTAGACCATCCTCCGTAGGAATCGGAACGACGTTCTACTTTATCATTAGGCCATTCATTTCTTGGCGTCTGACTCAAAACAATCGGAATTGCTCCTTTTGCTTTGGCTTCGCTAATAAATTTATCCATATACCACCCAAAAGTATGTACTGTTTCTATTAAACTGTCGGCACGATTTACTTCACGGATTTCGTCTCCATTTCCTTTTAAAGAACCTCTGTATTTTTCTTTATCAATGTTTCCGGCATCATTATGTCCAAATTGAATCAAAACAAAATTCCCCGGTTCCAATTGATCTTTTACTTTATCCCACAAACCTTCAAAAGTATACGTACGCGTACTTCTTCCTCCTCTGGCTTTATTGATTACCTCTACTCTGGTCGTATCGCAATAGTTGGGAAATGCTACTCCCCAACCAACTGCATTGGGATTGTTACCATTATTCGCCATCGTCGAATCACCAATTAAGAAAATCTTTTTCTTCGCTGGAAGAATTATTTTTGGATCTTCTATAATATATTTTTTCAATGAATTATTACTTTCTTTCAAACCTTCAATAATTGACGAAGCAGACATTACTGCCCCTTTTGCAGAAGTATGTGTATGATCTCTTTGGTAAAAATAAGTTCCGGTGATATTAGATTCTCCCAATTTTTCCATTTTGAGAGCCATTCTCTCATTCAAATCAATGAAAGTAACATTCTCTTGCTGAGCAATTTGTTTCGCCCACAAACCATAAGAAGTATTATTACGGGGTACCTTTCCCTCTTTCCAATCGTTCCTTGGAATTGGGGAGCAGATTACAGGAATGGCTCCCTTAGACTTCGCTTCTTTTACAATTTTACGAATATACCACCCATAACTGTGTACAATTTCGTGTTTGCCAGTAAGCATATTATCAATTTCTTCGCTTTCTTCACCTACACCTTTGATGGTACCTCTAGCTCTAGAATTATCATTTAAAGGACCATTGTCATTATGCCCAAATTGAATCAATACGTAATCTCCTTTTTTCAATTTCTTATACACCGGCTCCCATAAACCTTTGTCCTGAAAAGTACGGCTACTGGTTCCTCCCAAAGCGTGATTTTCTACCGATACTTTTGATAAATCCAAAAATTGGCCTATATAATCGCCCCAGCCCCAAAGTCCGCCATCTCCTTTACCGCTTCCGTTTTTAACGGTAGAATCGCCCACCGTATAAACTGTAGGTTTCGTTTTTTGTTTCTCAGTAAAATTCAAAAACAAAAATGCTAAACCTAGAACAGGAATTAATCGTAGTAATTTCATATATTTTTAAATTATAATTGTTATTTTATTATCTAAAATCGAACCAAAGATTCATTGTAATTCCTTCATCACCACTTTTGATACGAATACTCGTCGGCTGGCTTTGAGGCCCATGGTGTTCAATGGGTTTAAAAGAACGCATTCCCGGAATTTCATACATAAACGAAATATCGCCTTCTGGAAATGCTGGTTGTGGACTACTTCCGGCGAAACCATTTTTAGGTTCATCTGGTGTAAACAATCGTAAAAACAGGTTTTCGGATTCGCTGAAAACTTTAAACGAATTGCCCCCTGCTTTTAGGCTTGCGCCAAATAAATTGGCATGATACCCTTTGAACTCCGGATAAATCAAATTTTCAAAACTTTCTCCGGTAATGGTATTGTTATACGCTTTTTCCCAAAGTCCATACGTAGTTCCTTTGATTCTGTTTTTCCAAACATGGTATGGTCCTCTTCCGAACCATTTAAATCCGGTAACTCCCTGTTCTGGAAAACTGAAAGTAACTCCCCATTTATTAATTTTATCTTCAAAGAAAGAACCGTCAAAACCTCCATTATTTTCAGCATTTTTCAAGGCCAATAATTCCATTTTGAATCTTCCGTCCGGACACATAATCCATTTTATAGATTGTAAACCTCCAACATAGTTTACGATACAAACGGCATTTTGGCCTTCTTGAGATAATTTTATATCTTTCAGTTTAGCTTTCATCCCAATTGGTCGTGGTCCGTTTGATAGCGGAATCAAATTCGCAGCATTATTTACAGTAGCAATTTCACCCGTTGTAGCATCAAGAGTAACTTTGATATCTCCGCCTTTTAGTGTAATTTCATTTCCGTTTTGTACAGCAGTGGCTTTGTTTTTAGCTTCTTTTTCCAAAAGGAACTTATTGGCGAAATATTTTGCTTTGTGTATCGGCCAAGACCAAGTATAAATTTCTTTATCGTGTTGATTAATTGCTGTAATTTCGATAAAATCTCCTTCTAAGAAATTAGCAGGAACATCCAAATGAATTTTACGCGTTTCTCCCGGTTCAATGCTTGGAATTTTAATTTTACCCGAACCAATTGCTGTAGCCTCACCATTCGAATAAAAAACATCCTTTTCCGACTTCATGATTTTATAGTTCATTTTACACGTATTCAAATTACTAAAGATATAATCGTTAGTGATAAGAAATGAACCATCAAATTTATCTGTAATTTGTGTTGGTGCAAATTGTATCGGTGCCCAAACTTCTTTTACGGTATAAAAACTTCCTTCTCTTTCTCTATGAGGTCCTAACATTCCATCGGCAGCCAAAGAACCTTTAGAATCAAATTTTACATCGCCTGTCCAATCGGAACGAAGCACGGCCTCATCAAGCATTGCCCATATAAATCCTCCGGCAAACAAGGGACTTTGTTTATAACGTGTCCAAAAATCTTCTAAACCGGCGCCTATTCCGTTATCATAAGTTCCGTGCATAAATTCGGTTGGAAAAAAAACATTTTCTCCTGCGTTAAAACGATGCATTCCCGTTAAATAAGTTGGATAATGATGGGTATCCCAACCATTAAAATCAGACCACGGATGAATTACAATTCGTTTTTGAGGATCGTTATCTTCAAAAACTTTATCGACATTATAATTCCATCCCCCTTCATTTCCATTATCCCAAATAATTACTGATGGATGATTCACATCGCGCATAACGGTTTCTTTCACCAATTGTGTTCCCACTTTGGTATCGTATGAGTTTTGCCAACCTGCTAATTCATTCAACACAAATAATCCAAGTGAGTCGCAAACTTCCAGAAAATGCTCATCAGGTGGATAATGACCACGAACGGCATTCATATTAGCCTCTTTCAACAGGGTACCATCCATCAAACTGATGCGTTTACTGGTGCTTCGTCCGCCTTCCGGCCAAAAAGTATGACGATTAATCCCTTTCATGATAATCTTTTTACCATTGACATATATTCCGTCTTGCTTTTTAAACTCTAAAGTTCTAAAACCAATTCTTTTCTCCAATTCATGCACTACTTTCCCGTCATGTTTTAAGACCAATTGCAAATCGTACAAATTAGGTGTTTCTGGACTCCAAGATTTTACGTTGTCCCATTGGGCTGCAATTTGTTGCTGTGTACTTCCTTTTTTTATTGGAAAACGAAACGATTTGAACTTTTCTCCATTCAATCCTTTTAGAGTAGCCTCTACAACAGCATTTTTTGTAATGGCTGTCAAATCCATATCAATCGTTATGGCGCCATCCATTTTAGGATTTACCGCAATATGAGCAATGTGTGTTTTAGGCGAAACTTCCAACCAAACCGGACGGTAAATCCCCCCAAACAACCACCAATCGGCTTTTCTTTCGGCCGCATTTACCGATTTGTTACTCGAATCTTTCCACACATGTACTTCCAAAAGATTTTTGGCTCCAACATGTACTAATGAAGTAATATTGTACTTGAATTCATAAAAACCTCCTTGGTGAATGGGACCTGCAAGCTTTCCATTTATTTTTACTTCGGTATCGGTCATGGCTCCGCCAAAAGCAATAATCACTTCTTGGTCTTTATAATTGGCCGGAACTTCAAATTCATATTTATACAAACCTTCTTCCTTGCTGGGTTCTTTCTGATTCAATTCCTTATACCATCTTCCATACGTATATTCCCCAAAACCTTCTAATTCCCATTGAGAAGGAACATTAATTTTAGCCCATTCCTTACTGTGATTTCCATCGGTACAATAAAAATCCCATTGTACAGGATGTTCAAAATCTTTTCCCGACAACAAGACTTTCTCCGTTTGTTGTGCATTAGCCGGAAGCGATGAAAAAAATACTGTAATTGCCGTAGCAAAAAATTGAATCTGTTTTTTTGATAACATAATAAAAGTGGAATAAATTTAATTTCCTTCAGGTTTTGCAATTTCAAATCGAGTACTCATGGGCAGTGTCCAATCGGAAAAAGCATTGGGTTTTGCAGGATTATAAGAAAGCGTTTGTTTACTGATACATTTTTTCAAAGGAATGTCTAAATTTCGAATTCCTTCTATAACACAAAGTGCAATTTCATTGGCACCAAAACTATTAAAATGAGTATTGTCTTCTAAAGCTTTGTCCTGTCCGGGAAAAGTATTAGCCGGATATTGTACAAAAGCTTTTCTTGAAGGTTCATCACCCCAACTTTCATACATTTGAGTAGTCATTTTAGTCACATCAATTAGTGGCACATTTTGCTTTTTGGCAACGGCACGCATGGCATCGGGAAAATCACCATGTGTTGGTTTTAAGGTTCCGTCTTCATGAAATGCACGGCGTTGTGTCGGTGTATTCAAAATAGGAATTGCTCCTTTTTCTCTGGCTAATTGAATATATTCGGTCAATAAATCCGAATAAGAACCCCAAGCTCCGTTACCTTCTCCTTTTATTTTTTCGTCGTTATGTCCAAATTCAATAAACAAATAATCACCTGGTTTTATTAAAGACAAAATCTTTTTTAACCTGCGAGCTCCTTTGAAAGAAGGCAACGCTGAACCGGAAACGGCATAATTAGCCACCACTACTTTATCATCAAAATAGTTCGTTATAAATTGTCCCCAAGAAGCCCAAGGCTCAACATCTTGATCGGTAACGGTTGAATCACCTGCCAAATAAACCACAATCAGATTTTCTGCTTTGGTAATTTTAATACTTTTTACAGCGACAGTTCCTAGGAATTCTATAGTTAGTTTATCATCCCAATTCAAATCGTCATATTCGCTTCCTCTAAGACTCATGCTAGTCGTTGCATCAATTTTAGCATTTCTGACATTTACATTAAAAGTTTTAATAAACTGTTTCCCTTTTTGGATAACTTGTTCTTTAAGCATCAATCGTCTCGATTCCGCCTTAATAGTAACATTTGATGCTGCGTCATCACTGCCCAAAACGACCTCAACTTGGTAGTTCCCTTCCGGAAGTTTTACCGAAAAATATGTCGGTTTCTCTGTTGTGAAAGAAGAAGTATTCAGGTTTGCATTTTGAGCCGTATTTAAATCAAAACCATAACCTAATTCTGAATTATAAGCCACAGAAGAATTGATAGAAGTTCCTTTTTTAGACTTTACTTTTGTCCCAAAAGAAAACAATTTGACCATTGTATCTTTTGAGGAATCAGTATTATTATGCTGTTTTCTTATCTCCGAATTAGACTCTGAAGCCTGAATGGATTGCAAAAGAAATAGGCTACTAAACAATACCAATATACTTCTAATCTTCATCAATTTGGTTGCTTTTTAATATTAATAGAATTTCAAAACTAAGCGTTCCGTAACAATATACTATCCTGTACTATGAGGTTGAAAAACGTTCGAAACGAATTGCAATAGCAATATCTCTTTCGAAACACGAATCAGGTAAGAACAGGATGGAATAAATTTAAAAAAAAAGGAACTTGCCTAGCCAATAATTTAAGTCCATTTACAATGAAGTATTTTCCTGTTTTACATCTGCTGCTTTTCACTAACTTCTTTATCCTATCCTGTAGTGTAAAAAACAATGCTCTAACTCAAAAACCCGTTCTTAAACAAGACACTGGAATTCCGACATGGACAAAAAAAGTAGGAGCTAAAACAGTTTCATTAAAAAGCACTGTTTTTTATGTAAATAATTATGGAGCTATTGCAGATGGAAAAACATTAAACACTGTTGCTATCCAAAAAACAATTGATGCTTGTGCAAAAAATGGTGGCGGTATCGTTGCTTTCCAAAAAGGGATTTACTTAACTGGCTCCCTATTTATAAAATCGGGTGTTCATTTTAAGATTGATAAAGAAGTTGAAATCAGGGGAAGTGAAGACATTAAAGATTACAAAACAATTGATACCCGAGTTGCAGGAATAGAAATGCAATGGCCAGCGGCTTTAATTAATGTGCGAAATCAGGAAAATGTAGTCATTGACGGAGAAGGAACCATCAACGGTCAAGGAAAAGTATTTTGGGATTACTATTGGAATCTTCGAAAAGAATACGAACCAAAAGGATTGCGTTGGATTGTCGATTATGACGCACAACGTCCGAGGACTATTTTAATTTCTGATTCAAAAAACATCTTCTTGAAAGGAATCAATATCCAACAAGCAGGATTTTGGACGGTTCAAGTGTTGTACTCCGAATATGTAACCGTAGACGGAATCACCATTCGTAATAATATTGGCGGACATGGACCAAGTACGGACGGAATTGATATTGATTCCTCAAAATGGATTTTGGTACAAAACTGCGATATCGATTGTAATGACGATAACTTTTGCCTAAAAGCGGGACGCGATTGGGACGGACTTCGAGTGAACAAACCCACAGAATATGTAGTGATTCGTGATTGTGTGGCTCGAAAAGGCGCTGGATTATTAACTCTTGGAAGCGAAACATCGGGAAGCATCCGTCATGTATATGCTTCGAATATTACGGGAAACGGAACCAAAAACGGCTTGAATATCAAATCAGCTTCCAACAGAGGTGGAACCGTAGAAGACGTTTTGATGGAAAACATCCAAATGGAAAACTGCAACACTTTTATACAAATCTCCATGAATTGGAATCCAAGCTACAGTTATTCCAAACTTCCGGAAGGGTATAATGAAAAAACACTACCGGCACATTGGAAAAAAATGCTGACTCCGGTTGAACCTGCCTCAAAGGGGATTCCACATTTCAGAAATATTCATTTGAAAAATATTCACGTGAAAAATATTGGTACCGCCATCAATGTTGAAGGAATGGAAGCATCTACCATTGAAAACATTACTCTAGACAATGTACATATTACCGCCAAAACAGCCGGAAAAATTACCTTTAGTTCGAATTGGTCCTTAAAAAATGTAACCATAAAAACCGATGACGGTTCGAAAGTAAAAATTGAAAACTCCACTAATGTAAATTTTCCAACTTCAATATGGGAATAAAATATTCAAATCGACTGTTTCTATTTTTTCTTTGTTTGTCTACTTCAATAGCAATCAGTCAAGAAAAACCACTTTGGCATGGAATTACCCGAAAAATTCATTATGCTCCAGATGGCAATAGTTTTGTATTAAAAAATGGGACACGTAAATTCAATCGTGCTTTATACGGAACAAATTCCGGAGCGCGAGTGGAAACAGGTGATTTACCCGAATTTGCCTTATATATGCCCGGTATGGGCGGTAATTTCAAACTGGGCATTGCCAACAGCAAAGACAGTAAATGGATTACCGAAGCCACAAAAATAGCAACACGGTATATTCAGGGAACGATGCAATATACCATTGAAGATCCGCTTTTAGAAAAAGGTTCGCTTCAAATTGAAATTGTCGCTTTAGATAAAGGAGAAGGTTTTGTCCTGAAAGTAAAAGGAAATGCCATTCCGAAAAACGTCTCTTTAATTTGGGCTTTTGGTGGTGCCACCGGAAAAAAATTTAGCCGTGATGGCGACATTGGTGCCGACCCTGAATCGGTATTTTATTTACAACCTGAATATTGCACTAACAATAAATATACGCTTGAAAAAAATTCTTTTCTGCTAGCATACGGTTCCGAAAGTAACAAACAAAAAACCGGAAACAATAAAAGTATAACAGGTTATTTCCCCAATTCTGAAACCCGTTTGGCAAATGCCAACCAACAGCAATCACCTCTTACTCTTTTTGATTCTAAACCTGATGCTTTAACCCTTATTACAGGAAAAATTTCGAATATTCCTCATTCCAGTTTGTTTTGGATGATAGAAAACAACAAACAAACGAGCCCTAAAACTCAAAACGAATTAGAGGCAATTTTTAATGAATCGGTTGCTACAACACAACAGCTCGCCAACAGGGTAAAACTTGTAACACCCGACCCTTACCTCAACACTTTAGGGAGCAGTTTGGCTTTGGCCGCCGATGCGATTTGGGAAAGCCCAGCTTATCTTCATGGATCGATAGCATGGCGAATGTACTTAAATGCTTGGCGCGGCGCTTATGTTGCGGATCCTTTAGGTTGGCACGACAGAGCGCATTCGCATTTTAACAGTTATAGTCATTCGCAATTAAAAAGTCCGGAAACCGGTCCCGTAGTTTTTGACACCCTTCGGAATTTAGCCCGTCAAAAAGAGGAAATCGGTACTTCGATGTTCAGCAGTGGCTATATCAGCAGGAATCCAAACGATACTACTAAAGCGCATCATTATGACATGAACTTGGTTTTCATGGATCAATTGTTGCGCCATTTTAAATGGACGGGAGATACTTCGTTTATGAAAAAAATGTGGCCGGTTCTCGAACGGCATCTGAAATGGGAAAAACGAAATTTTGACACTAATAACGATGGCCTTTATGATGCTTACGCTTCTATTTGGGCGAGTGATGCCTTACAATATAGTGGAGGTGGCGTAATACATTCTTCAGCCTATAATTTTTATTCGAACAAAACTATGTCTCGAATTGCCGAATTACTTCATCAAGACTTAGTACCGTACCAAAATGAAGCACAAAAGATTTTCAAGGCTACCAACGAACAACTTTGGGTTCCCGAAAAAGGAATTTTTGCAGAATACAAAGATGCTTTAGGCAACCAACTTTTGCATGATACCCCAGCTATCTGGAGCATTTATCACACTGTCGATGAAGAGATTTCAAATCCTTTTCAGAACTACCAAATGCTTCGGTATGTAGACACTCAAATTCCGCATATCCCAATAAGTGCCGAAGGATTAGACAAAAACAATTTATATACCATCAGCACCACCAACTGGCAACCCTATACCTGGTCAATTAATAATGTGGCACTGGCAGAGCAACTGCACACTTCGTTGGCTTTTTGGCAAGGAGGACAATCGGAGACAGCATTTACCATGTGGGAAAGCGCTTTGATAGAAAGTATGTACTTAGGTGCCTCACCCGGTGGATTTGAACAATTACTGTTTCACGATGCAATCCGTGGCGAATTGTACCGCGATTTTGCGGATCCAATAGGAATGGCGGCTCGAACCTTGGTTGAAGGACTTTTTGGCATTCAGCCAGATGCGTTATCAGATACGTTAACCATCAAACCTGGTTTTCCTAAAAAATGGGATAAAGCAGCCCTGACAATTCCGGATATTTCCTTTTCTTTTTTGCGAAAAAACAACACTGATTCCTACCATATCCAACCTCATTTTCCAAAAAATATGAATTTGAAATTGATGGTCAATATTCCGTTTGAAAATATTAAAAAAGTATCCATCAATGGTAAAAGTACCCCTTGGAAAACTACTACAAACGGCATCGGAAATCCACAATTGATTATTGAAAGTCCGTACCAAGAGAATTACAACATCGATATCACTTGGGAAGGCAACGATTTGGAACAACTACGAATTGAACCTTCTTATTCCACAGGCGATTCCATTCATTTGGCTTCAAAAAAGGCTACCATTATTGGCATTTATGACCCGCAATTGGCTTTGGGCGAGAGCCAAAAAACAAAATACACATTCGATGCAACTATAAAAACCAATAGCAACAAAACATTTTTTGTGCAACTGCAACAAGGAAATCTGATTTGGTGGCAACCCATTAACTTACTTGTTCAACCCAAAATTGAAGTGAAATCAACTCAGATAGAACAACTAACACTTCGTTTTACTTTAAAAAACAACACCCTAAAAACAATCGAGGGAAATTTGATTTTCAATCCATATGGAAAAGAAATCAAACAAGAAATTAGCATTCCAAACCATGCTGCAACTACGGTTACCATTCCTTTAGAAGATTTGGTTCCCGGAACAAATACATTACATCTAAAAACGGATGATGGAGTAGATTTTCCACTTTCATTTACCAATTGGGATATTCCGGCAGACAAAAAACAACAATTTGAAACCGTACCATTAACTTCAATCTTTAATGCTAAAGTAACCGATATTTTCCAACAAGAGTATTTATCTCCACGACCACAATCCCCAACTTTGCAATTGCCTAAAAACGGCATCGGGAATTGGTGTTACCCTACTATCGAAGTCCAAATTGATGATTCTGGCTTGCGCCAAAAAGCCAAAAATAAAAATCAAATTAGTAGTCCACAGGGCATTCCCTTTAAAACTCCTTCAGAAGCCAATCAAAAAAATATTGCATTTACCTCTATGTGGGATAATTTTCCAGAAAGCAGTTCAATTCCCCTTTCAGGAAAAGGGTCACATCTTTACGTGATGATGGCTGGAACCACTAATCCGATGCAAAGTAGAATTGTAAACGGAGTATTGATTGTTCATTATACCGATGGAACTTCGGAAATTTTAGAACTCAAAAATCCAGAAAACTGGTGGCCTATAGAACAGGATTATTATTCGGATGGATTCGCATTTACCACCGATGCACCAAAACCGCCGAGGGTTTATTTTAAATCAGGGACTATTTCAAGAACATTTGACACTTTTAAATCAATCAAAGGATTCAGTAATTATGGTATTGATGGCGGTGCCGGAACACTGCTTGACCTTTCTTTGGACAAAAGTAAAACATTACAAAAACTAACTGTTAAAACCATTGCAAATGATGTGATCATCGGATTGATGAGCGCTACATTGGCACGATAAAAAAATTCACAAATATGAAAAAGAACCTTTTTCTAATTGCCCTTTTATGTACTGCCGCTATGATCGGACAACAAAAAATTGACCGAAAAGCATTGGTAACCCGACACAATGTAAATATTACAGCGATAGATACTTTAGCCTCCCTAAGTGTTGGTAATGGTAGTTTTGCCTTTACTGTAGACGCTACAGGATTGCAATCTTTTCCGGAAACCTACCAAAACGGTGTACCGCTTGGAACCCAATCCGAATGGGGATGGGACAGTTATAAAAATACGGAGCATTACAAATTCTCTGAAACGCTAAAAGAGGTAGAACAATATGGTAGAAAAATTACGTATTCGACTCAAATCAAAGAACCAGAAAGGAAAAAAGATGCCGTGAACTGGTTCCGACAAAATCCGCATTTATTGCAATTAGGAAATTTAGGTTTTGAAATCACCAAAAAAGACGGCACTTTGGCGAAAGCCGAAGATATACAAGCAATAAACCAGACCTTAAATCTTTGGACCGGCGAAATAGAAAGTTCCTTTTCGATTGAAGGAATCCCTGTAAAAGCGTATACGGTTTCACACCAAGAAAGTGATGCTATAGGTGTTCGTGTAGTTTCTGATTTAGTGCAAAAAGGTCGTTTGAAAATACGTCTACGAATCCCTTTCCCAACAGGAAATTGGGCTGATGTGGGAACGAAATGGGACAGCAAAGACGATTATAAAAGTACTATTCTTAGGAATGAAAAAACAGTTGCCGTGGTAAGTCATCAGATGGACAGTCTCAATTACAACATTAATTTAAAATGGAA
Source organism: Flavobacterium sp. (assembly GCA_023259675.1). Lineage (GTDB taxonomy): Bacteria > Bacteroidota > Bacteroidia > Flavobacteriales > Flavobacteriaceae > Flavobacterium. The sequence goes on from JALRGT010000003.1 coordinate 71,023, forward strand.
AGGAAATGCCCAATTCAAGAAAATAGACAATCATTATTTTGTTGTAATTCCCTCCAAAACCAACACCCTAGAATTAAGCTGCTTATTTGCTCCTGCGAATAAAAAAACGGCATCAATTCCTTCCTTTTCGGATATAGAAAAAAGCAGTATTTCGGGCTGGGAAAATTTTTGGAAAAGTGGAGCTGCGGTAGATTTTTCGGGCAGTACCGACCCAAGAGCACATGAACTGGAACGCAGAGTGATTCTTTCGCAATACCTCACTAAAATTCAATGTACAGGAAGTATGCCTCCTCAAGAAACAGGGCTAACGTACAACAGTTGGTACGGAAAACCACATCTAGAAATGCATTGGTGGCACGGCGTACATTTTGCACTTTGGGGAAGACCTGAACTCTTGGAAAAAAGTTTGCCTTGGTACCAAAATGCATTCGAAAAAGCAAAAAAAATTGCCCAACGACAAGGATTTGAAGGAGCAAGATGGCAAAAAATGACGGATCCCGATGGAAATGAAAGTCCGTCATCGATAGGTTCTTTTTTACTTTGGCAACAGCCGCATTTTATAACTTATGCGGAATTATTGTATCGCAATACTCCAAATTTGGCTATACTGGAAAAATACAAAGAGCGAGTATTTGCCACTGCCGATTTCATGGCATCCTTTGCCTACTATGATACTGAAAAACAACGCTATGTTTTGGGACCGGGAGTTATTCCCGCTCAAGAACGGTTTAAAGCAATTGAAACTTTCAATCCGACTTATGAATTGGCTTACTGGAATTGGGCGTTAAACACCGCGCTAGATTGGAAAAAAAGGCTTCATGAACCCGCACCAGAAAAATGGAAGGAAGTAATAAAAAAATTATCACCATTACCTGTAGACAAAACTGTTTATCTAGCTACAGAAAGCGCCACAGATTCCTACACCAATCCCGAATACAAAACGGATCACCCTTCTGTTTTAGGAACTTTTGGAATGTTACCTGAAACAACTTTATTGGATAAAACCATTATGAAAAACACCTTTAATCTCATTTGGGACACTTGGTCTTGGGAAAAAACCTGGGGATGGGATTTCCCAATGACAGCCATGAGTGCGGCAAGATTAGGGCTTCCAGAAAAAGCAATTGATGCTTTATTTATGAAGGTGAGAACCAATACGTATTTGAAAAATGGACACAATTTCCAGGACGAAAGATTGCGTTTGTATCTTCCGGGGAATGGAGGTGTCTTGACTGCAGTAGCGATGATGTGTGCCGGATGGGACGGATCTACCCAAGAAAATCCGGGATTTCCAAAAGATGGGAGCTGGAAAGTCAATTGGGAAGGTTTCCAAAAAATGTTTTAAAGCTTTTTTTATAATTAAACCTATTGTATAACCTTAAGTCATAATGACGAAATCTTGAAAAACGATTAATAGAATTATTAGTCTGTAAACTATAAACAAACCCAAAAAACATGAAAGCACTAACAAATAAATACCTCTTGTTATTTCTGTTCTTAAACTTTTCCGTCTTAACCATTTTAGGTCAACGACAAATGGAGCATTTAGACCGTGGAATTATTGCGGTAAAACAAAACGAAGGTTTTTATATTGGATGGCGAATTTTGGGCACCGACCCCGATAATTTAGCTTTCAATTTGTATCGAAAAAGTGGTAATACGATAGAAAAAATTAATAGTCAACCCCTTTTTGGAGCTTCAAATTTTATTGATAAATTGGCTAAAACGGATGAAAACAATACGTGGTTTGTAAAAAGTATTGTAAATGGTGTCGAAAAAGAAACTCTAGGAAGTTTTTCTATTCCATCCAATAGTCCTGACAAAAATTATTTGTCAATTCCGATAAAAGAAAAATCAGGTTACATCCCGAATGATGTTTCTGTTGGAGATTTAAACGGTGATGGAAAATATGATTTAATTGTGCATATGACCGGAAAAGGTGCCGATAACTCTTTCAAAGGAATAACCGACCCAGCCGTTTTTCAAGCCTATACCTTGGATGGTACGTTTTTATGGGAAATAAATTTAGGGAAGAATATTCGTGAAGGAGCCCATTATACCCAATTTATGGTTTATGACTTAGACGGAGACGGCATAGCCGAATTGGTTTGTAAAACTGCCGATGGAACTACCGATAGTGTCAATCAGGTCATTGGAGACGCTACAAAAGATTGGAGAGATACCGACCCTAAATCCCCTACTTTTGGTAAAATTTTGAAAGGACCGGAATACCTTTCCGTATTTGATGGAAGAACCGGTAAAGTCATTTCCACAACAGACTATATTCCTGAAAGAGGAAATATTGGAGCATGGGGAGGAAAAGGAGGCAACGGTAAAAATGACAATACCGGAAACAGAGTCGACCGTTTTACGGCTTGTATCGCCTATTTAGACGGAATTCACCCGAGCGTTGTCATGTGTAGAGGTTATTATGGAAGAACTGTATTGGCTGCTTGGGATTTTAAAGATAAAAAACTGACTTCTCGATGGGTTTTCGACAGTAAAGACAAAGACAATCCTTTTTCAGGAATGGGCAATCACGGACTCTCTGTTGCCGATATTGACGATGACGGGAAAGACGAAATAATTTTTGGCGCCATGTGTATCGATGATGATGGAAAAGGATTGTACACTACCGGTTTTAGACATGGCGATGCTTTGCATGTAAGCGATTTGGATCCCGACATTCCAGGCTTGGAAGTTTTTGGAGTTCACGAAATAGAGGAAGGAACTAAAGGACCTGGAGTTGCTTTATTTTCAGCAGGAACAGGAAAAGTGCTCTTTACTGATGCCATGAATGAAGATATAGGCAGAGGCGTCGCCGATAACATAGACAATACTCGAATTGGCGCACAAATGTGGTGGTCAGGTTCCCGTAATTTATATGACATTAAAGGAAATAAAATAGGAGATGCACCTCGTTCCACCAATTTTTTAATTTATTGGGATGAAGACACTTCCCGAGAAATTCTCAACTCTAACTACATTGACAAATATGGCTATGGTCGACTTTTTACCGCCGAAGGAGCCAAATCGAATAATGGCAGTAAATCGACTCCTGCATTATCTGCCGACATTTTAGGAGATTGGAGAGAGGAACTTATCCTAAGAAGTGATGACAACAAAGAATTACGCATTTATAGCACCACAATCCCAACAACCGTCAGACAATACACCTTGATGCATGACCCTCAATACCGATTGGCCATTGCTTGGCAAAATGTGGGTTACAATCAACCGCCACATACCAGTTTTTATATGGGAAAAGGAATGAAGGCTGCTCCAAAACCGAATATTATTCTCAATACATTATCAAAAAACTAAATCTTCTTTTAAATATTTGAATTAGAAAAATTGAAAAAAGCCCCGAAATTAATTTCCGGGGCTTTCTATATTAGATTTTTATCTAAATTTTAAATCGAATTTCGATCGATAAAATTAAAAGGCACTTTCACTTTCCCTTTTTCATTATTTAAAATCATTCGAGCAGCTGTCTCACCCATTATGTTAAAATCAGTTGAAACTACCGTTATACCCAACAATTCTTTTAATGGAGTATCATTATAAGAAATAACCCCAATATCAGTTCCCAGAACAAATTCATCAAATCTAATCTGGTTAATCAAATTAACCAAATCTGACTCCTCTATCGTAATAAATAAATCTCCTTTTTTAAGGATAATGTCTTCATATACATGGTCGAGAATTTCGAAATTAATGGCATGTTCTACACAAAACTTTCTAAAACCATGCAAAATTCGTCTTGGATAGGGATAGATTTCTTTTTCAGGATAAACTAAAATCAATTTATCGTATTTAGTTATTTTAGAAAGCCCTTCCTTTAGCGCGTTATAAATATCATTTTCAAAATCTTGATAAATCTGTACAATTTGACTTTCTTCCAATCCAAGCTTAATGTTATCCATTATAATTAACTTGTTTTTTGGGATCTTTTTTATGGATTTGACTACATCCTCGGTAAAACTGACATGCTTCAAATCTTCTGTTTTAAAATGGGTCGTTATAACGTAATAATCATAAGCTCCTTCAAATTTATCCAATAGATTCAAAAACAAACCTTCGTCACAATGATAGATATGCAAATCCGTATGCGCATTTGGACCTATATTATTTATAAATGAATTATAAGTCTTCATTTTATAGGCACTCAATTTATTAAAAAGAAACAGAATATTTACTTTAGAAATTAGTTTCGTCCTTGTAATATAATACCCTTTCCCTCGTATTGAAGAAATTACTTTCCTATCCTTTAGAATATTATAAGCCTTTTCAACCGTATCTCTTGACATATAAAATTCCTCACTGAATCTATTGATTGAGGGAATTTTTTGATCCATTTTTAAGTTACCGTTAGATATGTTAAAAATGATAGAATCGACAATTTGTTGGTATTTAGGCACCCGTGAATTCTCATCTATTTTAATAAACTTAATCATGCTCATATCTCATCGTATTTTGCCATAAAAATAATTTCCCATTAAAAATAACTTGTTACACCAGATTTAATAATGACTCAAAAAAAATTAAAGATTATACCACATCAATTATTTCTTTTTTGAGAAATTATTTAAACAGAATAACTTTAATGCAATCGATTACCAAAGATATAATTTTAAAAAGTATCTTTTCGTTTATTTTTGAGTATTTATTTTTAAATATAGAGAAAATAAATGTATCGTTAAAAAAAAGCTTTTTTATTATGTTATAAAAATAATCAAAACCTATTTTTTTACACGCTCCTCATTCTGCTTCACAAAGGCATCCCAACCCGAATAACTTTTTGTTCCGATTACTTTTCCAGAGTTGAAAAAATGGCAAACAGCAGCTGCTAGTCCATCGGTGGAATCGAGATTTTTGGGCAAGGTTTTTAAACCCAATAACTGCTGCAGCATTTTGGCCACTTGCTCCTTACTGGCATTCCCGTTTCCGGTAATCGCCATTTTTATTTTCTTGGGTTCATATTCGGTAATCGGAATATCCCTAGATAAACCCGCAGCCATGGCAACCCCTTGTGCTCTTCCTAATTTGAGCATCGATTGTACGTTTTTGCCAAAAAAAGGGGCTTCGATGGCAATTTCATCCGGATGATGCGTATCGATTAATTCAATTGTTCGTTCAAAAATGATTTTTAGTTTTTGGTAATGATTATCGTATTTAGACAATTGTAGTTCATTTAGTTGCAAAAATTGCATGTTTTTACCAACCACTTTTATCAAACCAAAACCCATTATGGTAGTTCCGGGATCAATTCCTAATATGATGCGTTCGTTTGCCAATTTATAACTAAAGTTTAAAGTATAAGGTTTAAAAGTTTTGTTACTTTGCACCCATGATTTCTATTTCACACAAATCTAAACAATTCCTTGTACTTCTAATCAAAGTTTTGATTGTTGGTGGTGCCTTTTTTTTTATATACAATCAATTAGCCAATAATGACAAACTAGATTGGCATCGGTTTCTTTTGGTATTCAAAAAAAATCAGTCGATTACCGGAATTAGCTTTATTTTATTGTTGAGTATTTTGAATCGGTATTTTGAAATTTTGAAATGGCAAAATTTAGTTTCCTCCTTGCAACCCAATTCGTTATCTGAAGCCACCAAGCAGGTTTTGGCAGCACTTACGGCAGGTATTTTTACACCGAATGGCGTTGGTGAATATGCCGGTAAAGCCTTGTACTTTGAAAAAACAGCCGCTAAAAAAATCATATTCCTTAACCTGATTTGCAACGGAATCCAAATGGTTTTAACGGTTCTCTTTGGGATTTTTGGACTGCTGTATTTCAATGTCAATTATCAAGTCATTACAACCCAAACCGTCCTGATTCTTTTTGGTTCTTTAATTCTACTGTTTATCCTATTATTTTCGGTAAAAAAACTAACTATCAAAGGATATTCAATCGAAAAGCTGATTCATAAAATCAATTCAATTCCAAAGAAAATCCATCGAAAAAATATTGTTTTAGGAATTTGTCGTTATCTGGTTTTTTCCCATCAGTATTATTTTTTATTTCTGGCTTTTGATGTCGATTTGCCCTATTTGATTCTGATGTCAGCCGTAACTTCGGTTTATTTCTTAGCGTCTTCTTTACCCACCTTTCAGTTCTTGGATTTTGCCGTAAAAGGCAGCGTGGCAATTTATTTCTTTGGGATTCTGGGCGTCAACGAATGGATTGTGATTTTTGTATCTACTTTGATGTGGTTCCTCAATGTGGTTCTTCCCGTGATGATAGGTAGTTTTTATGTGTTGAATTTTAAACCGGTCAAAGCGATATGATTTGGTTTTTAATCCTCTTATTAACCGTTTATGTTGTTACCATCTGCACTTTAATTTGTGGTTTTACCAAAGTCAATTCTTTTGAGAAAAACGATTTAAATTCGAAAACTCCTTTTTCTATTATTGTCCCTTTTAGGAACGAAGCCGAAAACTTACCATTTCTACTGGAAAGTATTTCAAAATTAAATTACCCTATAGCATTGTTCGAGGTTATTTTGGTAGATGATGAATCTGATACCCCTTTCAAAATCCCCCATTTAAAGTTTAACGTTTCGGTGATAAAAAACAATAGAGTTTCGAGTTCCCCCAAAAAGGATGCGATTAACACCGCCATGCAAATTGTACAAAACGATTGGGTTATTACCACCGATGCCGATTGCATAGTGAATTCCAACTGGCTATTAACTTTAGACCATTACATTCAACTACATCATCCTGCCATGATAGCCGGTGCGGTCACTTATGATTGTGACAACTCTTTTTTGCACCATTTTCAGCAATTGGATTTAGCCAGCTTACAAGGAGCAACTATAGGCAGTTTTGGTTTAAATAAGGGATTTATGTGCAATGGCGCCAATTTTGCCTACACCAAAACCTTTTTTGAAAAACTGAATGGTTTTGAAGGGAATGACCAAATTGCCAGCGGTGACGATGTTTTTTTATTGCAAAAAGCGATGGCAACATCATCGGAAAAAGTACATTATTTAAAATCCAAAAATACTATTGTAAGGACAAAACCGGTCGATGACTGGAAATCCTTGTTTCATCAAAGGGTGCGTTGGGCCTCGAAAACAACTTCATATCAAAGCAACTTCGGGAAAAGTTTGGGAATTATTGTTTTCTTGGGGAACTTGGGGATTATTTTGGGTTTTGGGTTTTGGGTTTTGGATTGGATACGATTGCAAAATATCCTTATTCTATTTCTTATCAAGTTTTTAATTGATTCTGTTTTGATTGTTCAAACCCATCGCTTTTTGAACCATTCTAAAATGCATTTCCTGCTATTCTCTAGCTCGTTTTATCCTTTTTGGTCCGTAAGTGTGGGTTTGTATTCTTTGTTTGGGAAATACGAATGGAAAGGAAGAAAGTTTTAGCTATCTCAACTTTCTTTAAGATTCCAAGTTCTAGCCCAGATAGAGCCGATATCCTCATGTAGTGAAACGGAATGAGATAAAGGCGAAAGCTGGAAAAAGCTACTAAAAACTACTCCACTTTAATAATTACAGGAAGAATAAATTGGGTCTTCACCGGAATCCCTCTTTTGATAGCTGGATTTACCTTAGGAAAACCAACCAATCTAGCGTGCAAAATACTATCAATTTTCACGGTGTCGTAAGCTACGGAATCTTTAGGGAACTGCGGTTCAAATTGCATTTTAGAATTAGGAAAAATAGTGACCTTCACCTCTATCGTGTCTAATTCCGGATATAGAATTGAAAGTGTATCCACTTTTATCCGTTCTTGTATCAACTGGGTTAAATATTCAAAAAAACATTGCTGACGTAGGGTTTTATCATCAACCGAATTACATTCGGCAAATGAAGGATATTCGTCTACCTCTGTCCAATTGATGGCTTTTAATTCTTTTTGTAACAATTCTTTTTCTGACGGCACTTGCTTGTCGAAATATTGACAAGAATTTAAAAAAAGGAGTCCTAAAAAAAAGTAAAAATGCTTCAAGGTTTTGTGTTTGAATGAAACTAATATTTTATAAAAATACAATTATTTTTTTTGAGATTTATAAAAAGAGATTATTCTTCCGGAAGTTTTAATGGTGAAGTGCCCTAAAATCAAAAAAGCCCTTCGCCAAGGCGAACAGCTTTTCATTGGTCTAACTACTAAACCAAGGTCAGCTAACTAGGCCGACCAACAACACAACTAGCTTTAGATACTGTATATTGAAAAAAAAGCCTTCCATTTCTGAAAGGCTTTCCCAATATTAGCGGTCTGGACGGGACTCGAACCCGCGACCCCATGCGTGACAGGCATGTATTCTAACCAACTGAACTACCAAACCTCTGCTTTATTGCGGTGGCAAAGATACAACAGATTTCCGTTTACACAAGCGTTTCAAAAGAAAATTTCAAATATTTTTTTATGTTTTTACCCAAAGTTTTGTTTTTCAATTAAGTAAGTGATTAAAATTTTTTCAAAATTTTCACCCACATTCACCGGAACATACTTAATTCGGTTCTGCGCACAGCTCAATTGTAGTTTTTTGAAGTAGTTCTCGACCTCTTTTTCGTATTCTTGCTTCACATTATCGGCAAAAACAGATACCGACTCTCCAGTTTCTACATCAATAAACTTCCTTGGGCCATTATCAAAATCGAAATTTAGCTCCGTTTTGGCATCCACAACATGAAATAAAACCACTTTGTGCTTGTTGTGTTTCAAATGTTGTAAAGCATCAAACAACGCTGCTTCGTTTTCATTTTGGAACATATCCGTAAACAAAACAATCATCGAACGACGGTGCATCTTTTCGGCAATTTGATGCAAAAACGTAATCGTATCGGTACTTTTTCCTGGCGCAGGTCGCTCTAATAGACTTTCCAAGGCATACAACACCATCCGATGATGTCTATCACTACCCTTTTCCGGAGCGTAATATTCGTATGTATCCGAAAAGACACTTAGCCCCACGGCATCTCTTTGTTTCTTCAGTAAATTCATCAAAACAGCCGACGCTAGGACAGAAAATCCAATCTTACTTTCATAAAAGGGCTGACTGTCTTTCAATTTTGGATAATGCATCGACGAAGAGTTATCTATAATGAGATGACAACGCAAATTAGTTTCTTCTTCAAAGCGTTTAGTATACAATCTTTCCGTTTTAGCAAAAAGCTTCCAATCTATGTGACGTGTGCTCTCGCCTACATTATACACCTTATGCTCAGCAAACTCGGCCGAAAACCCATGAAACGGACTTTTATGCATACCCGAAATAAAACCTTCTACCACTTGGTTGGCCAACAGTTCCAGATGCTGAAAACTGGAAATTTTCTCTAATTGGGATTCAATCTTCATCTCTCAAATGTAGTAAAAGATGGAATGATTTAAAAATTAAAAAAGATAGTAAAGAAAATCAATTCTTGAAATAATTTAAAATTTGGAATAAAAAAAAGGCTTGACTTTCGCCAAACCTTTTTCTTCTTATATAAATTATAATCTACCGATTACAACAAAGCGTCTAAACTATCTGCGTAAGTTTGTTTCGGAGCTACTCCTACTTGTTTCCCTACGACTTCTCCGTTATGAAAAACCAAAACGGTCGGAATGTTTCTCACTCCATATTTTGCTGCAAATTCTTGGTTTGCGTCTACATCAACTTTTCCTATAACAACTTTTCCTTCATACTCGTTGCTTAGTTCATCAATGATTGGTCCAACCATTCTACAAGGCCCACACCATGCTGCCCAAAAATCTACCATTACCGGTTTGTCTGATTTCAAAACTACTTCGTCAAAAGTAGCATCCGTTATTGCTAATGCCATATTATTTCATGTTTAAAGTTTAACTTTTAGCTACCCTAAAAGTAAGAATATTTTATGAGTTTCAAACTCAAGTACAAATTTAGAAATTAAAAACTAATCCACCACCATTCCTAAATTAGTTTTGGTTATAAACGTATTGTTTCTACTTATATCTAAAAAAATACAATTATAAAACCCTTTATATAGGGCTATTATTTATATTTGTCTCACAAACATTTATACTAAGCCACATTATTATAATTAATTGAAATTTGAAAAATAAAAAAGGAATCATTCGTTTCTAAAATCCAAACTAGATTTTTTTTGCACATTTACGATTTACTTAAAAAATAATAACCTCAATAAATCTCTTAAAAAAATAAATAATAATTATCAATCTAAATGAAATATATCGTTTGCGAAAAACCGCATGAGTTTTTGATAAAAGAAAAACCAATGCCCATAAGACAAAAAGGGGAAGCACTACTTAAAATCAGAAAAATAGGGGTCTGTGGTACCGATATCCATGCCTTTGGCGGAACCCAACCTTTTTTTGAATACCCTAGAATCTTGGGTCATGAACTAGCAGCTGAATACATCGAAGGCGACGCGGCCGGATTCAAGCCGGGAGACAAAGTTACTTTTATTCCTTATTTCCACTGTGGAAAATGTATCGCATGTGTCAATGGATTGACCAATTGTTGTGCGAATATCAAAGTTTTTGGTGTACACATTGACGGCGGAATGTCCGAATATGTCTCCGTTCCAGAAGAATACCTATTGCATGGAAACGGATTAGATTATGACCAACTGGTTTTGGTAGAACCTTTAGCGATTGCCGCACATGGAGTTCGCAGGGCAGCTGTAAAACCAAATGATACCGTATTGGTTATGGGAGCAGGACCTATCGGAATTGGATTAATCAATTTTGCTAAAATTGCCGGTGCTAAAGTAATCGTAATGGATATCAATGAATACCGTTTGAACTTTTGCAAGGAAGAATTACAAGCAGATGCCATCATCAACCCGATGAAAGAAGATGTTGTGGAAAGATTGATGGAAATCACCAACGGAAGCATGCCTACCGTAGTGATAGACGCCACAGGAAACCGCAATGTAATGAATGCCGCTTTCAATTATATCTCACACGGAGGACGTTTTGTTTTAGTGGGATTGCAAAAAGGAGAACTGGCTTTTAGTCATCCTGATTTTCACAAACGGGAATCCACCTTAATGAGTAGCCGAAATGCTACCAGAGAAGATTTTGATTATGTGGTGGATTGTCTCAAATCGGGCAAAATTGATCCTGAGAAATACATCACCCATAGAGCCGAATTTAGCGAAATGATTCCTAACTTCGAAAACTGGATTGACCCAAAAAACAATGTGATCAAAGCCGTAATTGAATTAGATTAACTAAACAATTTTATATACAACCATGGATTTAGGATTAAAAGGAAAAATAATAGTGGTTTCCGGTTCTGCAGGCAAAGCAGGAAGCATCGGTGAAACCATCATAAACAGATTAGCGGACGAAGGAGCGATTCCGGTTTTAGTAGACCGTAATGACCGCGGACATGAATATGTGGCCAATCTTCAAAAAAGAGGTATTGACTCGTTGTTTGCACAAACCAATGTTACCGACCCGGAACAAATAGAAAATGCCGTTAAAAAAATCGTGGCAAAATACGGTCGTATTGATGCCCTTATCAATAATGTAGGAGTAAATGATGGCGCCGGACTGGATGCTAGTTATGAAGAATTCATGAATTCCTTAAAATTGAATTTAGTAAGCTATTTTTTATTGACAAAATACGCACTTCCCTATCTTAAAGAGTCTAAAGGAAACATTCTAAATATTGGGTCTAAAGTGGCCTTAACCGGTCAAGGGGGAACTTCGGGTTATGCTGCCGCAAAAGGTGGTGTACTCGGATTAACAAGAGAATGGGCAGTCGATTTGATTCAGTTTGGAATCCGTTCGAATGCGATTATCATTGCCGAAAGTTACACTCCAGCCTATGATGACTGGTTGAAAACCTTGCCGGACGGTGAAGCGGCTTTGGCGAAAATCAACAAAAGTATTCCTTTTGAAGCTCGGATGACGAGACCGGAAGAAATCGCTGATTCAGCCATTTTTATCATCTCGGAACGCTCTTCACACACTACCGGACAAATTGTTTTTGTTGATGGTGGTTATGTACATTTAGACCGTTCTTTAATTAATGATTTAGCCTAATAGTATGTTCCAAAGAATAGATTCCCATCAACATTTTTGGATATTTGATCCCGTTCGCGACAGCTGGATTGACGAAAGCATGCAACGCATACAACGTGATTTCCTGCCACAAGACCTTGCTCCAATTTTAGAAAAAAATGAATTTGCTGGTTGTATTGCTGTAGAGGCAAATCAAACTGAAGCACAGACGCATTTTTTATTGGACTTAGCCAAACAAAATGATTTCATCAAAGGCGTTGTGGGTTGGGTTGACTTATTGAATGAAAACATCTCGGAGCGTTTAGAATTTTTCTCGAATGAAAAAAAGCTAAAAGGCTTTCGACATGTAGTACAAGGTGAAGCTGATGATTTCATGCTGAGAACCGATTTCAGACGCGGAATTGAAGCTTTAAAAGCTTTCGATTATACCTATGACATTCTTATTTTTCATCACCAATTACCTGCTGCAATTGACTTAGCCAATCGTTTTCCTAATCAGGCTTTTGTATTGGATCACATCGCCAAACCAGATATTAAATCGGGTGATATACAATCCTGGAAAAAGAATATTGTAGAATTAGCCAAAGCAGAAAATGTACTATGCAAAATCTCCGGAATGGTGACCGAAGCCAATTGGAAAACTTGGACAGCCGATGATCTAAAACCATACTTAGATGTAGTTTTCGAAAACTTCACTCCCGAAAGATTGATGTTCGGTTCCGACTGGCCAGTGTGTTTAGTTGCATCCGAATATGAATTAGTGGTAAAAACACTAGAAGACTATATGGCTCAATTACCATTTTACCAACAAGAAATGATTTGGTCCGGTAATGCCAAAAAGTTTTACAAACTGGATTAATACCGTTTGTATTCCATAAAAAAAGGGTTCGAAATGATTTTCGAACCCTTTTTTTATATTTAATCCGTTAACTAAAAAAGACGAAAACTTCTTTACGAACTTTACGTTTTTTTCCTTTGTGCCTTTGCAGTTAATCTCCTAATTCAACTTAAAGTTAATCTGCATTTTTTCTAATTCAAATAAGAGTTCATTCGAGATTTTAACTTTCAGTTTTCGACTCGGCATAGTTAACTTGGTGACGACTTGAATTTCTTCCACTTCCTTGACTTCTGCTATTTTTGGAGCATCGGAATCCATAGTTTCATTATCCTCATTTTCTTCATCAAAAACGGCGTCTTCATTTTCTAAAGCTTCCGGAACCACTTCGACCAATTTCTTTATTTTTTCCAATTCCATAATTTCGAAAGTCACTTGATTATCTCCTTTATTTTCTAAAAACAGATGACTCAGTCGGTGAATAAAATCAGGATGCAAATCTTTTATATTCAATAACAAAATGAGTTTTTTGGCGAAAGTTTCCAAAACATCTTGCAATTGTTTCACCTCAACAAATTGTAATCTGGGCTCACTTTTTTTACCCGTATCTTGATTTACCCAACCTTCTTTTATCAATACTTTCATAAAGGTAAAATTATTTTGGATCAAGAAATGACGGAATTTAAGATACTCTTCCCCAAAAATTCGGAACTCATAACTTTCATCATAACCTTCCAGAAAAAACATCCCCCAGCCTTTTCCATTTTTGGCCACACGATGTTGCACATTATTGATGATTCCGCCAAAAGTTAGATTCTTACCCACATACAATTCCATTGTTTTCAAGGCTTCCAGTCGGGCATTACAAAAATATTTCATCTCAAATTTGTAATCATCAAGTGGGTGTCCAGAGATATAAATTCCGACTACTTCCTTTTCTTTGGCCAATTTTTCCATCGTGCTCCAGTCTTCGCAGGGCGGCACAATCGGTTCGGCAATTTGCACTTCACTGGTTTCACCAAACAAACTTACCTGCGACGAATTTTCGTTTTCCTGATATTTCGAACCATACCGAATCGCTTTTTCATAGAAGGTGATTCCATCGCCATCATCATGAAAATATTGCGCTCGTGTTGTTCCTTCGAAAGCATCAAATCCTCCTGCCAAAGCCAGATTTTCTAACGCTTTTTTATTGGCTGCGCGCAAATCAATACGCTTGGTTAAGTCAAAAATAGATTTGTACTTTCCGTCCTTTCTGCTCTCGACAATGGTTGCCACGGCACCTTGACCAACACCTTTGATGGCTCCCATTCCGAAACGAACGGCATAATCATCATTTACGGTAAATTTATAAAAAGATTCATTGACACAAGGTCCTAAAACCTGCAATCCCATACGTTTACATTCCTCCATGAAGAATGATACTTGCTTAATATCACTCATATTATTCGAAAGTACCGCAGCCATATATTCCGCAGGATAATGCGCTTTTAAATAGGCCGTTTGATACGCAATCCAAGCATAACAAGTCGAGTGTGATTTGTTGAAGGCATAACTCGCAAAAGCTTCCCAGTCTTTCCAGATTTTCTCTAAAACCTTGGCATCATGTCCTTTTGCAGAAGCTTGTTCAACAAATTTAGGTTTCATTTTATCCAAAACGTCCTTTTGTTTTTTACCCATTGCTTTACGCAAAACGTCCGCCTCACCTTTGGTAAAACCGGCCAAAGACTGAGACAAAAGCATCACCTGTTCTTGATAAACCGTGATTCCGTAGGTTTCTCCCAGGTATTCTTCGCAGGCATCCAAATCGTATTTGATTTCTTCTTCTCCGTTTTTTCTTCGAACGAATGAAGGAATATATTCTAATGGCCCCGGACGATACAATGCATTCATGGCAATCAAATCCCCAAAAACAGTGGGTTTCAAATCCTTCATGTATTTTTGCATTCCGGGTGACTCGTATTGGAAAATACCAACGGTTTCCCCTCTTTGGAACAACTCGTAGGTTGCCGCATCATCAATCGGAAACGTATCGGGATCCAATTGAATTCCGTTTCTATATTTTACCAGTTTTACGGTATCTTTAATCAAAGTCAGGGTCTTCAGGCCCAAGAAGTCCATTTTTAATAATCCGGCACTTTCGGCAACCGAGTTATCAAATTGGGTAACATATAAATCGGAATCTTTGGCGGTAGTGACCGGGACGAAATTCGTAATATCCGATGGCGTGATGATTACCCCGCAAGCATGAATACCTGTATTTCGCATCGAACCTTCCAAAATCTTCGCTTGCTGAATAGTCTCTCCTGCCAAATCATCTGTATTGGCAATGGCGATTAATTCTTTTACATTATCAAACTCATCAGAGCGCAAGGCTTTTTTGACATCTTCTTCATTTTCCGAAATAAAACGCGCTAAATTCCATTTAGACGGCATCATTCCTGGTATCAGCTTTGCTATTCGGTCTGCTTCAAAAAGGGGCAAATCCAGCACACGAGCCGTATCACGAATCGCCGATTTGGTTGCCATTTTACCATACGTAATAATTTGCGCCACTTGATTGGCTCCGTATTTTTTGATTACATAATCCATCACACGACCACGACCTTCATCATCAAAATCAATATCAATATCGGGCATGGACACACGATCCGGATTCAAGAAACGCTCAAAAAGCAAGTCGTACTTAATCGGGTCAATATTGGTAATGGCCAAACAATAGGCAACGGCAGAACCAGCCGCGGATCCACGACCCGGCCCAACGGAAACATCCATCTCTCTGGCCTTAGCAATAAAATCCTGCACAATCAAAAAATAACCCGGATAACCCGAATTGGAAATCGTAAGCAATTCAAAATCCAATCGCTCTTGAATATCTGGCGTAATTTCACCATACCTCTTTTTGGCACCTACCATCGTGAGGTGTCTCAAATAGGCATTTTCTCCACGAACACCTCCATCAATTTCATCCTCAGCAACGATAAATTCCTCAGGAATGTCATATTTTGGAAGCAATACATCTCGGTACAACGAGTAAATTTCGACCTTATCAACAATTTCCTGAATGTTGATAATGGCTTCAGGTAAATCGGAAAAGAGTTTTTTCATCTCTTCTTCCGACTTATAGTAATATTCTTGATTCGGTAATCCGTACCGATAACCGCGACCACGGCCGATAGGTGTCGCTTGTTTTTCACCATCTTTTACACACAATAAAATATCATGTGCATTGGCATCTTCTTTATTAATATAATAGGTATTGTTGGTCGCAATAAGTTTTACATCATGTTTTTGAGCAAACTCAATCAAGGTTTTATTCACGCGATTTTCATCTTCTTGATTGTGACGCATGATTTCGAGATAAAAATCATCTCCAAACTGTGCTTTCCACCAAATCAAAGCTTCTTCGGCTTGGTTTTCACCAATATTCAGAATTTTACCCGGAATCTCTCCATATAAATTCCCAGACAACACCATGATGTCCTCTTTGTATTTTTCAACTATAGTTTTATCAATTCTAGGCACATAATAAAAGCCATCCACAAAAGCAATCGAAGACATTTTAGCCAAATTGTGATAGCCTTTTTTGTTTTTTGCCAACAATACCACTTGATAACCATTGTCTTTTTTGGTTTTATCCAAATGGTTTTCACAAATATTAAATTCGCAACCTACAATAGGCTTAATCTCTGTCTCTGTTGGCTCCTCCCCACTCTCCACCAAAGCTTTATTTTTGGCGGAAGCCGATTTATTATGATTCATCACAGCGCTCACAAAATGGAAAGCCCCCATCATGTTCCCCGTATCGGTCATGGAAACAGCAGGAAATTTATTTTTTGCGGTTGTCGCCACTAAAGGTCCAATTCCAATAGTGGATTGTAACACCGAAAATTGAGTGTGATTGTGCAAATGCGCAAACTTCGCCACCTTGAAATCTTCTCTATCCGATTGCGAAATGGTCGTTTGCGAAACGTTTTGTTCTGACTTTTGAAACTGCTGCCGAATTTTATCTGAAGCCGCTTTTAAGTTGATATGCTTTAATCCAATGAGTTGAATTTCTCTTGGATTCTTATTTTGAAAATCTTGAAAATAACTCGCTGGCACATCCAGTTCTTCCTTGGTAAAAATTTCTTTTCGAATTAATTCCAAGAAACAACGTGTTGTTGCCTCAACGTCGGCAGTGGCGTTGTGTGCTTCCGCAAAAGGTTTGTCAAATAAAAACTGATGCAACTCCGTCAAAGTGGGCAGCTTAAATTTACCTCCACGACCTCCGGGCAATTTCAATAACGAAGCCGTTATTTCGGTACAGGTGTCCAAAACGGGCATCGAAGCCATGGGAGAATCAACACCCATTCTATAAAACTCAGACCCCATAATATTGACATCAAAACCTAAATTTTGACCTACAATAAATTTGGATTTCCCAAGTGCAATATTGAATTTTTCTAATACCTCGCTTAACGGAATTCCTTCGGCTTGTGCCAATTCGGTCGAAATTCCATGAATACGCTCGGCATCATACGGAATATTGAATCCATCGGGTTGCACCAGATAGTCTTGATGTTCGATAAGATTTCCCATGTCATCATGCAACTGCCAGGCGATTTGAATACATCGCGGCCAGTTGTTTGTATCGGTAATGGGTGCGTCCCAACGCTTAGGTAATCCAGTAGTTTCGGTATCGAATATTAAGTACATAACTGTTTTTGAAGTATTTGCAATTTATAAAAATCACAAAAATTGAATTTCAAATTTAGTTTTTTTTTAGGCTATTGAAAAGGGAAGTTATTAACATTCATCTGAAGGGATTCAAATAATATAAAATGATAAATTTAACTCTATTTTAATTAACTTCGTAAAAACATAAGACTGAAAAATGAGACTAACTCAACTATTATTAGCCATTATTATTATGACAGCAAGCAACAACGCTACAGCACAAACCATATCAAAAGAGCAAAAAAAAGCAGAAAAAACATTTATCACTCACGCTGATGAAGCTTTGCAGATCATGAAACAAGAAGCATTACGAATGAATATAAAAGGTGCAGGCTTAGTGTGCTTTATTCCGGGCAATGAGACTCAATCATGGGTATCAAAAATGATAATTGTAGGAGCGACTGGTAATGAAGGATATAATTTTATTGCAATTGCAAATTCTAAAGCAAGCGAAATGGCTGAAACCCTAAAAAATAGCGGGAGTAAAGTCAGACCTGTAAAAGTTGGGGAATTTGATTATATTGGAGGAACCATAAAAAAAATTGATTCCGGATATCTTTTATCCACATTTTCCGGAGCTTCAGGTGAAGATGATTTAGCAGTAGCAAACAAAGGAATCGATTGGTTTATTACAAAATTTAAATAGTATGCAATTATAGATCTGTTTAAAATTACCCCCGCTTCCACATTCGATAATAAAAAACAAGTAAAAAATGAATTCCAAATTTATTTTTTTTGAAAGCCAATGAAAAGCGAAGTTATCAAAAAGAGAAAAATACTAAATCAAAAAAACAAACGTTTCTTTATAAATGATACACATCGCTATTTTTAATACATAATTGTCTCGTTTTTCTGTGGTAGCCTGTTAAAAAACACCTAATAAATTCAATTTTATCATATTTTGGATGTCGTAGTATTTCTTCAAAAAAATGACCCTTTAGTTTCAGCTAAAAAAACCAATTTGAAGTCCACAAAAAACGATTCTATTTTTTATCGAAAAATTAAAATTCACCCTTTTTATTGTCATTTAATACTATTTTAAAACGTTTTGTTACATTTTTTCAATTCCAAATGACCATTTTAGCCCAAAATAAGTATAAATTTGCAAATTATTTAATTCGCCAAAATCACAATATAACGCGCTTTAAAAAGGAATTTAAAGTCAAAAACAAAACACGACACTCTAACTATTTAGCTCTAAAACAAGGCATAAGCTATTGTAAAAAAGCGTTGGGTATCGTATATAATGCAATAGCATAATTGACATTTTTATTTCTTTTACTAAATTTGCATGCGTTATTTATGATTATGGAGAATTACTGTGGTCATAAAAAAAGAAATACACTAAAAAAAAATTAAAATGAGTAAGACATTATTTGACAAAGTATGGGATTCACATGTAGTGCGTAAAATTGAAGATGGACCAGACGTGTTTTTTATTGACCGTCATTTCATTCATGAAGTTACTAGTCCTGTTGCTTTTTTAGGTTTAAAAACAAGAGGCATCTCGGTTTTATACCCAGAACGCACTTTTGCTACTGCCGATCACAACACCCCAACCATAAACCAACATTTACCGGTTGCTGATCTTTTATCAGCTAACCAACTAAAAGCTTTGGAAGATAATGCTGCTGAATACGGTATTTCTCACTGGGGATTAGGCCATCAAAAAAACGGAATTGTACACGTAGTAGGTCCTGAAAACGGAATTACTTTACCGGGTGCTACTATTGTTTGTGGTGATTCTCACACTTCTACACATGGTGCTTTTGGTGCGATTGCTTTTGGTATCGGAACTTCTGAGGTGGAAATGGTATTGTCTACACAATGTATCATGCAACCGAAACCAAAGAAAATGCGTATCAACGTAAATGGTCAATTAAGTAAAGGTGTAGGTCCAAAAGATGTTGCTCTTTATATTATTGCTCAATTAACAACTTCTGGAGGTACAGGATATTTTGCTGAATACGCCGGAAATGTTTTCGAAGAAATGTCTATGGAAGGTCGTATGACCGTTTGTAACCTAAGTATCGAAATGGGTGCTCGTGGTGGTATGATTGCTCCAGACCAAACTACTTTTGATTTCTTGGAAGGAAGATTATATGCTCCAAAAGGTGAAGCTTGGGATAAAGCGGTTGCTTACTGGAAAACTTTGAAAACAGATGCAGATGCCGTTTTTGATGCTGAATTAAACATCGACGCTGCCGATATCGAACCAATGATTACTTATGGTACTAATCCAGGAATGGGAATTGGTATCTCTAAACATATTCCAAGCGCCAACCAAGTGGAAGGCGGCGAGGAAACTTATAAAAAATCATTAGCTTACATGGGCTTCGAAGAAGACGATGTAATGATTGGAAAACAAATCGATTACGTTTTCTTAGGAAGTTGTACTAATGGTCGTATTGAAGATTTTAGAGCTTTTACAGAAATTGTAAAAGGAAGAAAAAAAGCTGACAATGTAACAGCTTGGTTAGTTCCGGGTTCTCACGTTGTTGAAGCACAAATCAAAGAAGAAGGTTTGTTAGACATTCTTACTGAAGCAGGATTTGTATTGCGTCAACCAGGTTGTTCTGCTTGTTTAGCGATGAACGATGACAAAGTGCCTGCAGGTAAATATGCAGTAAGTACTTCAAACAGAAACTTTGAAGGTCGTCAAGGTCCTGGTTCAAGAACATTATTGGCTAGTCCAATTATGGCTGCAGCAGCTGCGGTTACCGGAAAATTGACAGACCCTAGAGATTTATTCTAGAAACTAGTTTCAAAAAAATACAATTTAAAACTACCGTAAAAAAGGCAAAACCTTAATACAGTATAAATAAAATAAAAATGGCATACGATAAATTTAATATCCTTACCAGTAGTGCAGTGCCACTACCAATAGAAAACGTTGACACGGATCAAATCATTCCAGCTCGTTTCTTGAAAGCTACAAAACGTGAAGGTTTTGGAGACAATCTTTTCAGAGACTGGAGATACAACGGAGATGATACTCCAAAAGCTGATTTCGTATTAAACAACCCAACCTACTCTGGAAAAATCCTTGTAGGAGGAAAAAACTTCGGTTCTGGTTCCTCTCGTGAGCATGCTGCTTGGGCAGTTTACGATTACGGATTCCGCGCAGTGGTTTCTTCTTTCTTTGCAGACATCTTCAAAGGAAACTGTTTGAACATTGGTGTTTTACCAGTTCAAGTGAGCCCTGAATTTTCTGCAAAAATATTTGCAGCTATTGAAGCAGATCCTAACACAGAATTAGAAATCAATTTACCAGAGCAAACAATTACTTTGAAAGAAACTGGCGAAACAGAATCTTTTGACATTAATGGTTACAAAAAGAACAATATGATCAATGGATTTGATGATATTGATTACCTACAAAGTATGAAAGAAGAAATTGTTGGTTTTGCCGACAAACTTCTTTTCTAAATAACACACAACAAAAATGCAGTTACTGTACGTTCAACTTTAGGGTTGAGCTCAGTAACTGCTTTTACCGTTATATAAAAACAGAATACAATTTAAGATTTCAATGCAAAGAAATCAAAACCGCTTTAGCATCAAATTTAAATGGAAAAAAGAAAAATTGAAATAATGGATACGACACTTCGTGATGGGGAACAAACCTCCGGAGTATCATTTTCTGCTGCAGAAAAATTAACCATTGCACAATTATTACTGGAAGAATTAAAAGTTGATCGAATTGAAATCGCTTCAGCACGTGTCAGTGAAGGAGAATTTCAAGGAGTAAAAGGCATCATGTCTTGGGCGGAATCCAAAGGATACAGTAACCGAGTAGAAGTATTAACTTTTGTTGATGGTGGCTTGTCTATTGATTGGATGAAAAAATCTGGCGCAAAAGTGCAAAACTTATTGACCAAAGGTTCTCTTAACCATTTGACCCATCAATTAAAAAAAACACCAGAACAACATTTTACAGAAATTGCAAAAGCAATTGCAGATGCTAAGGAAAGTGACATTGAAACCAATGTCTATTTAGAAGATTGGAGTAATGGGATGCGTAATTCGCCTGAATATGTATACCAATATTTGGATTTCCTTACACAACAGCCTATCAAAAGAATCTTATTGCCGGATACATTAGGCGTTCTGATACCTTCTGAAACCTTTAAATTTATCTCAGAAATAACAGCAAAATACCCAAAAATTCATTTCGATTTTCATGCCCATAACGACTACGACGTAAGTGTTGCCAATGCCATGGAAGCAGTTAGAGCTGGAATACACGGACTCCACGTTACCGTAAATGGTATGGGAGAGCGTGCCGGAAATGCTCCACTCGAAAGCACGGTTGCAGTTATCAATGATTTTATGCCTGAGATAAAAATCAATGTAAAAGAATCAGCACTGTATTCTGTCAGCAAATTAGTGGAAACTTTTACCGGCTATAGAATCCCAGCCAACAAACCTATTGTAGGCGACAATGTGTTTACACAGACTGCAGGGATTCACGCTGATGGAGACAATAAAAATAATTTATATTTTAATGATTTACTTCCGGAACGTTTTGGAAGAAGAAGAAAATATGCGTTAGGAAAAACATCCGGTAAAGCTAATATTGAAAAAAATCTTCAGGAACTAGGCTTACAGCTAAACCAAGAAGATTTAAAATTAGTTACCCAACGTATCATTGAATTGGGTGACAAAAAGGAAACCGTTACCAAAGAAGACTTACCTTATATCATCTCTGATGTTCTAGACAGTCATTCGTATGAAGAAAAAATTTCGGTAGAATCCTATTTGTTATCTCACGCCAAAGGAATGCGTCCTTCAACTACTATTTGTTTGAAAATAGACGGTGAAATCATTGAAGAACACGCTCAAGGTGACGGACAATTTGATGCCTTTATGAATGCTTTGACAAAAATTTATAAAAGCAAAAAAATGACTTTACCTAAACTGACTGATTATGCGGTAAGAATTCCACCTGGAAGTAGCTCCGATGCCTTATGCGAAACTATCATCACTTGGACAAATACCAATGGAAAAGAATTTAAGACTAGAGGATTAGATTCAGATCAAACAGTTGCGGCTATTATCGCTACGCAAAAGATGCTCAACGTAGTGACAAACTAAAATTAAAAAAACAATAAATTA
Organism: Flavobacterium sp.; assembly: GCA_023259675.1. Lineage (GTDB taxonomy): Bacteria > Bacteroidota > Bacteroidia > Flavobacteriales > Flavobacteriaceae > Flavobacterium. Next base: position 93,681 of record JALRGT010000003.1, read on the forward strand.
ATATAAATATAAAATAATGAAGTTAAATATCGCACTTTTAGCAGGGGACGGAATCGGACCAGAAGTAATTGATCAAGCAGTAAAAGTATCAGACGCAATTGCACAAAAATTTGGACACGAAATCACTTGGAAACCAGCCTTAACCGGTGCTGCTGCGATTGATGCAGTAGGCGAGCCTTATCCTGATGCAACACATGAAATTTGTAAAAATGCTGATGCCGTTTTGTTTGGAGCGATTGGTCACCCTAAATACGATAACGATCCTTCTGCACCTGTACGTCCAGAGCAAGGATTGTTAAAAATGCGTAAAGCATTAGGTTTGTTTGCAAACGTAAGACCAACGTTTACATTCCCCTCTTTATTGGATAAATCTCCATTAAAAAGAGAAAGAATTGAAGGAACTGACTTAGTTTTCTTAAGAGAATTGACTGGAGGTATTTACTTTGGTGAAAAAGGAAGAAAAGACGGTGGAGAAACTGCTTATGACAACTGCGTTTATACTAGAGTCGAAGTACAACGTTTAGCTAAAAAAGGTTTCGAATTAGCGATGACACGTTCTAAGAAATTATGTTGTGTAGATAAAGCCAATGTTTTGGAGACTTCCCGTTTGTGGAGAGAAACCGTACAAGCAATGGAAAAAGATTATCCGGAAGTTACCGTTAGCTACGAATTTGTTGATGCAGTGGCTATGCGTTTGGTGCAATGGCCAAATTCTTATGATGTATTAATTACTGAAAACTTATTTGGAGATATCCTAACCGACGAAGCTTCTGTAATTTCAGGTTCTATGGGATTAATGCCTTCCGCTTCTATGGGAGCAGAAGTATCTTTGTTCGAACCTATCCACGGTTCTTATCCACAAGCAACTGGTTTAAACATTGCTAATCCAATGGCTACTGTTTTATCAGCTGCTATGATGTTCGAAAATTTTGGATTGATGGAAGAAGGAAAAGCAATGAGAGATTCAGTAAACAAAGCTTTAGAAGCAGGAATAGTTACTGAAGATTTAGCTGATGGAGGCAAAGCTTATGGTACAAAAGAAGTTGGAGACTGGTTAGCTGCTAACATCTAAATTTCTTCATAATAGATAACAAAAAAGGTGTCAATTTGCATTGACACCTTTTTTTATAGTTGTAGAAAAAAATATTAATATCCTCCTCTGTTTCCACCACCACGGTTGTCTCCACCACGGCTGTTTCCACCACCATAACCTCCGCGTGAATCTCCACCACGACTGTTATTGTTAAAACTTCTTCTTTCGCCTTCTGGTTTTGGCTCAGATTTGTTAACCACAATTGCACGTCCTTGAACAGTAGCTCCGTTCAATTCGTCAATTGCTTTTTGAGCTTCATCATCATTTGTCATTTCAACAAAACCGAATCCTTTACTTCTTCCAGTAAATTTATCAGTAATAATCTTAACTGAATCAACTGCTCCATAAGCCTCGAAAGACTCTCTTAAATCTGCTTCCTCAATACTGAATGGAAGGCTTCCAACAAAAATATTCATATGTACTTATTTATAATAATTGAAGCAAATGTAGTCTAATTTTTTTCTAATCCACTACAAATAAGCTTATTTATGTTTTAATTATACTTTTCACAAAGCAAAGCCAATTTCAAATATCAATAAAAAACAATTACCAACTAATAATTAAGGTGCTGGACTGACTGGAACCTTATAAAAAACACCTTGTTGAAAATTTAATTCAGAACCATATAAAGGATTATCATCAACATTCTCCGCATTGAATTTAAAAGTTCCAGAAATGGTGTGATTGACATCATCGTATTCTGTAACCTGAACCTGACCATTCCCAATACCAAAATCTGTTATAAAAGTAACTTCCCCATTTGCATCCTTCAATACATAAGTAGCTGTATTAGAAGAACTGGTGCCTAAAAAATAAGTTTGAAGTGTCGTTGATGTTATTTTTAACGTGATTAATTCATATCCGGAATAAGCCTCAATTACCACGGAACCATTTGATGCCAATGTCGCTCTGGTTTGAATCGCTCTCCAAAACACATTATCTTTCAAACCTTGAAAAGAAGGTGTATTAAAACGCACATCCTCTTCACAAGAAACTAAAGAAAACAACACAATAAGAAATGGAAGGTATTTTTTCATAAATGTATATTTTGATTTTTCAGCAGTCATATATGGTATCGCCCAAAGTTATTTGTTATTTATTTAAAACAAACTTGTTATTAGTAGCGAAATCATAAATATATTAATTTGTCTATTCAAACAAAAGTATAATAATATAGTTTAAAAATGGAATTAATGCTTAAAAAATAGCTTTAAAACACCCCAACTTATTCTCTATCATTATAATAACTTCCTATTAGCTATTTCGAAAATATTTTATATATTTGCACCCTTAATTAACAGAGGTCGAGTACCTCAAAATTTAATCAATAGATTATGTCAGTAAAAATTAGATTACAAAGACACGGTAAAAAAGGAAAACCTTTTTACTGGGTTGTAGCTGCAGATGCACGCTCAAAAAGAGACGGTAAATACTTAGAGAAAATCGGTACTTACAATCCAAACACTAACCCAGCAACTATCGACTTAAACCTTGATAGCGCAGTGAAATGGTTACACAATGGTGCACAACCAACTGATACTGCAAAAGCAATTCTTTCTTACAAAGGAGCTTTATTGAAACACCACCTTGATGGAGGTATTCGTAAAGGAGCCTTAACTCAAGAACAAGCTGATGCGAAATTAGCTGCTTGGCTAGAAGCTAAAGCTGGAAAAGTTGATGCTAAAAAAGACGGTTTAACAAAAGCGCAAGCTGATGCTAAAGCTAAAGCATTTAAAGCAGAACAAGAAGTAAATGCAAAACGTTTAGCTGCTGCCGCACAGGCTGAAGCTGATGCTATTGCTGCTGCAACTCCTGCTGTAGAAGAAGAAACTGCTGAAGTTGAAGCTCCTGCTGCTGAAGAAAACAACGAAGAAACTCAAGCATAATTTTATAAGCGATAATGCGTAAAGAAGATTGTTTCTATTTAGGTAAAATCGCCAAAAAATTTAGTTTTAAAGGGGAAGTCCTTGCCTATTTAGACACAGACGAACCAGAGTTATACGAAAACTTGGAATCAGTGTTTGTTGAATGCAACAAACACTTGATTCCTTTTTTTATTGAAAGCAGTTCCCTGCACAAAAATGACTTTCTTAGAATTCGTTTCGAGGATGTAAATACCGAAGAAGAAGCGGATGCACTTTTAGGAAACGACCTCTATCTTCCATTAAAAATGTTACCCAAACTTAGCGGTAACAAATTCTATTTTCACGAAGTGATTGGTTTCGAAGTAGAAGACAAACGCTTAGGCGTCGTTGGAAAAATCGAATCCATCAATGACTCTACCGCACAACCCCTTTTTGAAGTTCTAAATGGTGATGTAGAAATCTTAATCCCAATGATTGATCATTTTCTTGTAAAAATTGATCGTGAAAACAAAAAAGTGATTATGGATTTACCGGAAGGACTTATTGAAATGTATTTATAGAAAGCTTTAATCGATTATTTGCTTATTCGTTAATCGATAAAAAATAAAAATACTATGGCTATGTTTCAATTCAAACAATTCTCGATAGAACAAGATCGATGCGCCATGAAAATTGGTACAGATGGTGTTTTACTTGGTGCTTGGGCTCCAATTGCAAACAATCCGTATAGTATTTTAGACATCGGAACCGGAACCGGAATCATTGCTTTGATGCTTGCACAACGGAGTCAAGCCCAACAAATTGATGCTTTAGAGATTGACGAAGAAGCCTACGAGCAAGCCACAGATAATTTTGAGAATTCCCCTTGGAATGACCGCTTGTTTTGCTTTCATGCCGGATTAGACGAATTTATCGAAGAACCAGAAGACGAGTACGATTTAATTGTCTCCAATCCCCCTTTTCACCCAGAAGATTATAAATCGAATGACGAACAACGGGATTTAGCTCGTTTTCAAGACGCTATGCCTTTTGATGATTTAATGGAAGCCGCCGATTTATTGCTTTCAGAAAACGGCATTTTTGCCGCCATCATCCCTTTCAAAGAAGAAGAAAAATTCATGGCTTTAGCTTATGAATATGAATTGTACCCCGTAAAAATCACCCGAGTTAAAGGAACACCAACTACCGAAATCAAACGCAGCTTGTTGGCCTTTAGCCGAAATCAAAAGACAGAATTCCCTGTTGACGAACTCATCATCGAAACTGCACGCCATCAATACACCCCCGAATACATTGAATTGACAAAGGCTTTTTATTTGAAAATGTAACATTATTTCCTGCCCATTTAAAGACCAAGCTTCAACAAACAACATTAGCCAACAAACAGCAAGAAAAAGCTCCTAAAAATAGATTTTCTAATAGTTCTAATAGTTGTAATAATTTGCGTAAATTTATTTTCAGAACCGATTCAAGTAGAAACTACCTGTTTCAAAAATGAAAATTAGATGAAACCAGATCTTTTTCAAGCACCGGACTACTATAATCTAGATGATTTACTCACCGAAGAGCACAAATTGGTTCGTCAGGCCACACGTGACTGGGTGAAAAGAGAAATTTCGCCTATCATTGAAGAATATGCCCAGAAAGCAGAATTTCCAAAACAAATCATAAAAGGATTAGGGGAAATAGGTGGTTTTGGCCCGTATATTCCGGAAGAATATGGCGGCGCTGGTTTAGACCAAATATCCTATGGGTTGATCATGCAAGAAATTGAGCGTGGTGATTCTGGGATTCGCTCTACTTCATCGGTACAGTCTTCATTGGTTATGTATCCTATTTGGAAATATGGCACCGAAGAACAACGCAAAAAATATTTACCCAAACTCGCTACCGGAGAATACATGGGCTGCTTTGGATTGACCGAACCAGACCATGGATCAGACCCCGGAGGTATGATTACTCACTTTAAAGACAAGGGCGACCATTATCTATTGAACGGTGCAAAAATGTGGATATCCAACGCTCCTTTTGCAGACATTGCCATTGTTTGGGCCAAAGACGAAACAGGCAGAATTCACGGTTTAATTGTAGAACGCGGCATGGAAGGCTTCAGCACTCCCGAAACCCACAATAAATGGTCACTCCGAACCTCGGCCACTGGAGAATTAATTTTCCATAATGTCAAAGTACCGAAAAATAATATATTACCCCATAAATCAGGATTGGCAGCACCATTAGGCTGTTTAGACTCTGCTCGATACGGAATTGCATGGGGCGCCATTGGAGCAGCAATGGACTGTTACGACACCGCCCTGCGATATGCCAAAGAAAGAATTCAGTTTGACAAACCCATAGCCGGAACCCAATTACAACAGAAAAAACTGGCCGAGATAATTACGGAAATCACCAAAGCGCAATTACTTACTTGGAGACTTGGCGTTTTGAGAAACGAAGGCAGGGCCACATCGGCTCAAATTTCTATGGCCAAAAGAAACAATGTCGCCATGGCTATTAATACAGCCCGGGAAGCGAGACAAATTTTAGGAGGAATGGGGATATCGGGAGAATATTCCATTATGCGACACATGATGAATTTAGAATCCGTCATTACTTACGAAGGAACACATGATATTCATTTATTAATCACCGGAATGGACATTACAGGGATTTCTGCTTTCAAGTAAGCTGAACAATTATTAAAATATTTATAAAATTGACCGTTAAAATTATTCTAAAAGAAGAACCTTTTTTACATTTACATTAAAATACCACAAATGAACACAGCAACTATTGACAATAGCATCCAATCCAGAAAAAACCTATTATTAAACCACCCCTTATACAACAAAGTAAAAACCATAGAAGACTTACAATGTTTTCTCGAAAATCACATTTACGCCGTATGGGATTTTATGTCCCTGTTAAAAGCGCTTCAAACGAAGTTAACGTGTACCACCACTCCTTGGTTTCCAACTTCAAATCCCGAAACAAGGTATTTAATCAATGAAATCGTTCTTGCTGAAGAATCCGATTTAACTTTGGACGGTCGCCATCAGAGTCATTACGAAATGTATATTGAAGCGATGTTGGATAGCGGAGCAAACACAAAAGCGATAGAAGACTTTTTATCCGAAGTAAATTCTTTGCAAAATATATTTGTTGCCATTAAAACCAGTAATTTACACCCTAATATCAAGGCTTTTTTAGATTTTACATTTCGAGTAATTGAAGAAGGAAAACCTCATGAAATTGCCGCCGCTTTCACTTTTGGAAGAGAAAAATTGATTCCAAGTATGTTTACTGAAATTCTGAAAAATTTTAAAACTAATTTTCCTGAAAGTAATTTAGACAAGTTAATTTACTATTTTGAAAGACACATCATTCTAGATGCAGATGAACACGGACCGATGGCAATGAAAATGATTACGGAACTTTGTGGCGATGATGCCCAAAAATGGTCCGATGTAGAAGAAGTATCCATTTTGGCATTAGAAAAAAGAATTGGTTTATGGGACGCCATCGAAGAAACCATAATGCAAAATGTTCAGTTGGCATAAAACCAAAAGCGACAAATAAACGTAACTATTATTTTAGAATGACAACCTCATTAATTTCGAAATAATGGAAAAACAATTCAAAACAATAGTTGCGTGCTTTTTAATTCTTTCAACCTTGAGTTGCAGTATCGAAAATGAAATTTCAGAAACTACTATCGAAACTATAACACCCTCTTCTTACGAAACCATTACAACTGAACCGGAAGCAACGCAAGTAAATTATCTAGCCCTTGGAGATAGCTATACTATTGGAGAAAGCGTATGTGAGACTTGTAGATTCCCAGAACAATTAAAGAAAAAACTAAACGAATCAAATTCTGACAAAACGTATTCTTTACATATTATCGCGCAAACAGGCTGGACAACCTCCAACTTAATTTCGGCAATAAATACTCAAAACCCGAAATCCAATTATGACTTGGTAACTTTATTGATAGGGGTCAATAATCAATATCAAAGGAAACCTTTTTCTTTATATGAAAAAGAATTTCCAGAATTAGTCAACAAAGCCATTATATTCGGAAAAGCAAACAAGAACAATCTAATCGTGATTTCAATACCTGATTATGCTTATACCCCATTTGGACAAGGGTCAAATCAATCAACAATTTCTACCGAAATTGACAATTACAATGCATTTGCAAAGAAATACTGCGATGATAACGGAATAGCATTCATCAATATAACGGATATTACCAGACAAGGTTTAACGAATCCAAATCTTGTAGCTCCGGATGGCTTACATCCATCGGAACTGGCCTATTCTTTATTTGTGGAACGTATCTTCCCAAAAGCAAACACTATCACACAAAAAAAGCGTTCTAGAAATTAGAACGCTTTTTGTATTAACTCTCTGGAGCTAATTCTAACTCTAGACCTTCGAGACTTTCAGTAATTGGAATCTGACAACCCAAACGGCTATTCGATTTTACGTAAAAGGCTTCAGACAACATCGCTTCTTCATCCTCGCCCATTTCTGGCAATTCAATATCATTCAATACATAACATTGACAAGAAGCACACATAGCCATTCCGCCGCAAGTCCCTTCAACAGGCAACTCATATGCTTTACACAATTCCATGATATTCATGGCCATATCTGTTGGAGCCTGCAACTCATGCACTACTCCCTCTCTGTCTTTGATTTTTATTAATACATCCATTATTTTTGGGTGATGGGTTTTATTTTTTATTATGTTTCACTAGAATTGAGATTCTAAAAAAGACGTTATTATCCATCTCTTTAAAATTCCGACCTAGTTTATGCTTATAGTATATTTACAACAGTTTCGATTTGTGGCGCAAACTTTTTAATGGTAGTTTCCACACCTGCCTTTAGCGTCATTTGGTTGACACTACAGCTAATACAAGCTCCTTCAAGACGTACTTTTACATGTTTACCCTCTTCTATTGAAATCAAGGTGATATCACCTCCATCTGAATTCAAAAAAGGTCTAATCTCATCTAATGCTTTAAGGACATTGTTAGTTAATTCTTCTGTTGTCATTTTTTTTGATTTAAAGATTTAAAGATTAAATCTTCGATTATATTATTTTTTCACAGCTGAACAACCAGCCATCGTTGTAATTTTAATCGCTTCGGTAGCAGGTAAACTTTCATTTCGATTTACCGTTTCCTGTACCACATTTCTTGTGATTTCTTCAAAAATCGTTTCAATTACAGAACCTGTTTGCATCGCTGCTGGACGTCCATAATCTCCCGCTTCCCTGATGGATTGCACAATAGGAACTTCTCCTAAAAATGGAACTCCAAGATCTTCTGCTAAATTTTTAGCTCCTTCTTTTCCAAAAATATAATACTTGTTCTCCGGTAATTCTTCAGGAGTGAAGTAAGCCATATTTTCAATAATACCCAAAACAGGAACATTAATCGCTTCAGACATAAACATGGAAACTCCTTTTTTGGCATCGGCCAAAGCTACGGCTTGTGGAGTACTTACCACAACGGCACCGGTAACCGGCAAAGATTGCATGATAGAAAGATGAATGTCTCCAGTTCCTGGCGGTAAATCAATCAACATAAAATCCAATTCACCCCAATCGGCATCAAATATCATTTGGTTTAATGCTTTAGAAGCCATTGGTCCACGCCAAATAACGGCCTGGCTTGGTGAAGTAAAAAATCCTATTGAAAGCATTTTTATTTCATAACTTTCAACTGGTTTCATTTTAGATTTTCCGTCAACCAAAATAGAAATTGGTTTCTCGTTTTCTACATCAAACATAATTGGCATGGAAGGACCGTAAATATCTGCATCCAAAACCCCTACAGAAAACCCCATTTTAGCCAATGAAACTGCTAAATTTGCCGTTACTGTTGATTTCCCAACTCCTCCTTTACCGGAAGCAACCGCAATAATATTTTTAATTCCAGGGATAGCTTTTCCTTTTATTTCAGGTTTCTCTGGCGCTTCCACTTTTATATTTACTTTGATTTTAGCATCTGAAGAAACTAATTCTGATATTGTTTTTTTGATGTCGTCTTCTGCACGTTTTTTAATATGCATTGCCGGTGTATGTAACACTAAATCAACCACCACTTCATTACCAAAAGTAACTACATTAGTGACCGCTCCGCTTTCGACCATATTTTTTCCTTCTCCAGCTATCGTAATCGTTTCTAAAGCTTTAAGAACTTCTTTTCTATCTAATTTCATTATAACAATTTCAAGTTTTAGGTTTAAAATTTCATGTCTTTGCAAACAATATTAATTTAAACTAATTTTAGATTGCAAAGATAACAGATTAAGTTCTTATTTTAAAGGATTTAAATCGGATTTATTGTTAGATAAATTAACTTAGATTTAAGAAAATCGTACTCTTTGTTTGATAAATAAAACAAAAAAACAATTATTCCCTTTCAAAGAATATTGATAACGACTTATTGTTTTCTAATCTCAGGTTCCCAAAAGTGTTTGTCAAAATCTACAATTTGATTTTCGACAACTGAAACCCCTTCACTTTCGAGTAATTGTTGCATCAGATTGGTTCCGTCAAAATGAAATTTCCCCGTTAGCAACCCTTTCCTATTCACCACCCGATGTGCCGGAATATCCTCACGACCATGAGAAGCATTCATCGCCCAACCCACCATTCGTGCTGAACGTGCCGCCCCCAAAGCCTTAGCGATAGCCCCATAAGAAGTGACTCTGCCGTACGGAATTTGTCGAGCAATTTCATATACTCTTTCGAAAAAATTATCGTTTGACATGGCCCTAATTTACAGAAGTATATTTCGACAGAAAAAATAAAATTATTGCAAATAGTACTTTATGATATTGAATAATGTAATTATCGAAATTAATCCCGTAATACACCCAATAATAGTATTCATGTTCTTAAGCAGGTAATCGGTCTTTTTTTCAATTTTTTGAAAAGAAGTAATGTAGGAATAGAAAACAAGAGCAGACCCTAAAACCACCCCCGTTACAAAAATAAATATTGGAGTGGAATTGAATGAAAAAAGCGCATAAGAAGACAAACTAATGCTCACAAACACATAATACGGAATTGGAAAAAAATTAAGCGCAGAAAGTAACATCCCCAAAAAGAAACGTTTCTTTCCACTTTTTTTATCAATTCTAGCTTCCTTAATTTTTGGTTTTTTGGCTAACCACAAAAAATAAATAGATAAAGCCGCAAATATACCAAAGCCAATCTCACGCAATAGAGCTATGATATCCGGTCTTCTGTCAATAACGCGGGCAAACATTATGGCTAAATAAGCTTGAAAGAAAATAACGATTACTGCACCAAAAACAAAACTTAAAGCGTTTTTTTTACCTTCTTTTAAATTCACTTTCGCCGCAGTCATATTTAGTAAACCCGGAGGAATAATCCCTATCACGGCAGTTACGAAACCCAAAAGAAAAGGCGTAATAAAATTCATCTAATTGGAATCAAATATTCGAATTGAAACTAAATATTCTGTTTATAATCTGCAATTATTCTTTAATTCTAAATCGAATATACGTAATTGCCTTGTTAATTTCCAAATATTGTTTCTCATAAAAGGTCTGAAAAGCAGTAACTTCCTCTGGACTTCCTTCATTTACATAGACATTATGATTCGCATAAAGTACTTCATGCCCTTCACCATGAAGCAAACCAAGCGTATACCCATGCATGAATTCGCTATCGGTTTTCAGATTGACAACGCCGTCTTTTTTAAGGATTTTTTTATACAATTGCAAAAACTCCGAATTGGTCATGCGGTGTTTGGTTCTCTTGTATTTAATTTGTGGATCTGGAAACGTAATCCAAATTTCATCTACTTCATTTTCGGCAAAAATATGATTGATTAACTCGATTTGGGTTCTAATGAAAGCGACGTTGTTTAATCCCGTTTCTACAGCTGTTTTGGCACCGCGCCAAAAACGCGCTCCTTTAATATCAATACCAATAAAGTTTTTATTTGGATATCTTTCGGCCAATCCAACGGAGTATTCTCCTTTTCCGCAACCTAACTCCAACACTAATGGATTATCATTTTTGAAAAAATCAGCATTCCATTTCCCTTTAAGTGGAAATAAATCACCTACTACCTCTTCTCTTGTTGGCTGAAAAACGTTATCGAATGTTTCGTTTTCTTTGAATCTCTTTAATTTATTTTTGCTTCCCACCTTTTTTGAATATTTCGGCAAAATTAAGCAAATATATAAGAATGAAGGAGTCTGCCATAAAAAAATGAGAAAATCCGTTTTGCATGACGGAAATACCCCGGTTATTTTCCCCTTCTTCATCACGAATATCCTTAAGAAAAAAGCCCTTTTTTCTGTATCTTTATGTAAATTATCAGGAGATGAAAAAATATATTTTATCGATTGTAGTTGTTTTATGTGGATTGCTGTTTTCTACCGTTTACCTAAACGATAAATTTTCGGCAAAAGTGTTTTCTTTGTTTTATTGGAAACAAAATAACAAAATACTGCTCAACAATACCGTAATCAATACTTTTTTTAAAAAAAACCCTAACTTAAAAACATGTCAATCCGATGTATTACTTCTATACCAATCCCGAAAATACATCCCTATTTGGCATACCGAAAACAGCCTTATTCCGCTAGCAAAGGAATTACATGACAAAATGAATTCGTTGAACGAAGAAGGAATCACAACTCCCATTCCTCACAAAAACAAGTTGGATCTGATTTTTAAAAAGAACTCCACTTCCAATCTCTCTCCAACGGACACCGAATTACTTTTGTCTTCCTATTATATTTTTTATGTTCAACACGTATTTTATGGAATAGATTCCGGAAATTTTAAACCCTTAAACTGGTTTATCCCGCGAAAAACCATTTCTTATAAACAATTTTTGGATTCAATACTTTCTAAACCTCAACTTTTGGATAAAGACGAAAACTTTCAATTGGACCAATATTATAAACTGCGGACTGCTTTAAAAAAACACTTAGAAATAGAAAAAAAGGGAGACTGGCAACCCATTCAAACCGATTCTACCATAGTGGAATACAAACTGAATGACAGTTCGAAAACCATTGGACAAATACGGCACCGGCTTACCATCACAGGAGACTTAAAACAGGATTCCAAAAGCAATGTTTATGACAACGAACTATTGGCAGGCATCTTACATTATAAAAAAAGAAATGGCTACACCTTAAATCACCAAATTACAAGTAGCCATATTTACCTGATGAATATTCCAATCGAAAAACACATTAAAACCATAAGGGCAAACATGGAGCGTTGTCGTTGGATATCCCCCGAAACAACCAAATCAGAAGAATATATTATTATCAATATCCCATCTTATAAACTTATCTATGTGAAAAACGGAAAAACAATATTGGAGTCGAATATTTTTGTTGGCAAAAGTATAACCGAAACTGCCATTTTCAAAGATTCTATTAGCCATATTATATTAAATCCGTATTGGAATATTCCAAAAAATATCGTCGACGGAGAGTTACGCATCGCTATGGAAAAAGATAAAAACTACCTCAATGCAAACGATATGGAACGGCACAATGGAATCATTAGACAAAAACCCGGCAAAAAAAACCCTTTGGGACAACTGAAGTTTATGTTCCCCAACATTTATGCCATTTACTTACACGACAGCCCATCTAAAAGTCTGTTTCAATCAGAATATCGGGCTTTAAGTCATGGATGCATTAACATGGACAAAGCAAAAGAATTGGCGTTGTTACTTTTAAAAAACGATCCGGAATGGCCCATTGAACGTATTGAAAACACATTAAAAGAAAACCAGGAAACAAAATGCATTCTCAAAAAGAAAATCCCAATTTACATTGGCTATTTTACCGCTTGGGTAAATGATTCCGGAGAAATTGGTTTTTATAATGATATTTACGAAAGAGACGAACGCTTGATAAACCTACTGAATACAGAAAATAAAAATTAAAGCTCCATTCTAATTACTCCAAGCATTCTATCGGGAAAAGCGTTTCATCATGTTGTGACAAATCCAATCCTATCGCTTCTGATTCTTCAGAAACACGCATCGGAATAATCTTATTGGTTAATTTAAACAATAGAATAGCTCCAAAAAAAGTATAAATAGAAACCAATACCAATGCCATCATATGATGCCCGAACACATTCCAACCCCCATGCAATAAACTGGCGTCTTCTCCATGAGCAAAAATAGCCGTTAGAATCATTCCCATAATTCCACCTACACCATGGCAGGCAAAAACATCCAAAGTATCATCAATTCCTTTTAAAAATCTGGCATTTACAATCCAATTGGATACAATTGCTGCCGCAAAACCGAAAAACATACTTTCTGGAATAGATACGTATCCCGCAGCCGGAGTTATAGAAACCAAGCCAACCACCGCACCGATACAAGCTCCCAGAGCAGAAACTTTTCTGCCATTGATACGATCAAAGAATATCCAAGTCAACATTGCCGCAGCCGAAGCGGTTGTGGTTGTGCCAAAAGCCATTGCCGCAACTCCATTGGCTTCTAAAGAGGAACCCGCATTAAATCCAATCCAACCAAACCAAAGCATTCCTGTTCCCAATAAAACGAAAGGAATATTGGTTGGCATATGGTTGCTGTTTTTCCTTTTTCCCAAAACCAAAACTCCAGCTAGAGCTGCAAACCCAGCGCTCATATGCACCACCGTTCCGCCGGCAAAATCTTTCACGCCAAAATAAGAACCTAGAATTCCTGTCGGATACCAAACCGCATGACAAAGCGGCGCATAGATAAAAACAGTAAACAAACTGATGAACAATAAATAAGAAATGAATCGAACGCGTTCCGCAAAAGACCCTGTAATAATGGCCGGAGCAATAACCGCAAATTTCATTTGAAACAACGCAAATAACATAAACGGAACGGTACCGGCGATTACTTTATGAGGCAAAACACCAACATGATCCATGAATGGATAACTTAAAGGATTACCTATAAAACTATAAAAATTACTACCAATATTTATCCCCTGTGGTTCACCAAAAGCCAGACTAAAACCGACTACCACCCACAACAACGTTACTACTCCTAAGCAAATAAAACTTTGTAACATGGTTGAAATGACATTTTTCTTTCCTACCATTCCACCGTAGAAAAAAGACAACCCCGGAGTCATGATTAACACCAAACAACAAGAAGTAAGCATCCAGGCAATATCCGCCGGAACCAACTGATCAACAGTGCCAAATCGAGACTGAACAAAAGCATTTTGGGTTGCTGCAGGCCATAGTGCTCCTGTGATACAAACTATACTAATTACAACGAAGGATGCGACCCAATGTTTTTCTATTTTCATTTTATTTATTTTACCCCATTTAAACAGGGGGCAAATTTAAAAAAAAATTAAATTTTTTACCTAAATCAGCAAAAAACAAACACTAAACACATAAATATAACAAAATTATCATTTTCACCCCCTATTTACTTCTTGTATTTAATTTTAATTCTATCAAAACGAGTTAAAAATGAGAATTACATTAAAATGAATTATTCAATCCAAAAACAAAATTGAACTTTTCGCCACATTTTGATTTTTTGCTATCCTAATTTACACCAAGAATCCTTAATTTAAGATTTACGACTCAATCCCAACCAAAAAGACAATCCTTACAATATCAGCGCAAACAAGCCGATTTTTTTTTGTATTTTTATGTTCAATTCACACTAATAATTAATAGTATGAAGAAGCCTATTTTTCTATTTCTGGTAACTGGCATTATCCTTTTGTTGTGCATTGTATCCTGCAAAAAAAATAAAACTATTTATGCCAAATCAACAGAAGGGATTGAAGAAATTGAAGAGGATTTTGAATCCCTTTTATCAGTTCCTTTTGACAGTACTTTGATTGCTCCTTTTTTTGAACAACATCCTAAATTAAAAAAATTTCAAAACGATGTTCTTGCCCTATATCAAAAACAACACTATCATTTTCTTTGGTTTGATGAAAATGGGATTAACGAAATTGGGAACTTATTATATAATAAAATTTCCAATTTAAATGAAGAAGGTATCCAAGTAAGCATTCCCTACAAAAATACTTTAGATGAACTTTTTCAAATTTCAAATGACGAACAAAAACCGGATACCGAGATCGAATTATTAATTTCATCCCTATATTTTTTTTATGCCGACAAAGTTTATAAAGGCTTAGACAATGAAAAAATAAAAGAATTAGGCTGGTATTTACCCCGAAAAAAACAGTCTTATATTTATTATCTCGATTCCTTAATTACCAATCCTTCCTTAATTCATAAAGACGAAAAAGAAGTATTGGGGCAATATTATCGCCTTCGGGAGACATTAAAAAAATACCGCCAAATTGAGAAAAAAGGTGGATGGGATTCCATTGTTTTACCCACCGACAGGAAGTCTCTCAATCTCGGTGACACCGCCCAAACCATTGCTCAAATACGAAAATGGCTTTTCATAACAGGAGATATCACATCCAATTCAGGAAGTCCTATTTACGACTCAGATTTAGAAAAAGGTGTTTTAAATTTCAAGAAAAGGTTTGCATTTGATCCTGAAACAGCAATATTGCCCAAACATATTGCGGCCATGAATGTACCAATTTATGAACGCATCAAAACTATTCTGGTCAATATGGAACGTTGTCGTTGGATTTCGGCAGATATTTCTAAATCTAAAGAATACATCGTTATCAATATCCCTTCTTACAAACTCACTTACTTCAAAAACAACAAACCTGCATTAATCTCCAAAGTAGTTGTTGGCAAAGCCTTAAACAAAACGGTCGTGTTTAGTGCTGATATGAAATACATTGTTTTTAGTCCGTATTGGAATGTACCAAAAAGTATTCTCAAAAAAGAAATCCTTCCTGCCATAGCCAAAAACCCAAATTATTTGAAGCAAAATGATATGGAGTGGTACAAAGGGGATGTCCGACAAAGACCCGGACCAAAAAATGCATTGGGATTAATCAAATTTTTATTCCCCAATTCAAATTCTATTTACCTACATGATACGCCTTCCAAAAATTTATTCAAAGAAGAAAAAAGAGCTTTTAGCCATGGATGTATCCGTATCGAAAAACCCGTAGAACTGGCCAATCTTATCTTGGAGGATGATAAAAATTGGACACCCGAAAAAATTGATGAAGCGATGAACAGAGGGGAAGAATCCTGGTACACGCTCCAAAACAAAATCCCTGTTTACATCGGGTATTTCACTTCTTGGGTAGATAATGAAGGTGCTATTCATTTTTACGACGATGTATACAAAAGAGATGATCTTTTAGCCACCATGTTGCTGGAAGAATAACAGATTATTTTAAAATCATCAGGAAATTCCATACATTGGCCCCTCCATTCAATCCCCATCATGAACAGAGAAAACAGTATCGAATTTTTAAATCAAAATAACACCAACTGGGATGTAATTATCATCGGTGGTGGCGCAACAGGATTGGGCATTGCAGTGGATGCATCCCTAAGGGGACACAAAACCCTTTTGCTCGAACAGTCCGATTTTACCAAAGGCACCTCCAGCAGAAGCACTAAACTGATTCACGGAGGTGTTCGCTATTTGACACAAGGCAACATTGGTTTGGTTTTTGAAGCGTTGCACGAACGGGGTTTATTATTTAAGAACGCACCGCATCTTACACAAAACTTATCCTTTATAGTTCCATCGTATCAAACTTGGAAAGGCTATTTTTACACTTTGGGCTTAAAAATCTATGATGTACTGGCCGGAAGACTAAGCTTGGGTAATTCTAGTTATATTGATGCCGAAAAAGTAAAAAAACACCTGCCCAATCTCAAAACCAAACACCTGAAAAACGGCACTATCTATCATGACGGTCAATTTGACGATGCGCGACTTGGAATCAACCTTGCCCAAACCAGTGTAGAAAACGGAGCTCATGTACTCAATTATATGCGGGTAACAGGCTTAGAAAAAAACGAAAAAGGCACTATCCATAAAGTACAAGCAACCGATTTAGAAACAGGAAAAGATTACGGTCTAAATACCAAAGCCGTCATTAATGCCACCGGCGTTTTTGCTGACAATATCCTTAACATGGACGAACAAGAAAAAAAGCCCATAATCCTGTCTAGTCAGGGAACCCATCTTGTTTTTGATTCTAAATTTTTCCCTTCCGATTATGCGCTTATGATACCAAAAACGAGTGATGGCAGGGTTTTATTTGCCATTCCGTGGTATACTAAAGTGGTCGTGGGAACAACCGATATCATTGTAGAAAAAGAAAGTCTAGAACCTAAAGCGCTACAAAAAGAAATCAATTTTATTATAGACACCTTCAACCAATATCTTGTGGAGCCCGTAACCAGAGCCGATGTATTATCTGTTTTTAGCGGCCTACGTCCTTTGGCACGACCACAGAAAGAACATCTCAAAACGAAAGAGATTTCCAGAAGCCATAAAATCATCGTTTCAAAAAGTGGTTTGGTAACAATCATTGGAGGCAAATGGACGACCTATCGACGTATGGCCGAAGACACATTGGATTATATCCAAAAAAAAGGAATCCTACCCAAACAGAAATGCCGCACCTCTAATTTTAAAATACATGGTTTTTCCTTAAATCAAGACACCAAAAATCCATTACATCGGTATGGAACGGATGCAGCTAAAATTCTAAAATTAACCGAAGAAAATCCTGAATGGGCAGCTCAATTACATCCCGATTATCCGTTTATAAAAGCAGAAGTCATTTGGGCTGTTCGACATGAAATGGCACGAAAAGTAGAGGATATTCTCGCCCGTAGATTGCGCATACTTTTTCTGGATGCACGTGCAGCCGTACTCATGGCACCCGAAACGGCAACACTTATAGCCAACGAAAGAAAGCTACCTCACTCTTGGACAATAGAAGAAATTAAAAATTTTGAGGTGTTAGCCAAAGGCTATTGGCTAGAATAAACAGAGATTTAACCATTCCTAAAACCTCTTTAAATCATGGGTTTGAATTCACAAAATATTCGAACAGTTTCATTATAAATCACAAAAAAAGGAACGTTTTTGGCGCTCCTTTTGTATAAATATACGCTAAAACAGTGTAACATTAAAGTGTCACTGTTTCCGATTTATTCTTTTTTACCATCGATAATAGCACCTGTTCCAGCACCTACTCCAGCACCAGCCAAACCACCAATGATAGCGCCTTCGCCCTTTTTGTTACTTATTATTGCTCCAGTAACAGCGCCAACACCAGCACCAATAACGGCCCCTTTAGCAGCACCACTCCATTGTTTTTTGGGAGCTGTTTGTTCAACGACAATAACTTCTTGTTGATTATTAGCTTCTTTTTTTGCCATTTCTACTTTCATGGAATCAATCACTTTTTGCTTAAGCATTTCTACTTCCATAGAATCAATACTTGCTTGTTTATCATCTATAACAGCTGCTTTGTCTGTCTTTTGACAAGAAATAATTGACAATGATAACAACATTACATACATATATTTCATCTTATAAAATTTTAAAGGTTATTAATAATGTAAATTTACTTCAATTCAAACGCCTTAATCTTATATCATTTTCAGCATTTGTTATATAATTACTATGTGCTTATTAGTACTACTTTACACTAAAATTGTTCATCCAGAACTAAAAAAAAAGAGACTATCTAACAAAAGTCAAACAGTCCCTATTTAATATTTACTGAAAAAAATTACGTCAAACCTTATTTCTCCTGATTTTTCTTCATGGCCTGAAAATAAGCTGCACGACTCAAAGGCTCATATTCTTCGGTTTCACCGAGCATGACTAGATTGTCATTATCTTTTTTTCGAAAACTATAATTCGCTAAATTACCCGTACGAGTACAAACCGCATGTACTTTAGTCACATATTCGGCGGTAGCCATTAAAGCGGGCATCGGACCAAAAGGGTTTCCTTTGAAATCCATATCCAATCCGGCTACAATGACCCGAATGCCTTGGTTGGCTAAATCGTTGCAAACCGTCACAATTTCATCATCAAAAAATTGGGCTTCATCAATACCCACCACGTCACATCCTTGTGCCAAAATTGCAATATTGGCCGCTGCCGGAACAGGCGTGGAACGAATTTCATTGGCATCATGGGAAACCACCATTTCTTCGTGATATCGAGTATCAATCGAGGGCTTAAAAATTTCTACTTTTTGCTTGGCAAACTGGGCTCTTCTGAGTCGGCGAATCAATTCTTCCGTTTTACCCGAAAACATCGAACCGCAAATAACTTCAATCCACCCAAATTGCTCTTTATGATTTACTGTATTTTCGAGAAACATTTTGTATTTTTCTAACTTAAAAAATGAATAGTTTTTATTACTTTGTACCGTAATAAACCAGAATATAATTTCCTGCTTTTTATGAGACTCAAAAGTAGAAAAATTTTATTGATTAGACGATTGGAGAACCTTTAAAAAAATACTAATTGTAATGCTTAAAAAGGTGTTTATCTGTAATTTATTAAAACAACACGCAAACCAAAACATCATAGATACAATAATTTACACGTTATGAAAAAGAGACTGGAAGCTGATTTAATCAGCATTGCACATAGAATTTTGCAACTAAAAAATAAATCTGACATCAATCTATTGTATTTAGAAACGCAAAAATTATATGAAAAACTGGCTGTTTTACGATTTATTGACTCCCATTTCGGAGAAACGAAACCAACCATAGGTCTTGCCGATGTAGAAAAAGAAGTAGAGAATTTCTTGAACCAAAGTGGTGAATTACCCATTAAGACTGTCATTGAAATGGCAGAGAGCTTTCCTGATGTTACTACTACTTCCGAAAATAAAGAACCAGAGGAAGTGACCACAACAGAAACCCAAAAACCTACTATTGAAGCTGCCGAAGAGGTTTCTGAGACAGCATCTTCAGAAATCAAAGAAAAAGAAAATCCCGAAACAGAGACAACCGAAGAGATTGTTATTGCGGAAGAAAAAGCGGAAACAGAAACAATTACAGAAACAACAAAATCAGAAACAAAAGCACCAACTTTTAAAGCTGCTTTCGAACTTTCTGAAGAAGTAGAAGAAGAAGTAGAAATAGATACACCTAAAAAAGCAGAAGCCGTTCAAATCTCTTTTGATGATTTATTAGGCGTCGATTATACAGAACCTCTTTTTGTAAAAGTGGATGAAGTAAATAGTTTACCCAAAAAAAATGGGATGGAATCTGCTGTCAAAACCGAAACAGAGGAAGAGTCAGTAATTCAAAAAGAAGAAAAACTGGCTGCGAAAGAAACGCCAAAAGTAGTTTCATTGAACGACAAACTTTCCAAAGGAATCGACATTGACTTAAATGATCGAATCGCTTTTGTCAAACATCTTTTTGGCAACAGTAATGAGGATTACAATCGGGTTTTAAACCAATTGATTACGTTTGACAATTTTTATGAAACTAAAAATTTCATTGACGAAATGGTAAAACCGGATTATAATAATTGGAAAGGAAAAGACGATTATGTGGATCGTTTCATGGAGATTATCGAGAAAAAATTCTTGTAATTCGACATTCATTTCAATGAAAGAACCAAATCTTAAAGCTATCAAGAAAAATTACTAAACCTCGCTTTTAACAAGTTATGTCAAAATTATATATCGTTCCAACGCCCATTGGCAATCTCGAAGACATGACCTTTAGAGCCATTAGAATTCTAAAAGAAGTCGATTTGATTCTGGCAGAAGACACGCGCACCAGTGGAAAGTTGTTAAAGCATTTTGAGATTGGCACTCACATGTACAGTCATCACATGCACAACGAACATAAAACGGTGGAAAATCTAATTACTCGACTAAAAGCTGGCGAAACCATTGCCCTAATTTCGGATGCCGGAACCCCGGCCATCTCCGACCCCGGATTTTTATTGACACGTGCTTGTGTTGAAAACGGCATTACCGTAGAATGTTTACCCGGCGCAACGGCTTTTGTACCCGCTTTGGTCAACAGTGGCCTGCCCAATGATAAATTTATTTTCGAAGGTTTTTTACCTGAAAAAAAAGGCAGACAAACCCGATATCTAGAACTGGCCGAAGAAACCCGAACGATGATTCTATATGTTTCTCCTCATAAATTGGTCAAAACCTTAGGTGAATTCGTTACCTATTTTGGCGAAGACCGCCAAATTTGTGTTTCCAGGGAATTATCCAAAATGCATGAAGAAAATCGCAGGGGAACGGTTCGCGAAGTCTTGACCCATTTTGAAAAAACGCCTCCAAGAGGTGAAATCGTGGTCGTGGTCGCCGGAAAAACAATCACCAAAGAACCAAAGAAAAGTAAATTCACAAACGAAGAATAACACCACTTATGAACATTGAATCCTTTTTAAAAAAATTAAAACAAGACCCAAAAAACATCGCTTTTTCGGAAACCATTGATACTATTGAAGCCAATTACGACTTCACTCCAACCGCTTTTCAAAACGGAAATACCCATAATGCAGCAGGTGTCAATTCCGGTTCCTGTAAATTATTTGCTTTTGCCCAAATGCAACAACTATCAAAAGACGAAACCTTGGCTTGCTTCGGAAGCTACTATTTTGATGAAGTTTTAGGAGATCCTGAAGGAACAAATCACCAAAACATTCGCAATTTCATGGAAACTGCTTGGGATGGAATCCAATTTGAAGGCATGGCTTTGGGAATGAAATAAACAGAATAGCATAATTAAACCGCAAATTCGTGAATTATTTATTTCAGTCCGATATCTTTAATTTGTGAATTTGCGGTATTTTTTTTCAACTTATTTGACATCTCATTTCTAACTCCCTTTATCCTCAATCAACATGCGTTGGACAATCAAACCAAAACCTTCTGAAGAAAAAATAAACCATTTGGCACAAGCCTTAAATGTGGAGCATTTTGTGGCGACTCTTTTGGTTCAACGTGGCATTGAAACATTTGAGGATGCCAAAGATTTTTTCCGCCCTTCTTTAGACCATCTGCATGATCCTTATCTGATGAAAGACATGGACAAAGCGGTAGAAAGAATTGAACAAGCGATTGAAAATCAAGAAAATATTTTGGTTTTTGGCGATTATGATGTCGATGGAACAACCGCTGTTTCGCTGGTTTCTTCCTATTTAAAAACGTATTATCCCAATGTGGCCACTTATATTCCGGATCGCTATGCCGAAGGTTATGGAGTGTCGTTTAAGGGCATTGACTTTGCCGATGACAATGGCTTTGGCTTAATCATTGCGCTCGATTGCGGTATCAAATCCATTGAACATGTCGCTTACGCAAAAGAACGAAACATAGACTTTATCATTTGTGACCACCACAGACCCGGAAATACCCTACCCGAAGCAGTGGCGGTTCTCGACCCGAAAAGGGAAGATTGCACCTATCCCTACGACGAATTGTGTGGCTGCGGTATTGGCTTTAAATTAATCCAAGCTTTAGGAGCCAATCGAAATCAAACTATTGATGATTTAGTTCCTTATCTTGATTTGGCCGCTACTGCCATTGCCGCCGATATCGTTCCGATCACCGGAGAAAACCGAGTTCTGGCCTATTATGGTTTGCAAGTTATCAACAGCGAACCAAGACCCGGAATTAAAGCGTTGATTCATCAGATCAAAAAACAAACCTTAGACATAACCGATGTTGTTTTCATCATTGCTCCCAGAATAAACGCTGCAGGTCGCATCAAACATGGAAATCATGCCGTGGAATTGCTAACCGAATTCGATTTTGAACAAGCCCAACAATTTGCTTCCGAAATTGAACAGTACAATTCTGACCGTAAAGATTTAGACAAACACATTACCAAGGAAGCCTTTCAGCAAATAATAGAAAATCAGGAACAGGAACGCTTTAGCACCGTGGTTTTTCAAGAAGATTGGCACAAAGGCGTTATCGGCATTGTGGCTTCTCGATTGATTGAAACCTACTACCGACCTACATTGGTTTTTACCAAAAGTGGCGACAAATATGCAGCTTCGGCACGTTCAGTAAAAGGATTTGACGTTTACAATGCTCTGGAAGCCTGTTCAGAACATCTGGAACAATTTGGCGGACACATGTACGCCGCAGGAATGACACTGAAAGCCGAGAATTACGCCGCTTTTAAAGAAGCTTTCGAAAGACAAGTGCAGCAAACCATTCATCCAGACATGCTGACTCCCGAAATAGAAATTGATGCCGAAATTGATTTTACGGATATTACCCCAAAACTGACTCGAATTTTAAAACAATTTGAGCCTTTTGGCCCACAAAATATGACGCCCATTTTCCTGACCCGAAATGTAAAAGACACCGGTTACGGAAAACCGATGGGACAAGAAGACGAACATATAAAACTATTTGTCAAGCAAAATAATTCCGAAGGTATTGCCGCCATCGGTTTTGGATTGGGCAACAAAATGGATTTGACTACCCGCCAAAAACCCTTTGAAGCCGTGTATTGTATTGACGAAAACGAATGGAATGGGAAAATTAGCACCCAATTACGATTAAAAGATATTAGATAATGGCTTTCCAAAAAATAAAAAAAGATCCTTACGAGGCCTTGCGTTACAAAGAATTCAACACCTTCTTACTGGTGCGTTTCGCCATGGTTTTTGCTTGGTCAATGCAATTTATCATTATTGAATGGCAAGTGTACAGCATTACCAGAGACCCGCTTTCTCTTGGATTAATTGGTTTAATGGAAGTCATTCCAGCCGTTTCTATGGCGTTGTTTGCCGGGCATATGGTAGACCAAAAAGAGAAAAAAGGGATGTTACTAAAATGTATTCTGGCCTTTTCCATTATTAGTTTTGGTTTGTTTTTATTGACTTGGCCAGCAGTAATTGGCGATATTTCGACTCAAACAGTTCTGTATTCCATCTATGCTTTGGTATTTTTAGGCGGATTAGTCAGAGCCTTTTTGGGACCTACTATTTTTTCGCTATTATCCTTAATTGTTCCTAAAAAAGTCTACCCTAATGCTGCTACCTGGAGCAGCTCCGTTTGGCAAATCGGTTCAGTTGTCGGGCCTGCAGTTGCCGGTTTCTCGATTACGTTAATCGGAGTTCACTGGTCCTTGTGCACCGTTTTTGCTTGCTCCGTTTTAGCCTTATTCGCTCTATCACAAATACAAAAAAAACCGATTCTCAATCCAAAGATTGGCGAACCGGTTATGCAAAGTTTATCCGAAGGAATCAAATTTGTTTTCAATAATAAAACCGTTTTGGGTGCCATCACCCTAGACATGGTTGCCGTTCTTTTTGGTGGTGCCGTTGCCTTACTTCCTGTTTTTGCACAGGACATTTTAAAAGTAGGTCCCGAAGGTTTTGGTTTCTTGAGAGCCGCACCGGCTGTTGGTGCCTTTTTGACAATGTTAGTTACGGCCTATGTCCCTTTGAGTAAAAATGCCGGAATGAAATTATTGGCTGCCATTTTTGCGTTTGGACTTTCCATCATCACCTTTGGACTTTCAACAATCTTTTGGGTATCGCTTTTGGCTTTATTCTTAAGTGGCGTTTTTGATGGTATTTCGGTAGTGATTCGCCAAACGATTTTGCAACTGAAAACTCCCGATCACATGCGCGGTAGAGTCTCGGCGGTAAACTCGATGTTTGTGGGTTCCTCCAATGAATTGGGTGCTTTCGAGAGTGGATTGACCGCTAAATTAATGGGAACGGTAACCGCGGTAGTTTTTGGCGGAAGCATGACACTACTTGTGGTACTGATTACCGGTTTCAGTTCGAAATCTTTTAGAAATTTGGACTTGACCAAGGATTTAGAAGCGCATGAAAAAGAATAAATTTTTATCTTAAAAATTTCACTTCAAAAAAAGTCGGCAAGAAATATTTAAGTTTTTCTTGCCGACTTTTTTATGATTATTTATTTAGAATTAATTTAAATAATAATTATATTTGTTTGAAACTCTGATTATGAAAGAAATCAAACAAATATATTACAATCGATTTGGAACTTCTTTTTACTGGAAAAAAGACAACGAAGTATACCTCAACAAAATCCAATTTATCTTTAGAGATACGGGATTCTATTTTAACAGACAAGAAATCGAACTCTTTCAAAATTGCATTAAAGAAAGTTACCGTCTAAATGAATCCTGTGAAGACTGTGAATTAAAAAACAAATGCACAAAATTTCTACTAAAAACCCCTTGTTTCCAAATTGATTTAGCCGTTTCGATAGAAGAATTAAGTGAAATAAATGATTTAGTCGAAGGGACTATATTTAAAATTAATTTAGACGATTACATCAACGGAGTCGGAATGAATTAGTTTTTATATTCCTTTAATTCAAAAGTTTCTCCATCAAAAACACCATATGTAAAATACGAAATCCAATCGCCAAGATTAACATAATCTGAATTTTCACCAACTGGGTAAATCATTGGTAAATGACGGTGTCCGAAAACAAGGTAATCGTAATGTTTGGTTTCCAGTTTTCTTTTACAATAGAGAATCAACCATTCTTTTTCTTCTCCTAAAAATTTCACATCGGCATCGCCGGAGATGAGTTTGTTTTTGACCGAAAGGTATTGTGCCAAACGTACTCCAATATCGGGATGCAACCAACGAAAAAGCCATTTGGAAAACGGATTGGTAAAAACTTTTTTCATGCGTTTGTAGCCCATATCACCGGGACCTTTTCCGTCACCATGACCTATGAGAAAAGTTTTACCTCCAAATGTGAATTCTTTATTATCGTGAAAAACGGGGATGTTCAGTTCTTTTTCGAAATAGTCATCCATCCATAAATCGTGGTTACCAACGAAAAAGTAAATGGGAATTCCACTATCTCGAATTTCGGCCAATTTGCCTAAAACCCGAACAAAGCCTTTAGGAACGACGGTTTTGTATTCGAACCAAAAATCGAACAAATCACCCAACAGAAAAATTACTTCGGCATCTTGCTTCACTTCATCGAGCCAAGCGACAAATTTTTGTTCTCTGGGAAAACTCAATTCGGGAGTTGGTGCTCCAAAATGCTGGTCGGAAGCGAAGTATATTTTTTTATTTGGTGATAACTGCATGAAGCTAAAGTACGATTTTAGTATTATAAATTATCACTGGCATACCATTCGGCAAAAGAAGTATCTGTTTCCTGTAATTTAAGGGAAAACAAAGTGATTCCATCAGGCAATCTACTAATAATTCTTTTTGAAAAATCGATTACCATATTTTCGCTGGTCGGTTGATAATCGACTAAAATCACATGATGACCGCGGTTTTTTAATTCTTCTGCCAGTTCAACATGAGGTGTTGTTTCGTTGAAAACGGTAGCATGATCAAACTGGTCTACAATTTCTTCTTTCACAATTTTCTTTAAGTCCGAAAAATCGATTACCATTCCGAATTTGACATCATTCCGATTGGTAATCGGACGACCTAAAACGGTTACTGACAATTTGTAACTATGTCCATGAACATTTTTACATTTTCCGTCGTAGCCATACAAGGCGTGTCCGGTTTCGAAACTAAATTGTTTTGTAATTCTGATATTGCTCATCGAAGTTTAATTTTGAGTGCAAATTTAATGAATTGAGCCGAGAAATAGCTTGCAATTCTTGGGTTTTGGATTCCCGGCAATTCTAGCCCTGATGGAAGCGGCATCCTCTTGTGGCGGTCCCGAGGTTTCGGGAGCCACAAGAGATAGAGCGGACAGCAGGAAAAAGCTCCTATTTCTTGAATTCAGACAATGCTTTTTTAGTGGCTTCAGAAAGCACCAACCTGCCTGTGATAGCGGCTCTTTCCAACAAAAGCGTATCCCAATGCTCGGTTCCTTCCCAGAGTACTTTTTTCATCTCGGTTAAGGCTTCGGGATTATAGGACGCCAATTTTGTTGCAAATTGGACCACCTCGCTATTTAATTCCGTTTGATTTTCCAGAACTTTGGCAAACAAGCCTTTCTCTTGAGCCCATTCGGGACTTTTCCATTCGTGTGCGGCCAGTGTCATTTCGCCCAAGGCAGTCTTACCCATTTTACGGCTCACTGCGGGTTCAATCACAAAAGGACCGATGCCAATGGCCAGTTCCGAAAGTTTTATGGCGCTATTTACCGTGGCAAAAGTATAGTCGCAAGCAGCCACAATCCCTACTCCACCGCCAACGGCTTTTCCCTGAACCTGACCAACAATGAGTTTAGAACAGTTTCGCATCGCATTGATAAGATGTGCAAAACCGGAGAAAAAATGAATTCCTTGTTCTAAATTGGTCACCGCCAAAAGCTCATCAAAAGAAGCTCCGGCACAAAAAACTTTCTCTCCTTGACTTTTAAGAACAATCACTGACACATCTGAATTTACGCTTAATGTATTGAATTCTTGGGTCAACCGATTCAGCAATTCTCTTGGAAGCGAATTACTTGCGGGATGTCCAAACTCGATTGTGGCAATCTTATTATCAATAGTTGTCAGGAGTGAACCCGTTGCGTTTTGCGTGACCATATGCGTTGTTTTGATGTAAAGTTAAAAAAACGAATGAATGCTTTCTATTTTTTTTCCAATAGTATCAATTTACTTTTTTGAAATTTGTTTTTTGGAAAATTTATATGTTATATTTGCGAAAGATTCTGGGGGATTAGCTCATTTGGCTAGAGCGCTTGCCTGGCAGGCAAGAGGTGATCGGTTCGAATCCGATATTCTCCACCAGTAAAATCAAGCCTTACATTTCTGTAAGGCTTTTTTATTTTATCTAAGTGCTCTTTTAGAGTGTACTTTTGATATTAAAGTGCTAAATAGAACCCTTCATAAAGCACCCTAATCTTTTTCTTCTTTTTCAACTCCAATTTATAAAAATAGCTATTCGTAGTTACTGTAATATACAAAAGGAAAGTATATAAAATGGCTGTGAAAAATAATAAGTCCTTTGATAATTTGTAATAAAATTATTGTCTATATATTTGTTTTAACACTCACTACTCAATAGCGATTAAATATCTTCGTAGCAAGTGTGCCCGAACTAACAAAAGACAATAATAAATGATCAGAGTAAACAAAGACACTTTTTTAAGAAGTTACAAAGTCCTATCAAATCAATCTTTTGATTTGTTCCTTGGAGCAGGTGCGTCAATTTCTTCTGGCATTCATTCAGGTAGTGATTTAGTTTGGCTTTTCAAGCGAGAGTTGTTAAGTGTTGGCGGAAAAATAAACGGCAAAAAGTTTCAAGATTTAAAGGTTGAAGCTAATAAAAAAGTTATTCAAAGTTATTTTAATGAAGAAGATTTAAAGGTAGTAAATCCATATTCCTATTATTTTGAAAAATGCTATCCCGACCCATTGGTAAGACAAGAGTTCTTAACCAGCTTGGTAAGAGATAAAAAACCTTCTATTGGCTTTATGTGCCTTTCGGCATTGGTAGGTCAACAAAAATTAAACACAGTTTGGACAACCAATTTTGACGACCTTATTGAAAGAGCCATCAACAAATTGGATATAAGTTGTCAAGTAGTTTCACCAGAAAACGCAAAATCGGTTCAAAATTTCAGAAACGACATTCCCACAGTTGTAAAACTTCATGGAGATTTCCGCTATGATGCTCTACAAAACACAGATGATGAATTGAAGAAACTGGAAGACAACCTGCATAATTATTTTTTAGATGCTTCTGCAATAAGAGGTTTATTAGTAGTAGGTTATTCGGGTAGCGATGAATCGGTTTTACAAACACTTGAAAAAGCATTGGAAAAACCAAACGCATTTCCAAAAGGCTTGATTTGGTGCATTCCAAAAGATATAAATCCAAGCGAAAGACTATCAAAATTGATTGAAAAAGCCAATGAGCAAAACAAACGTTCAGGCTTTATGGTTATTGATAGTTTCGATTATTTCTTACACGAACTATATACTGTTTGCGAATTAAAAAATGAACAAATTGATTCAATTGCCAAAGAAAGATTTGAACAAAGACGTTTTTTTAGGCTGACACAAAATCAATCGAATACAATTCCAGTATTGCTTAATGCCATCAAGGCTACCCATTTTCCTAAAACTATTTTCTCTACCAAGACCAAAATAAACGGAGAAGGCAAATGGAAAAAGCTAAGAGAAGTATTAAAGGATTCAAATATAGTTGCAGCTTTCAGTAAAGGTGAAACACTTTCGCTTTTTGGAAATGAAAACGAAATTAAAGAAGTATTCAAAGATTATCTCACAGATGATTTAAAACCAGTTGACATACCCGAGCATCTTTTCCACCAACCCGATTCATTCTACATTGGTATGTTGTATGAGTTAATTGAAAAATCGTTTGTCAATGATTACAATCTAGCCGTTTTCAGCAGAGGAAGACAAATCAGGAAAGTGTTTTCTGTCAATCATCCATTAAGCCAAGGAGAAATCGAAAGTATACCGAAATGGTTAAATCTCCATATTCCAAATGGCTATCAGGTTTTTGAGGCATTTGAGTTTAAAGTAGAATTTGTAAACAAAGATTTGTTTTTACTGATTTGTCCATCCATTCATATTCAAACAATCTCAGGGATAGAACCAGACAAATTAATTGTTCAGAATATAACCAACATCATTACTTCAAACCGTTGGAACGTAAAATATGGTAAAAAAGTAGATTTTTGGTTTAAGGAATTGAAACGAAGAAAACCCGATTTGACTTTTCGATTAGGTGACTTTGAAATTAAACTTTCAGCCTATTACGCAACAGCAGCTCAAAAGATGGGGAATTTCTTTTGCTTTGACAGTTATTCAAAAGCAAATGAACCGCTAATTTATTTTCATCATCAGGACGAAACCAAACAATCAATTCATCCCATAAACGGATTGAAACTGTTAGGACCACTGGAAGAAAGTTTCGGAACTAATGGTGTTGCTTCAAAAATTCAGTTGGCAATAATTGCTCCTGATACAGGTTTTGAAAAACTAAAATCACATTTAGAATCATTGCTAAATCCTGTAAGCCCGACAACTGAAAAAGAATATTTAAAAGATTATCCTGGCTTCGATGCTGTGTTTAAAAAGCATTTGGTTATTCCTACTTCCATTCAAAGTGAATTTGTTGTAGCCATAAATAGTCAGGAAATAAAGCAGTATTCAGCGATTCAGTTTTATGAACATATAAAAAGCAAAATTGACAACCTTTCTTTAAAGCAGAACGAAATTGACTGTGTTGTAGTTTACATACCAAATGCTTGGAAAAATTTCAGAGAACTCAAAAACGAACAAATCTATTTTGACCTTCACGATTCACTTAAATTGTATGCCGTTAAGAAAGGTTTACGACTTCAATTCATAGAAGATAAATCAATTTCATATGGTGACCAAGCAAAAGTAAAATGGTGGCTTTCATTGGGTATTTATGTAAAATCAAATGGCACACCTTGGAAAGTTAAAACGGATAACACGGAAACTGCTTTTGTTGGATTGGGTTATGCCATTCGACAAAATGCAAGAAACAAAGTCGTTCTAGGAAGTAGTCAGATTTTTGATGGAAATGGAAATGGTTTACGCTTTTTACTTCAACCCATTGAAAAACCCGTTTTGATTGGAAAAAATCCTTTTATGAGCAAAGATGATGCATTTCGTTTAGTAACCAATATCCGAAACACATATCATAAAATAGACCCAGTAATTGGACTTAAAAAGTTGGTACTTCATAAGACAACTCATTATACCCGTGAAGAAATTGACGGAATATGTAATGCACTTGAAGGAATTGACAATATTGAGCTTTTGCAAATTCAACAGTTCAGCAATTGGAGAGCCATTAAGCTAAAAAAGAATCATTCTACAGGTAAACACGAATTTGACGGCTTTCCGATAGACAGAGGAACAATCATTCAATTAGACGAATTTAGTTTTTTGCTTTGGACACATGGTTTAGTGCAAAGTAATGAATTACTTAAACCATATTATCAAGGAAAAAGAGGCATCCCAACACCTTTGCTGATTAAAAGATTTAGAGGGACAGATCCGATTGAAACAGTTGCTAGCGACATTTTAAAATTAACGAAGATGAATTGGAACGGAGCAGAATTATATAAGACAATGCCAGTAACAATTGACTTTTCAAAAAGACTCTCGGTAATGGGAAAACAATTAGAGGAACTTGGAAACAAAGCCTATGATTTTAGATTCTTTATATAGACTGGAAAGAACTTCAGTAACGATCACGGGTTTGGCAAGAGGTGGTCGGTTTGAATCCGATATTCTCCACAAAACAGAACAAAAAAACCCTTGTAAGAACAGACTTTACAAGGGTTTTTTAATTGAAAACTATCTCATATTATTCGAATTCCGCATAATAATACGGTACAATGATTTTACAAAACATGTGTCTCAAATTTTCTTTCATCCCCTTCAAAACAAGGCTGTTTCGATTCCTTAATTTTAAAATTTTTCAGCAAAGTCAGCGGCTGTAATTCAATACTATA
Source organism: Flavobacterium sp. (assembly GCA_023259675.1). Classification (GTDB taxonomy): domain Bacteria; phylum Bacteroidota; class Bacteroidia; order Flavobacteriales; family Flavobacteriaceae; genus Flavobacterium. The sequence goes on from JALRGT010000003.1 coordinate 125,019, forward strand.
TATAATTGGTATAAATTCAAGGTGCCAAGTATTGGAATACTGGAATAGAATGAATGCAATTTTATTATATCTGCATCAAATATCCAACCAGATTTTCCTTTTTGTTTAGGCCTAATTTTTTTCTTAAACGATAGCGGGATAGCTCAACACCCCCTGAAGAAATATTCATAATTTCTGCAATTTCTTTAGTAGACATGTTCATCAACAAATAAGTCGAAAGATCTAATTCCCTAGGAGATATCGTTGGATGTTTCAATTTTAAACGTTTTAAGAAATCAAAATGAACATTTTTAATATGTTTTTCTAAATCTTTCCAACTTTTATCATTGCTAACTTCTTTAGCAATACTCTTATTAAGTCGTGTAACTTGAAATTTAGAATCCTCATCCAATTTATTGATATCTATATCTTTAATCTTATTAATTATACCATTCAGAATTTTATTTTTTTTAGCAACTTGTAAAGAATTTGTCACTAACTCCTTGTCTTTAGATAAAAGTTGAATTTTTAGATTATCATTTTTTAGTTTTTCAATTTCCTTTTCAAGTTCATATTGTTCTTTTCTTATTCTAGATTCTTTTTCTAAATACAAACGTCGCTGTTCAATCGTTTCGTAATATTTATTCTTTCTGATTTTCATTTTAATTCTATCTGAAGTCACTTTAATACTTACAAGTATTAATATGACATAAACAATGTATGCGATAAAATGTCTGTACCAAGGTGGTGATACGCTAAAAGACAGAAACGTTGGTTTAGATTGAACTCCATAGCTATTGCGTACTTTTAGCATCATGGTATATTTCCCTTCGCGTAAATTAGTATACTCTTTTAATGTTATATTGGACCAAGGACTCCAATCTTCATCAAAAGGAGCTAGTTTATATGAATATTTGACGTTTTCAAGATTTTCATAAGTTGGGGATGAAAATGTAAATTTCACGTGATTGGAAGAATATGGAACGTCTAAAGTTTCTAAGTTGATTTTCCCATTTCCAGTCATAACAGTATCACCCAGAAAAGAAAAACTTCTAATAAATGCATTGGGTTTTACATTCATATTACTTAAAGCTCCTGGGCTGTAATGAGCGAGCCCATCTGTTAAACCAATAAAGATATTGTCTTTATCAATAGCATTTACCGAAAGATAATTTTCTATTAGATTCCCTGTTAAATTTGAAAATGTATCAATTTGATTTTTATATGAATTTCCGTTTTTTATTAAAACTCCCAAGGATTCTTTGAAAACATACCAGAGGTTGCCCAACTGATCTTGACTTAATTCACTTATTATTGGTGTTTTACTGAACAATAAACTGAATTTTTGATCTTCAAAAAAAAGAGTTTGTTCGTCGGAATATGTATAAAAATGGTTTTGCGTTTGAAAATACACAATATTATTTATTTTCTGAATGCTTGTAATCCCTTTATGTTTTTTTGATAAGTTATCTATTTCTTTAATTGTAGTAAATCGAGTTAAATCGTCAGAAAGTTGTAATTGGTATAGATAAGAATCTTTTTTGAGCCATAAATAGTTTTTGTCTAATTCAAAACTAATGGAAGATTTCTGAAAACCTTTAACTTGATTTCTAAATTTAATTCCGTTTAGTGTTTTTTCAAAAATTGCAAAACCACCATAGTTTGCGCCTATGATGTATTTGGGATTGTTTGGGATTTCTTTGAAACCAAAATAACCCTGATTATCAAGCATTTCTGATGTAGTACCGTTTTTTATAATTAATGCTCCTCGGTTATTTGCACAAATAAGTTGGTCATTTATCACTTGAACATTCCAAGATTGAGTGGTTGCACCTTGTACCATTTTAAAGACATCTTCCTTAAAATCGGCATTCCATGAATGATAAAAAACCCCCTGGTTTGTAGCAACATACAGATTATTTTTATAAATAACAGAGGAATAAACAGAACTTATGTCGTAACTAAACCCAAAATAAGTAAATGGAGACGTTTCATTTATATACGCAATTCCATTGTCTAGGCCTAACCATAAGTTTTTTTTATTATCCACAAATGAGGATAAAACAGTATTGTTTTGAAGCCCTTTATCTCGATTAATATGCTGAATAATTCGACCGTTATAATCACAAATTATCAATCCATTGAGAACACTATTCAATACAATATATTTATTGGAAATACTTACACCTCCTAATGAGTTATTTTTTTTTACAAATTCATTCGCATCTGTTTCCCATTGAGTTAATTTTTCATTTTCTAATATAAAAAGTCCTTTTTCAATTGTTGCAATAAGTATTTTGTCATCCAATGGGAACATGCCCCAAATTTCAGTATTGTTTAATAAAGTTGTATTTTTTAGACTACGTAATTTATTATTTGAATATTCAAGAATACCCAATTTCCCGTCTTGGAAATATATTTTATTATTTAATGAGAATGAAAACTGAAAATTGGTTGGAGCTTTTACGGAAGTTAAATGGTTGTTTTTGTATATATAGGCTCCGGCAAAACATTGAAAAATTACGGCATCCCCATAGAAGTGTATTTTCCATACAAAGTCAATCAATTTAACATTTGTGGTAAGAGCAAGTTCAGAAAGGGATGTGTATTTTAAAATTCCTTTACTGTCCGGTTTAAAGTATCCAAATTCTTTATAACCTCCTATATAAATTCTACCTGAGGAATGAATTTTTAGACATCTGATTGCATTTGACGACGGTAATGTATATTTTTTCCAACTGGATCCGTCAAATTGCAGCAATCCGTTATTGTTGGCAAAATACATATTTCCATTACTGTCTTGATCAATAGACCAGTTTTGGGTTCCTCCCTTATAATCTGTTTTTTTATAATTTCTAATATCTGGAAGGCCAATCTTTTTTACTTGCCCTTCTAGTTGTAACATGCATAAAAATGCCAATATTAGTAAAAATTTTGTTTTTATTAAATTCATAATTTACAATATAAAAAATTGTGAGTAATTCATATATGATGTTTATTGACCGTTTAGTAAACAAGTTTACAAATGAATTAAAATGTTTTTTTAACCGAAATACTTAGTTTTAAGTAAATGTATGGTTTTTTTTTATATTAACATTTTAGTAACAAGGTTTTAATAATCATAATAATTTGTATATCAATACTTTAATTTTTATATGATGTGTTTTTGTAATGTTGTTTATTTAATTTGATGTGTTTTTGTAAGGATTAAAAATTATCGAATAAAAAAAAATAGATATATAATTGCATCAAATTACTAATTAATTAACCAAATTTTAGAAAAATGAAAAAAATGAAATTAACAGAATTACTTATTTTTTGCATTTTCTCTTTATTATTCTCGGTTATAGCTGTGGCACAAGATGTCACTGTAAATGGGATGATAAATGATGAAAGTGGAATGCCAATTCCAGGGGCCACTATAGTATTAAAAGGTACCGCGAAGTCAGTTGCATCAGATTTTGATGGAAAATTCCAAATACAAGCACCTTCAAACGGTATTTTGACAGTTACTTTTATAGGATATACTACCGTTAATGAAACTGTAAATGGAAGAACAAAAATTTTAATTCAATTAAAACCGGAATCTCAATCATTAAATGAAGTTGTAGTAGTTGGATACGGAACCCAAAAGAAATCGGTTGTAACTGGAGCAATTTCTAGTATTAAAGCTTCCGATTTAAAAGATTTACCAATAACAAGAGTAGAACAATCGCTACAGGGTAGGGTTTCTGGGCTTACAATAGCCGCTAACTCAGGACAACCGGGTTCTTCAGCTACAATTAGAGTTCGTGGTATTACTACATTTGGCAATAACGAACCTTTATGGGTTGTTGATGGAGTTGTTGTTGATGCTGGTGGTATCGGTTTTTTGAATCAATCTGACATTGCTTCTATCGAGGTTTTAAAAGATGCTGCTTCTCAAGCTATTTATGGAGCAAGAGCCGCAACTGGGGTGATCCTCGTAACCACAAAAAAAGGCAAATCAGGAAAGTTAAGTGTTAATTACAACGGCTATTCAGGAGTTTCTAAAGCTGCGAGAAAACTTGATTTATTAAATGGAGAGCAATATGCTACTTTGATTAACGAGTCGTTAGTTGCTGGAGGTAATAGTATACGATTCACTAATCCTGAATCATTTGGAAAGGGAAGTGATTGGCAAGATGCTATTTTTAATAATAGTGCGCAAAGGGTTGGACATGAATTAAGTTTAAGCGGAGGAAATGATGTTTCAACTTTTTATGCTTCTTTCGGTCTTTTGGATCAAGAAGGAATCGTAACGACTGATATTTCAAATTATACTAGAAAAAATATTCGTTTAAACTCTACTCATAAAATTACTAAAGGCGTGACTTTTGGGCAAACATTAGGATATTCTAGAGAGAATAATGTTGGTTTAGGAAATACGAACAGTGAATTTGGTGGACCCTTAAGTTCAGCTATCAATTTAGACCCTATAACTCCTATTGTTGAAACTGACCCAGTTCGTGCTAATGGCGCACCATATAGCAATCAAAATGGAATTTTTAGGGATGCAAACGGTAATCCTTACGGAATTTCCCCATGGGTTACTCAAGAAATGTCTAACCCTCTAGCTTACACACAAACTCGATTAGGCAACTACGGTTGGTCCGATAACTTTGTTGGTAATGCATATTTAGAAATTGAGCCCATTTCAGGTTTAAAATTTAGAAGTACTCTAGGTGGTAAATTAGCTTATTGGGGATATGAAAGTTTTACACCAGTTACCTATTTGAACTCAACTTTTATAATTCAACAAAATAATCTTTCTAGAGGTACCAATAAAGGATTTGGTTGGAATATAGAAAATATTGTATCATATAGTAAACAACTTATTGATCATAATTTTAGTATTTTAGTTGGTCAAGGTTCTTATGTAGATAACATTACTAGCGGAACTAATGTCACCTACAACAATCTGCCTGTATCTAGTTATAAAGATGCTTCTTTTAACTATAGTATACCGTCAGAACAAATTATCGCATCAGCTTATACAGGTACAGAACACATAGTTACCTCATTATTTTCTAGACTAAATTATGACTTTAAAGAAAAATATCTTTTAACTGGTATTATTCGTAGAGATGGGTCTTCTCGTTTTGGATCTAATAACAAATATGGAACTTTTCCATCATTCTCTTTAGGATGGGTGGCTTCTAAAGAAGATTTCTGGAAAGAGAATAACATCGTGACTCAATTGAAATTTAGAGGAGGTTATGGAGTTACTGGAAATGATGCTATTGGAGATTTTAGATATCTAGCCACTATTGGTGGTGGTAGAAACTACACTATTGGTAATTCAGGTTCGGTAACAATTGGTAACAGTCCTAATGCACCGTCAAATCCCGATTTGAAATGGGAAGAAACGAGCCAATCAAACATTGGTTTTGATGCAACATTATTTCAAAATTTCAATTTCTCAATGGATTGGTACATTAAAAAAACAACCGGAATCCTTCAGAACGTTGTTTTACCGGGATATATTGGTTCTACAGGAAATCCTGTTGGAAATATTGCTGACATGGAAAACACAGGTTTAGATTTTGAACTTGGTTACCGTAAAAAAGTAGGTGGATTAAATATTGCTGTAAATGCAAATCTTTCTTACTTAGAAAATGAGGTTACTTATTTAGGAAATGGTATTCAATTTTTATCAGGAGGACAAACGGTACAGTCAAGTACTTATCCAATAACAAGAGTTGAAGTAGGACATGCCTACAATGCTTTTTACGGCTTTAAAACACAAGGAATTTTTCAAAACGAGGCTGAAATAGCAGCTTATACAAATACCTCTGGAGGTTTAATCCAACCAAATGCTAAGCCTGGAGATTTCCGTTGGCAAGATATTAATGGCGATGGGTCTATTAGTGCAGATGACAGAACATATATAGGAACACCAATCCCTAAGTATACTTATGGACTTACAGTGAATTTAGATTACAAAAATTTTGATTTACTGGTTTTTGGACAAGGAGCAGCAGGAAATCAAATTTACCAAGGATTAAGAAGACTTGATATTGCAAATGCAAACTATCAAACAGCAGCTTTAGGTCGTTGGACAGGAGAAGGAAGTTCTAATACATATCCAAGATTAACAAGTAACGATTCGAATAAAAACTTCAATAATCCTTCAGATTTTTATCTAGAAGATGGTGATTATTTAAGAATTAAAACTATTCAATTTGGTTACAGCTTGCCATCTGATGTTATTAAAAAAGTCGGATTAAGCAGAACAAGAATTTACTTAACGGGAGAAAACTTATTTACATTCACTAAATACACAGGATACGACCCAGAAATTGGTGGAAGTGTAATGGGTATTGACAGAGGATTTTATCCACAAGCCAAAACATTTATGTTAGGGGTTAATCTACAATTTTAATATAAAAAAAAGTATCATGAAAATAAAAAATATAAAATATTCACTTTTCGCATTTGGAGTGCTTTTAACAACAGCATCCTGTAGTGAAGACTTTTTAACTGTTGAACCAAAAGGAACAGAATTAGAGAATAATTATTACAAAGATGAAAATCAAGCTTATTCGGGACTTGTTGCAGTTTATGATGTTTTAGGAAAACAATCACGAGGATTTGAGAATATGGTTTGTATGCTTAACTCTGGATCTGATGATTTTTTTGCTGGAGGTGGAGGAGCCACTGATGGTATCGGAATTCATGCTTTTTCCGATTATACAATCAGTCAAGTAACAATTCCAAGTAGTTTTTGGAATGATTTCTATCAAGGAATTTTTAGAGCCAATATCTTGCTTCAAAAACTCCCAAATGTTCCAATGGACGAAACCAAAAAAGCTCGATTTACTGCTGAAACCAAAGCGTTACGTGCCTACTATTATTTTGAATTGTTGCGTACGTTTAGAAACATTCCTTTAATATTAGAACCACTTCCAACAAGTGAATTTTATAATGTTTTACAAGCAACACCAGAAGAAGTTTATGCGCAAATAGAGAAAGATCTTGAAGAGGCACTTCCAAGTTTGCCAAATACCATTGTTGTTAGTACTGAAGGAGGACGTTTTTCAAAAGGTGCCGTAAAAGCATTGTTAGGGAAAGTTTTATTATATGAAGGGAAAAACAGTTTAGCAGCAGCTCAATTAGCTGAAGTTAATGGAACTCCTGGACAGACAAGTATGTATGGATATAAATTAGTTACTAATTATGCTGATTTATGGAAAATAAGCAACAAGTTTAATTCTGAGGCAATTATCGAAATTGTTCATACCGATAAAAGTAATGCCGACTGGGGATTTTGGGGCAGTGGAAGCGACGAAGGAAACTCTATCAACATTATGGTTGGACCTAGAGGCTATACTAGACCAGCTAATTCGCCAGCTCCTGATTATGTTTCAGGATGGAGTTTTAATACTGTAACTCAAAGTTTATATGATGTTTTAAAAGGAGACCCTCGTTTTGATTCTACTATTTTAGATATGAAAGCACTCAAAGCAGATGGTGTTGCTGATTGGGCTCCCGCTTTTGCGGATACCGGCTATTTCTTGAAAAAATTTATGCCATTAAATTCCGATGCATCTACAGGTGGTGGTGCTACAGCTTTAAATTACAAACAAGATGTATATGCAATTCGTTTAGCAGACACCTATTTGATGGAAGCAGAAGCATTAGGAGGAACCGGAGCCAGAGCCCAAGCATTATTGGATGCTGTTAGAGCAAGAGTGGGATTAGGTTCTGTACCTGTTTCTATTGATGCAATCATGCTGGAACGTAGATTAGAGTTAGCAGGTGAAGGACATCGTTGGTTCGATTTAGTGAGAACAAATAAAGCTGCAGAGGTTTTAGCCAACAGAGGTTTTACAGCTGGAAAAAATGAAATCTGGCCAATTCCTTTAAAAGAATTAGAGAACACTAAAATTGTTCAAAATCCAAATTATAATAACTAATTATTTAAACGTATGAACCTAAATAAAATTTTAAAAAGAAGTGTTTTCCTAATGTTTGTTATATCATTAGGCACACTAGTAAGTTGTCAGCCTGATGAATTTGGCACAGGCAACGGAAATGGTTTAACAGATACAAATATTGATGCTTCATTTAGTGTAACTCCAGTAACTGGTGAGGTTAATACCTATCTTTTATCTGCACAAACCAAAGGAGTGATTCTGTCTAAATGGGATATTGGTGATGGACAATACACTGGAAAATTTACTGAAAAAATATCTTTACCAGATGCAGGAACTTATACCATATCACATACCGCAGTAGGAATAGGTGGTGCTACAGCAACAACTACAGAAGAAATTGTCGTTGCTACATCTGACCCACAAAAAGGAAACTTAGTACAAGGAGGTACTTTTGCAACAACTGCAGATCAAGCAAAATGGACCGTATTGAATCTGAGCGCAAATGGAGCGGCTTATTGGTCGTATGCCGATAATAGTGCAACAATACACTCTCCTGGAGGATGGGCACAAGAAGGCATTTATCAGGCAATTGATATTGTAAAAGATAAAGAATATACAATTGACATGCTTGTTTCTTGCCCAAGCGGTTCCGACGAAACTTGGTTTGAAGTATACGCAGGAAAATCTACTCCAGTTGCAGGAGTAGAATATAAAGATAACAAAGTTATGGGTTTAAGTACTTGGGACGGTTGTGCTAAATCTGCTTTTTCTGGAAGATTATCAGCAGTAGGTTGTGTTAAAAATGATGTTACAAAAACAGTTAGTAACGTTGTAAAATTTGACACAACAGGAAAAATATACTTACTAATCCGTAGTGGAGGAAATACTTTTACTCCAGACGGTATCAAGATAAGTAAAGTAGAATTACGAGGAAAATAATAGTTAGGTTTGGTTGTTAAATAGCCTGTATTCCTTGTGTTTACGGGCTATTTTAAAAAATTAAACATTACTCCAAAATAAAAATAATGAAAAAAAATAGCTATAAAATTCTGTGCTTATTATTCACATTTTCTGCATTTGCGCAGCAAAACAAAATGAAGCCGGGGTTTACAACTACAGAAAAGAAAATCACAGTTTATACAACAGCTGAAAATTCCAAATTACGACTAACAAAGACAGACAACTTAGATTTTGTAACTGCACATCAACCTTTAGAAACTGAAGTTTCGATATTTGTAGAACCAAAAAAGACATTTCAAAGTTTTATGGGAATTGGAGGTGCAATTACCGATGCCAGTGCTGAAGTTTATGCTACATTATCAAAAGAAAAACAAAAAGAATTTTTAAATGCTTATTACGATAAACAAAAAGGCATTGGCTATTCATTGCTAAGAACAACGATACAAAGTTCTGATTTTAGCAGTGGAAGTTATTCCTATATCGAAGAAGGAGATAAAGATTTAAAAACTTTTTCTATTGATCATGATAGACAATATCGCATTCCATTAATAAAAGAAGCCATAAAAACTGCCGGTGGTAAATTAATGACTTATGTTGCGCCGTGGTCACCAAATGCTTTTATGAAAAGCAATAAAAACGTCCTAAAAGGCGGAACATTATTGCCGGAATATTATCAGACCTGGGCAAATTTTTATGTCAAGTTTATAAAAGCTTATGAGAAAGAAGGAATTCCTATTTGGGGAACTTCTATTCAAAACGAACCAATGGCTGTTCAAACATGGGAATCTTGCATTTACACAGCTGAAGCCGAAAGAGATTTTATTAAAAATTTCCTTGGACCAACTTTGAAAAAAGAAAAATTAGGGGACGTAAAAATTATTGCTTGGGATCATAATCGTGACTTAATGAATTACAGAGCTAATGTAATTTATTCTGATCCTGAAGCTTCAAAATATGTTTGGGGAATGGGTTTTCACTGGTATGAAAATTGGTCAGGAGGCGCATTAATGTTTGACAATGTTGCAAAAGTAAATGAAGCATACCCTGACAAAGGCTTAATGTTTACAGAAGGTTGTATAGAAAAATTTGATGCAGCAAAATATCAATTTTGGGGTAACGGAGAACGTTACGGAACGTCTATGATTAATGATTTTAACAACGGAACTGCTGCTTGGACAGATTGGAACATTCTTTTGGATCAAAACGGAGGACCAAATCATGTTGGTAATTTCTGCTTCTCACCTATTCATGCTGATACAACAACTGGTGAATTAATTTATACACCATCCTATTATTATATTGGACATTTTTCAAAATTCATACAATTAAATGCAGTGAGAGTTAGCACTGCAGCGAGTAGAAGTAATTTATTAAGCACTTCATTTTTAAATACTGACGGAACAATGGCAACAATTGTCATGAACCAATCTAATAAAGAAATCAAATATAATTTGATTATTGGTACGGAACAAACAGTAGTAAAAATTCCTGCACATGCTATACAAACATTAGTTTATTAATCTTGCAAAGTTGATTCTGTTGCTGAAAACGGAAATCAAACTTTTTGAGGAATTGGTGGAGCATATTACAGGTGTATTTGCCGAGGTATTTGCAAAATCATTAGTAATATAACCTTATTGAGCAAAACATGTAAGAATACTGGTAGAAAAGTTGTAATCATTGCAATCATATATCAGATAATACGGTATAATAATTTAATGAGTAGCAACTTAAACCACTATAAAAATCCAGTTCAGCCCCTGCAAACCATTGTTTGCTAGTTGCACTTTTAGCTAAAAACTACAAAAATGAAATTGACCCTAAAAAATATTTTAAAAGCATTATTTTTTGCTTTAGCAATATTTGCACAAGTAAAATGTTCTTCCTCAAATGATGCTGTCGAAAATACTCCTTCAGTTACACCACCAGTCACACCACCGGTTACTGTAAAAAATGATGTTGATTTTTGGCTTACAAAAGGAGATCAAACCGTTTTATTGGCAAAACAAACTGGCACATTAGGTTTTGGCACTACCGTAAATGGTTATCTAAATATTGAAGTAAATGCAGCTCAAAAATACCAAACGGTAGATGGTTTTGGATATACTTTAACAGGTGGAAGCGCCGATGTTATCAATCAATTAAATACCACAAAAAAAGCGGCTCTTTTACAAGAATTATTTGGTTCATCAGCCACTTCAATCGGAATAAGTTATATCCGAATTAGTATTGGAGCATCTGATTTGCATGCTGATACATTTACATACAATGATATCCCAAATGGCGACACCGACTTAAATTTGGCTAAATTCAGTTTAGACAAAGACAAAAATGGGGTAATTGCTCTTCTTAAAGAAATTTTGGCTATTAATCCAAAGATTTTAATTTTAGCCACACCTTGGACAGCTCCACTTTGGATGAAAACGGAGTATAGCTTCAAAGCAGGAAGGTTACAAACACAATATTATGATGTTTACGCTAAATATTTTGTGAAATACATCCAAGAAATGAAAGCTGAAGGAATTGCAATTGATGCCATTACGCCTCAAAATGAACCTTTAAACCCTTATAATACTCCAAGTATGGAAATGTCAGCTTTAGAGCAAGCAGATTTCATAAAAAATAATTTAGGCCCAGCATTCCAAACGGCAAATCTTACAACAAAGATTATTACTTATGATCATAACTGCGATGTGCCAAATTATCCAAAAACTATCTTGGCTGATGCAGCAGCTTATCCTTTTGTTGACGGATCAGCTTTTCACCTGTATGCTGGGAATATTAATGCGCTTTCAAACGTATACAATGCGTATCCTGATAAAAACATTTATTTTACAGAACAATATACTTCTTCAAAAGGAAGTTTCGCAGGAGATTTAAAATGGCACCTTAAAAATGTTGTTATTGGTTCAATGCGTAACTGGAGTAGAAATGCATTAGAATGGAATTTAGCAAACAACAGTAATTTTGAACCTCATACAAATGGTGGTTGCACAGAATGTAAAGGTGCTTTAACCGTTACGTCTAACGATAGTTTTCAGCGCAATGTAGCTTATTATATTATTGCTCATGCTTCTAAATTTGTTCCGACAGGCTCTATCAGAATTGATAGTAACACAAGCGGAAGTTTACAAAATGTTGCTTTTATTACGCCCTCAGGTTCAAAAGTTTTAATTGTTGAAAATGACGGATCAGCAACTGAAATGTTCAACATCAAATTTGATGGAAAATGGGTTACAACTTCATTAGATGGCGGAGCAGTAGGAACGTATACTTGGCAATAATCAAATCAATTATAACGGAAAATAAAAAATTTTCAGATGAAAAAAGCAATAATTGCATTACAGCTTTTGTTTTCCATTACAGTTTTGGGACAAGGATTTCTGCATAGAGATGGACAAAAAATTGTTGACGGAAATGGAAACAACATAATACTAAGAGGCCTTGGTCTTGGCGGCTGGATGGTTCAGGAAGGTTATATGCTACAAACACAACCTTTTGCGAGTCCACAATATCAAATCAAACAAAAAATTCAGGATGTTATTGGAGAACAAGGCACAAAAGAATTTTATGCTGCTTACAAAGCAAACGGAATCACAAAAAGAGATATCGATTCGCTGGCGGCTTGGGGTTTCAATTCAATTCGTCTTCCAATGCATTATAACCTTTATACTCCGCCAATTGAAGAAGAAAAAAATGGAGAAATAACTTGGATAGAAGAAGGTTTCACCATGACGGATAATTTGTTGAAATGGTGTGAGGCCAATAAAATCTACTTGATTTTGGATTTGCATGCAACCCCTGGCGGACAGGGAAATGATGCTGCAATTTCTGACTATGACACTACAAAACCATCCTTATGGCAAAGTGAAGCGAATCAGAAAAAAATGATTGCTTTATGGAGAAAACTGGCCTCTCGATACAAAGACAATCATTGGATTGGAGGTTACGACATCATTAATGAACCAAACTGGAATTTTACTGGATCCAATAAAAATGGATGCGATGAAAGCCTAAATGAACCTTTGAGAGCTCTTATGGTTGCCGTTACAAAAGCAATTCGCGAAGTTGATACAAATCACTTAGTAATTATTGAAGGGAATTGCTGGGGAAATAATTACAACGGGATTTTTCCTTTGTGGGATGAAAATATGGCATTGAGTTTTCATAAATACTGGAATTACAACACTACAGAATCAATCCAAAAAATGTTGGATTACAGAACCCAATACAATGTTCCAATCTGGCTAGGAGAAAGTGGAGAAAATTCAAATGTTTGGTTTAAAGATGCTCTTACATTAGTGGAAAGCAATAATATTGGATGGGCTTTTTGGCCAATGAAAAAAATTGAAAATATTGCGGGTGTAACTTCAGTAACAAAAATTCCGGAATATGATGTATTGCTAAAATACTGGAAAGAGGGCGGTCAAAAACCATCAGTAGCATTTTCTAAAAAAGCTTTAATGAAAATGGCAGATAATTACAAAATGGAAAACGTAACGGTTAAACCAGACGTGATCGATGCGATGTTCAGACAAGTACAGACAAATGATACCAAACCGTATAAAAATCATGTCATTCCAGGAAAAATCATTGCCACTCAATATGATTTAGGAACAAATAGATTTGCTTATTCCGATAAAGATTTTGTGAACTACAGGGTTGAAACCGGAAATTTTGAACAATGGAATAAAGGAAATACAATGCGAAATGATGGTGTTGACATTCTGCCTTGCAAAGATGCCGGATCAAACGGTTATCAGGTTTCCTATATTGAAGATGGAGAATGGTTACAATTTACGACACAGGTTAAGAAACAAAACAAATACAATGTTGCGATACGTTATTCAAGTGAAAATGCAGAAGGACAAATTCATTTAGAAACAAAAAATGGAGTAAAATCAAAAACCATAACATTGCCTGCAACTGGCGGAAATGATAAATGGGAAACTATTATTTTATCTAACCTAGAATTAAATACAGGAGAAAATAAAATAAAAGTGGTTTTTGAAAAAGGTGGATTCAATTTGAATTACTTAGATTTTTTGGATGGTAAAAAAAGTGTTTCTAAAAAATAAAAACAAATGAAAAAAATAAAAAATACAATCAATAGAACAGGTTTTTTGACCTTTGTCTTATTATTTATTTTTCAATCGTGCAGCAGTGGAAACAACAGTTCAAATGAAACGCCTGTAGTTATACCTTCAAATTTGTCAGTGAAAGCAACTGTTGTGGGTGCATCTGAAGTAAATCCTAATGGCGATGGAAGCGGACTAGTGAATTTTAAAATCACTGCTAATAATGCGGTTTCGTATAAAATATTGGTTGATGGTAAAACAATTGAACAAACCTCTGGAGAGTTTTCGTATACTTTTAAAACGGCTGGAACGAATACTTTTACGGTTTATGTGTCTGCCTATAATGGAGTGAATTTTATTAGTTCTTCGGTTGTAGTTGTTGTTAATGTTACTTCAAAATTAATTTGGTCCGATGAGTTTAATGTTGATGGTGCTCCTGATGTCTCTAAATGGAATTTTCAAACTTGGGATCCAGGTTATGTTAATAACGAACTTCAATCATACACCACCCGTGCAAAGAATATAAAAGTTGAAGACGGCGTTTTGAAAATCACAGCACTTAGAGAAGATTATGGTAAAGGAAAGTTTACTTCTGGAAGAATAGAAAGCAATGGAAAATTCGAATTTACTTATGGTACAATTGTGGTAAGAGCAAAAGTACCTACTGGAGTTGGTACATGGCCAGCTGTCTGGATGTTAGGCAGTAATATTGGTAGTGTAGGATGGCCAGCTTGTGGAGAGTTAGATATTTTAGAATCTGTGGGGAAAAATTTAAATCAAAATCACTCTTCGTTGCATTCACCAGGAAGATCAGGAAATACGCCTGACACCGGAATTATAAAAGTTCCTAATAGTAATACAGAATTTCATATTTATAAAGCAAATTGGACTGCTACCGATATTAAGTTTTATGTTGATGATGTCTTATATTATACTTTTCAAAATTCGGATAAATTCCCATTCAATAAAAACTTTTATCTAATAATAAATTTAGCCATGGGAGGCGTTTGGGGAGGTGATGTTGATCCAAATTTCACATCATCTACATTTGAAATTGATTATTTGAGAGTGTATAATTAACCTAACTTTTTAGTTAATTTTTCATTTATGGCTAATGAAATAATACCTTTAGAGAGTAAAATTTTTAGACATGAGAAAGATAAGTACAATTGTTTTAATGGTAATGCTTTTGATAAGTGGTTCGTTTTATGGTCAAAACTTAAAAATAATGACCTATAACATTCGTTTAGACGTTGCCTCCGACAAAGAAAATGCTTGGCCTTATCGAAAGGATTATTTTACTTCCCAAATACAATTTTATAGTCCTGATATTTTTGGAACTCAGGAAGCAACACCAAATCAAGTAACCGATATCGCATCGGCTTTGCCAAATTATGCCAAATTTGGAATAGGAAGAGAAGAAGGAGGAACTGGTGAAGCTTGCGCTGTTTATTACAAAAAAAATCGTTTTAAGGTAGAAGAATCCAATACATTCTGGTTGTCACAAACGCCAAATGTAGTTTCCAGAGGCTGGGATGCGGCTTGCAACAGAGTTTGTACTTATGGCCTTTTTAAAGATTTAAAAACTAAAAAAATGTTTTGGGTTTTTAACGTCCATCTTGATCATATGGGTAATGAGGCAAGAGTCAAAGGTATTCAGCTGATTCTTTCGAAAATGAAAGAGGCAAACACTAAAAAATATCCTGTTTTTTTAATGGGTGATTTCAATTCAGAACCTGAAACGCCGCAGATAGCCGAAGTAAAAAAAGTGATGGATGATACGAGAGATATATCAAAAGAGAAACCTTTTGGACCATACGGAACTTTTAATAATTTCAAACACAATGAGCCTGTAACTTTGTTACTGGATTACATTTTTATATCAAAAAACAGTGGACTTACAGTTCAAAAATATGCGGTTTTAAGTGATTCTAAAGATTTAAAATATCCCTCGGATCATTTACCTGTCTTAATAGAAATAGATTAAAATGAAAAAAATTAACAGAAAACTTCAAATCCTAGTTTTACTACCGCTTATTGTAATGCAAATAAAATGCGGATCTTCAAAAAATTCGATAGCTAATTCTGGCAAAGTTGCATCTTGGATTACAACTGCAGACGAATCTTCAAAGCTTAAAAAGCAAGATGATTTAATTTTTAGTGCAGAAACTAATTCAGATCAAACCATTGAAGTAAATCCTTCTAAAAAATTTCAAACAATAGAAGGTTTCGGATTTTCTTTAACTGGAGGAAGTGCCCAGACCATTTTAAAGCTGGATAAAGCAAAAAAAGAGGCACTGCTTCAAGAATTATTTTCCAGAAAAAATGATGCCATAGGGCTTAGCTATTTACGAATCAGTATTGGAGCATCCGATTTAAACGAAACTGTATTCTCCTATGATGATATGCCAGAAGGACAAACAGATTTGAAACTGGAACACTTTAATTTAGGTCCAGATTTAAATGATGTTGTGCCTTTGTTAAAAGAAATTTTAGCTATAAATCCATCCATAAAAATTATGGGGTCTCCCTGGTCCCCTCCAGTTTGGATGAAAGACAACGGAAGTTCTAAGGGCGGAAGTTTACAACCCAAATATTATCAAGTTTATGCGGAATATTTTGTAAAATATATTCAGGCAATGAAATCGCATGGAATTGTAATTGACGCTATTACACCGCAAAACGAACCCTTGCATCCGGGAAATAACCCAAGTATGTATATGACGGCAGAACAACAGGCCGATTTTATCGGGAATCATTTAGGTCCCGCTTTCTCGAAAGCAAAAATCAAAACCAAAATCATCGTTTATGATCACAATTGCGATAAACCAGAATATCCTTTGACTATTTTAAAAGATGTAAAGGCAAATCCTTTTGTAACAGGTTCTGCTTTTCATTTGTACGAAGGTAATATCAGTGCTTTGACCACAGTTCACGATGCTTATCCTAGCAAAGATTTATATTTTACCGAACAATATACAGGTTCCAGAAGCAGTTTTGCAGATGATTTGAAATGGTCTGTAAAAAATGTAGTAATTGGGTCAATGCGTAACTGGAGTAAAAATGCTCTTTCTTGGGGATTAGCCAATGATGAGTTTTATAAACCCTTCACGCCAGGTGGTTGTTCAACTTGCAAAGGTGCTTTGATGATTGATCAAAATCAGAATATTAAGAGAGAAGTTGGATATTATATTATTGGTCATGCCTCAAAATTTGTTCCCGCAGGATCGGTTCGAGTTGCCAGTAATGAAGTAGGTAATTTATCTAATGTTGCCTTTAAAACGCCTGAAGGCAAAATGGTATTAATAGTCGTAAATGATGGCGAAAACCCAGAAAAATTTAACATTCAATTCAACCAAAAAAGAGCAACTACAAGCCTAGAAACAGGAGCTGTGGCAACTTATATTTGGTAATTAAATTAACCCTTATGATGAGATTTAAGATTTACTGCATACTGTTTTTTAGTTTTTTTATAATTAATAGTTCCTTAGCGCAAGAAGTCAAAACGCTAACTTATTTTCAAAACGATACCATTAAACTCGATTTAGACTTGTACTTACCTCAAAAGAAGACAAATCAAAAAACACCATTGGTGATTTTTGCCTTTGGTGGAGGTTTTTCTGGCGGTGATCGCAGCAGTGGAAAAGAGTTTTGCAAACTTCTAACTCAAAACGGATATGCCGCGGCCAGTATTTCGTATACCTTATACATGAAAGGTAAAAATTTTAGTTGTGGTGGAATTTTAACCGAAAAAATAAAAGCAATCCAAATTGGAGTTAGTGATATGTGGCAGGCAACATCTTATTTAATTAAAACCGCTAATGATTACAATATTGCCACCTCTAAAATTTTTATTAGTGGTATTAGTGCAGGTGCCGAAATTGGATTTCATGCAAGTTATTGGGATTATAAATTGATGAATTTATATGAGAATAATTTACCAAATGAATTTAGATATGCTGGATTCATTGGAGGTTCAGGAGCTATAATGGACATGAATTTAATTACAAACAAGAATGTTATACCGATGCTTTTTGCTCATGGTAGCGCAGATGTAACCGTTCCATATGCGACAGCTTCACATCATACTTGCCCAACAAATTCATCGGGTTGGTTAATGTTATTTGGTTCTTATTCTGTGTATAATTACGCAGCACAATTTAATAAAGGAATCGAATTAATTTCTTTTTGTGATGGAGGACACGAATTTTCGGGGTATCTATTTGAGAAAGAACCGCACTACGTCTTGGAATTTTTAGAAGATGTTCTGGCTAAAAGAAAGTTTCAAAATCATATTGTAAAACCATCAACAAAAAAGGAAACAGCAAATTCCCAATATTCTTTTTGCAATTAAAAAATATTGTTCTAAAAAATAATCTAAAAAACAATGAAAAAAACAACCGTTTTAACGCTTTTGATGTTTTCTTTTATGGGAATAGCGCAGCAATCAATTGATCAAAAAGTAAATGATTTATTGAAAAAAATGACAATTGAAGAAAAAATTGGTCAGTTAAATCAATACACAGGCGACAACTCTGCGACAGGACCTATAACGATAAACCCAAATAAACAAGCTGAAATAAAAGCAGGTTTAGTCGGTTCAATGTTAAATATCATCGGAACAAAATATACAAGACAGTATCAGGAATTGGCGATGCAATCACGTCTTAAAATTCCATTGTTATTTGGGCAAGACGTAATTCATGGTTTCAAAACCACTTTTCCAATTCCATTGGCCGAAGCCGCAAGTTGGGATCTACAAGCAATTGAATTGGCCGCAAGAATTGCGGCTACAGAAGCTGCCGCCAGCGGAATTCATTGGACCTTCGCTCCGATGGTCGATATTGGTCGTGACCCACATTGGGGCCGTGTAATGGAGGGAGCTGGAGAAGACACTTATTTGGGTTCTAAAATTGCTTTTGCTCGTGTTAGAGGTTTTCAAGGTGCTAAGTTAGGCGCGCTGAATTCGGTTATGGCATGTGTGAAACATTTTGCAGCTTATGGAGCTGCTGTTGGCGGGAGAGATTACAACTCGGTTGACATGAGTGAAAGAATGCTTTGGGAAACCTATTTACCTCCGTTCAAATCGGCTTTAGATGCAGGAGCAGCCACTTTCATGAATTCGTTCAATGATCTAAACGGAATTCCGGCTACAGGAAATAAATATTTACAAAGAGACATTCTGAAAGGGAAGTGGAACTTTCAGGGTTTTGTAGTTTCTGATTGGGGTTCGATTGGTGAAATGGTTGATCACGGTTACGCGAAAGATAAAAAAGAGGCGGCTCTTGCCGCAATTACTGCCGGAAGCGACATGGATATGGAAAGTAATGCATACAGATATAATTTAGCTCAATTAGTAAAAGAAGGTAAAGTTTCCATTGATTTAGTGGATGATGCCGTTCGACGAATTCTTCGTAAAAAATTTGAATTAGGCCTTTTTGATGATCCGTATAAATATTCAAATCCTGAAAGAGAACAGGCAGCACTAAACAATGCGGAACATAGGAAAATAGCCCTGGAAGTTGCGCAAAAAAGTATTGTTTTATTAAAAAACGAAAATAATGTTTTACCATTATCTAAAGACACTAAAACAATCGCTTTTATTGGACCAATGGTTAAAGCATACAAAGCCAATATGGGTTTTTGGGCTGTCGAATTGCCAGAGTTAAATTACGATAAATGGGTGGTTTCTCAATGGGATGGATTGCAAAACAAAGTGGGTAAAAATACCAAACTACTTTACGCGAAAGGTTGTGAAGTTGAAGGAAACAATAAAGATGGTTTTGCTGAAGCAGTGACAACAGCTCAAAAAGCAGATGTTGTCATTTTAAGTATTGGTGAGCGACATGATATGAGTGGAGAAGCCAAAAGCCGAAGCAACATTCATTTGCCAGGTGTTCAAGAAGATTTAGTAAAAGCTATTCAAGCTACAGGAAAGCCTGTTATAGTATTAATTAATGCGGGGCGTCCTTTGGTGTTTAATTGGACTGCCGATAATGTTCCTGCAATCTTATACACTTGGTGGTTGGGTACTGAAGCAGGTACTGCTATTGCCGATGTTTTGTTTGGGGATTATAATCCGTCAGGAAAATTGCCAATGACTTTCCCAAGAGAAGAAGGTCAAATTCCAATTTATTACAATCATTTTAATACGGGAAGACCCGCTTCAAACGAAACCGCTACAAATTATGTGTCGGCGTATATCGACTTGAAGAACAGTCCCAAATTTCCTTTTGGGTACGGTTTAAGCTATACTACTTTCGAATATTCAGATTTGAAATTGTCTAATACTAAGATGACTAAAAAAGGAACAATAAAAGTCAACTTTACTTTAAAGAATACAGGAAAAGTTACTGGAGAAGAAGTAGTACAATTGTATCTACAAGATAAGTTTGGTCCGGTAGTTCGTCCAGTCTTAGAATTGAGAGATTTCCAAAAAGTTAAACTTAAAGCGGGTGAATCTAAAAATATTGAGTTTACAATTGACAATCAGAAATTGTCCTTTTACAACGATCAATTAGATTTTGTTTCCGAACCTGGAGATTTTGATTTGATGATTGGTTCCTCTTCGACAGATATCCGTTTGAGAGACCGTTTTGAATTATTAAATTAGAGTTCATAAATCCGAGTTATTAAAACATTAAAGTAAATGGTATGAATAGAATTAATACAATATTTTTTATCCTTGGGTTTGCATTACTTTTAACAGCTTGTAAATCCAAGTTAAATTCTAAAACAAGCCTTGCCACTACAGAGGTAAATAATCTACTTGAAACACGGTACAAAATGATGTTGGACTATCCTATTGATTCTATGGCTATTCCAAGAAGCATGAATATTCAAAATAATCGTGTCCGAAAAATCTCTTCAGGAGACTGGACAAGTGGCTTTTTTGCCGGAAACCTTTGGCAGCTTTACCGTCTTACAGGCGATTCAAAATATAAAGAACAAGCTCAAAAATGGACTTCATTCAGTAAAAAAGAAAGTCTAAATGGTGATTCACATGATGTAGGTTTTAAAGTATTTTGCAGTTTTGGAGAAGCTCTAAAAACAGAAAAAAATAAAGAATACGAAGTGGTAATTATTAAAGCTGCCGAAACTTTATGTACAAGATTTAATGAAAAAGTGGGATGCATCCGTTCTTGGGATTTCAATAAGGAAGTTTGGGATTATCCTGTAATTATTGATAATATGATGAATCTTGAACTGCTTTTTGAAGCATCAAAGTTATCGGGCAACCCAAAATATCACAACATAGCCATTCAACACGCCAATACAACTTTACAAAATCAATTTAGAGAAGATAACAGCTGTTATCATGTTATCGATTATAATCCAATTTCTGGTACAGTACAAAAAAGAACCACACTACAAGGCTATAATGACCAATCTGTATGGGCTCGTGGTCAGGCCTGGGCGGTTTATGGTTTTACCATGGCATACCGATATACAAAAAATGAAGCCTATAAAAAACAGGCCGAAGCTACTGCACAATTTTTCATGAACCATAAAAATCTGCCTGAAGATGGAATTCCGTATTGGGATTTTAAAGACCCTAGCATTCCAAATTCGGCGCGTGATGTTTCTGCAGCAATGATTATGGCCTCTGCGCTATATGAATTGTATGAATATACTAAAAATGAAAAGGATTTAGCTTTCGCCAATAAGATTATCAAGACCGTTCAAACAAATCAATACCTTTTAGATTCCAATATTAAAGCTCCATTTCTTTTGAATCATAGTACCGGAAACTGGCCAAAACACGACGAAATTGACGAACCCATAATCTACGCCGATTATTATTTTCTGGAAGCGATACTAAGAAAAAATGCCCTATTGTAGTCTATGAAAAAATTACTGTACCGTTATAATACACTTTCAATTTTTACACTTTTTGTTTTTTTTAATCTTCCACAGAGCAGTTTTGCTCAAACAAAAATAAACATCAATGAAAACTGGCTGTATTTAGAAAACAATACGTCAAACCTCGATGAAGTTCAAAAAGCCGCAAACTGGACTTCTTTAAACTTACCACATACTTGGAACGCCGAAGATGCAACAGATCTAAATCCGGGTTACCGACGCGACGCAAGCTGGTACCAAAAGAAACTTAATATTCCTCAAATAGATAAAAACCAACGTTATTCTTTGTATTTTGAAGGTTCGAATGTTACAACAAAAGTTTATGTAAACGAAAAAGAAGCCGGAAGTCATATTGGTGGTTATATAGGTTTTACAATTGATGTGACAAACCTAATTAAAACAGGAGATAATGAGATATATGTTCGCGTAGATAATAGTTACAACCCAGAAATTATACCTTCACAAAAAAGCGATTTTTTTATTTACGGAGGAATCACCCGCGACGTTTGGTTTATTTCAAAATACAAAAATCATATTGAAAACTTAAAAATTACAACCCCTGAGGTTTCGGCAAAAAAAGCTTCTGTACAGATTGTTTCGTCTATTGTAAACTTCGACAATTCAAAAGATTTATATTTAAAAGTAACACTTAAAAATCCAAAAGGAAAAAAAGTAATCAGTAAAACTATTTCAGTTTCGGATCTTCAATCAACGATTACTTTTGACAATATCAAAAATCCGGAACTTTGGGATACTGAAAACCCTAATTTATATACGCTAACAGCAATTTTATCAGAAAAAAAAATTAAGGACAGCGTTTCTGAAAAAGTAGGTTTCAGATGGTTTGAATTTAAAGATCATGGTCCTTTTTATCTTAACGGAAAACGTTTGTTAATTCGTGGAACCCATCGTCATGAAGAACAAGCTGGAGTTGGTGCTGCTATGACTAATGAACAACACTGGGCCGATATGAAAGCCATAAAAGATATGGGAGCTAACTTTGTACGTTTAGCACATTATCCCCAAGATCCTGAAGTGTATAAAGCTTGTGATGAAATTGGACTTTTAGTTTGGGATGAACTGCCTTGGTGTCGAGGAGGCATTGGAAATGAAACTTGGAAAACCAATGCCAAAAGCATGTTCAAAGAAATTATTAATCAAAATTACAATCATCCAAGTATTATTATTTGGTCTTTAGGAAATGAAATAAACTGGCTTCCTGATTTTCCTGATGGTGATAATACCCAAAAAATCAATGCCTTTTTAAACGAATTAAATGACTTCGCTTATCAGCAGGATCCAACCCGAAAAACGGCTATTAGAAAATATTATGAAGGTTCTCATATTGTTGATGTCTTCTCCCCTTCTATCTGGTCTGGCTGGTATTCTGGAAATTACAAAAGCTATCAAAACGCAATTGACACTTACAAAAAAGAATACAAACATTTCATGCATGTGGAATATGGTGGAGACAGCCACGTAGGACGCCATAGTGAAAACCCTATAACGGGTGAAAATGTGATCAAAGCAGAAGGCTGGGAAGAGGCTGTTGTACAAACTAAAGTGACTAACATTGCTCAAATTGGAGACTGGAGTGAGAATTATATTGTTGATTTATTTGATTGGCACTTGCATGTAGCTGAAAACAATCCAAACTTTGTGGGTAATGTTCAATGGGCATTTAAGGATTTTGCAACACCATTACGTCCAGAAGATGACATTCCATATATGAACCAGAAAGGACTTACGGACCGAAACGGGAATCCAAAAGATGCATATTATGTTTTTAAAAGTTATTGGGCAAAAGAACCTTTTACCTACATCGAATCGCACACCTGGACCGAGCGTCAGGGACCTGAAAATACTCCCAGAACCATTAGTGTTTTTAGTAATTGCGAAAAAGTAACTTTATTTCACAACGGAAAATCTCT
This sequence comes from Flavobacterium sp., assembly GCA_023259675.1. GTDB lineage: Bacteria > Bacteroidota > Bacteroidia > Flavobacteriales > Flavobacteriaceae > Flavobacterium. The sequence continues at coordinate 148,728 of JALRGT010000003.1, forward strand.
TGGTAAAAAACAACGCAATCTTAGTCTGTATCCTGCAAACGGTTTAACTTGGGATGTCAATTTTACAAAAGGAGATAACATCTTAATTTCTATTGGTCAAAACAAAGTTGGAAAAATCGTTTCGGATACTATAAAAGTCAACTATCGTTATACTAAAAATGACGTTGCCTCTTCTTTGAAATTATCCGCTGAAAAACTAAAAAATGGAAATTATCTGGTAACGGCTATTGCTGTTGACAGTGCTAATTTACGCTGTTTAGATTACGAAGAAAGAATTTATTTTCAATGTCTGGAAGGAGGTAAAACCTTAAAAAACCAAGGAACACCTACAGGAAGTGAATCTATCAAAATGGCAAACGGAAAAGCTTCAATTGAAGTAATTCCGAACAACGAAACATCTTTAATTGTGATGACTGTTTTAAATCAAAACTTTAAAGGAGAGTATTTAAAAATAGAACCTAAATAAAAAAGTATAATCGAAAAAACATTAGAATGTCAAACCTTTTTTCAACAAAAAAACTATGGGTTCTAACAGCCTGTCTGCTCCTATTAACTTCGATGCATGCCCAACGTATCAAACAAAGTATAAATACGAACTGGCAGTTTCATAAAGGGAATGACCCCGATAATAATGCCACTGAGTACTGGAAGAATGTTAACTTACCTCATACTTGGAATACTGACGATGTCATGGACGATGTTCCTGGTTATTACCGTGGCATTGGCTGGTACCAAAAGGATGTTTTTATTCCTGCTAGTTGGAAAGACAAAAGTATTTATATTTATCTGGAAGGTTCCGGACAATTAACAGAAGTATTTGTAAATGGAAAAAGTGCAGGGAAACATATTGGCGGATATTCGGCTTTCAGCTTTGATATAAGCTCGTTTTTACAAACGGGGAACAATGTATTACGCATTATAGTCGATAATAGTCCTAACGACGATATTGCTCCGTTAAGCGGCGATTTTACTTTTTTTGGAGGCATATACCGTGATGTGTATTTAATTGCGGCAAACGCCAACCATTTTGACATCGACAATTATGCTTCCACAGGAGTGTTCATAACTACGCCAGAGGTATCGGAAGAAAAAGCTTTGGTACAGGTAAAAGGCAAAGTTACGGCAGCATCAACAAATAAATTAACTATAAGAAATACGGTTTATGATGCGTCGGGAACTATTGTGGCAAAGGTTGAAAGCAAACCTGGACAAGACGGTAGTTTTACAGCTCAAATTAAAAGTATTAGCAGACCTAAATTATGGTCGCCCGAGAATCCGTACTTGTATAAAGTCATCACATCTTTGGTAGATAAATCAGGGAAAATTGTAGACGAAATTGCTAACCCGCTTGGCTTTCGCTGGTATAGTTTTGATGCCGACAAAGGTTTTTTCCTTAACGGAAAACCGTATAAAATTATAGGTGCAAGTCGCCATCAGGATTATAAAGGCATAGGGAATGCATTACCAGATGCATTACATATTAGTGATTTGCAATTGCTTAAAGATATGGGCGGTAATTTTTTACGTGTGTCACATTATCCCCAAGACCCAGCAGTTATGGAAGCCTGTGATCGTTTGGGCTTATTGGCATCAGTTGAAACACCTGGTAATAATGAAATTAGCGAGACCGAAAACTATGCAACCAACATGCTGGAAATGCAAAAAGAAATGATACGCCAAAATTATAACCACCCAAGTGTCATTATCTGGAGCTACATGAATGAGGTGCTTCTTAGTCCTCATTTTGATGAAAAGAGCAAGGAACGCGAACAATATTTTGAGAATATTCATAATCTTGCAAGAAAATTAGAAGATTTGACTCGTGCTGAAGATCCAGAACGTTATACCACAATAGCTTGCCACGGCAACTTTGATCTTTATGCGAAAGTAGGCTTGCTTGACATTCCTAAAATTGTAGGATGGAATCTGTATCAGGGCTGGTACGGAGGAGAATTTGCCGATTTTGAAAAATTTCTTTTAAAATTCCATCAAGCGTACCCTAACAAACCATTATTGATTACAGAATATGGTGCTGATGCCGATTATCGCCTTCATAATTTTAATCCTACCCGTTTTGATAAGACCCAAGAATATACAAACCAATACCATGAGGCCTATCTTGAAACGATTATGAAGCACCCTTTTATTGCTGGAGCTATTGTATGGAATTTAGTTGAATTTAATTCAGAAAAAAGACAAGAAGCAGTACCACATATTAACAATAAAGGATTGCTAACAACTGATCGAAAGCCTAAAGACAGCTATTGGTTTTATAAGTCGCATCTTGTAGATAATTCCTTTGTAAAAATTGGAGGGGGCGACTGGTATAACAGGTCACAACAGGCTGACAAAGGACAAAATGTAATTGCCACACAGCCTGTAACAGTTTACAGCAATCAGCCCGAGATATGCTTACTTGTTAATGGTAAACAGATTGCTACACAAAAAACAGAAGATCAAAAAACAGTATTTCATGTACCTTTTGTAAATGGAAAAAACATTTTAAAAGCTATCACAAACAATGAGCAGGAAGATGTTGTGATTATCCAATTTCATGTAATAGCCAATGATTTAAAAGCATCAGAAAACCCCTTTACCAGCCTGAATGTTAGCCTTGGTGACAGCCGTATGTTTTTAGATGATTTTACAGGAGAAACTTGGGTACCTGAACAAGAATACACATCCGGAAGCTGGGGTTATATAGGAGGAAAAGTGTATAGAGAAAACGAAAAAGGAGTTCGTTACGGATCTACCCGAAATATAATTGGGACTCCTTATGATGCTATATATGAAACCCAACGTATGGATATTAAAGCTTTCAAGGCTGATGTTCCAGACGGAGTCTACGAAGTAACTCTTCATTTTTCAGAACTGCTTACAAAAGAACAAGAAAAATTAATATACAATCTGGATTCCAATAAAGCAGTTCAAAAAACCGATTTCAACGGTCGTAACTTTGATGTAATTCTAAACGGTATCCCTGTAATAGAAAATTTATCTAATGATAATTATCTTAAACCAATTCATGCTTATAGCACAAAAACTACCGTAAATGTACTTGATAACAAAGGTATTGATGTTTTTTTCAAAATCCATCAGGGTGAATCAATATTGAATGGTTTACAAATTAGGAAGGTTTTTTAAATCAATTTTTATCTAAAAAAGCAAACAAAATACCCCAAAAAAATCAAATATAATTTTGGGGTATTTAATGATATGAAAAGTTAAACAGAATTTTGAATTTCAACTTCAATGTGTAAAGGAAGTTTTTAAATAATCAACTTTCAATTTCATAGATAACTATTTTATTACTCCAATTTGAAAATTAAAACCGATTGGGCTTCAATACTTAAATCCTCTTTTAAAGCAATTGATTTTCCCGTTAAAACCTCTTTCCCAAAATTGAAATTTTTTGTGTTTTCCAGAAACCGCCTCGTTTTCAAAGTTTGCGAAGTCAATGCGTTATTTATAACGACCATCACCGTTTTTTTATCGGTATATCTAAAATAAACATAGACATTGTTTTCGGGAATGTAGTGCGTCATTTTTCCGAAATGAACTGCTTCATTGCCCTTCCTCCATTGAAACAATTGAGACGTAAAATCAAAGAATTGTTGCTGTTCTGCCGTTCTTCCTGTTTTTGTAAAGGCATTGTTAGTGTCGCCTTTCCATCCGCCGGGAAAATCCAAACGAATTGCTCCATCACCTTCGTTTTTATTTCCGGCCATCCCAATTTCTGAACCATAATACAACTGCGGAATTCCGCGGACAGTGGCAAGTATCGTCATAGCCATCTTGTATTTTTTGAAATCTTTTTTATAAATTTCATTAAAACGTTGGGTGTCATGATTTTCTACAAAAGTCAGAATATTATTTACATTGGGATATAGAAAATCATTAGTAAAATTATCATACACATTGATGAGTCCTTTGTCCCAAGTCGGTTGATTTTGATTAAATACATTGGCCATTGTTTCCATCAAAGTAAAATCCATGACACTTGGCAAATAAGAATTGTAGTTCTGAATGGCGGCCAATTTGCTGTCTTTTTGCCAATAAGCCATTTGCGCTTGGTCGTGCATCCAAACCTCGCCCACAATATTAAAATTGGGGTATTCATCGGTGATGGCTTTGGTCCATTTTGCAATTCCTTCTTTGTCATTGTAAGAATAGGTATCTACTCTAAACCCGTCTAAATCGGCGTATTCTATCCACCAAATGGCGTTTTGTGTCAAATAATTCAATACCAAAGGATTCGATTGATTCAAGTCTGGCATTGATTTTACAAACCAACCGTCCATACACATTTTAGCGTCAATTTGGGATGCATTGGGATCAAATTGCGTCGTCATACGATAATTCGTTTGTGCATAACCCGGAAATTGATGCATCCAATCATAAGTCGGCAAATCATTCATCATCCAGTGAGCGGCTCCCCAATGATTGGTCACATAATCCATGATGAGTTTCATGTCTCTTTGGTGCAATTCGGATGACAATTTTAGATAATCTTCATTCGTTCCGTATCGCGGATCGATCTTGTATACATCCGATTGTCCGTAACCATGATAGGAACCTTGGGCATCGTTATCTTCGCAAAGTGGTGTAGGCCAAAGAGCGGTCGCCCCTAATTCTTTCATGTAATCTAAATTTTGGATAATCCCTTCGATATCGCCTCCATGTCTTCCAGATGAATTGCTTCTGTTGGCTTTTTCAGCCAATGCTTTTTGACTGTCATTATTCGGATTCCCATTGGCAAAACGGTCGGGCATGATTAAATAAATCATATCCGAAGCATCGTAACTTTTGCGTGAAGCAGAATTTGCCTTGCGTTTTTTTAAAGCATATTTTTGGGTAAACACCACTTTCTTATTTTTCGAAAAAGAAAAAACGATCTCCTGTGCAGGAATCTCTTTCGTATCAATCGTTACAAAAATATAATTGGGATTCTCCGTTTTTTGGATGGTTTTTATGGCAACAGCATTTGAAACCGCAACTTCATTTTCGGCGATATTTTTGCCATAAAACAAAATTTGAAGTTCTGGATTGTACATACCAGCATACCAAAACGGAGGTTCCACTCTTTGTATTTGAGCCAAACTATTTAGTGAAATGAAACAGCTAAATAAAATGCTCAACAGCAATAGTTTTTCTATTTTTTTAATTTGATTCATAATATGTTTGTAAAAATTCAAAAAAGTTAATTGGTTTTAAAACTCCATATTTGCCCTATTGTCTCTCCTCCTTTATTGTCTTTCACAACCACTTTCCAGTAATAATTTGTAGTCACTTGCAAAGTAGTGCTTGTCCATGAAGTAGTTGAAGAATTGCTTGCCACTTTTTCCGTAGGTGGATTTGTGGTTCCAAAATAAACATCATAAACTAAAACGTCACTGGTATCCACATCAGATGCCGTCCATTTTAAAGTTGCAGTTGTTTCATTAATAAAAGAATTGATTTCAGGTTGCACAATTTGGGGCAAAAAAGGCAAATGGTTCGCAACAGCTTCCGCTTCGGTATAAAAACTATAGGTGCTGGAATAATTACTTGAGGCATTTTTACTGTCTGTAGCTTTCACTCTCCAATAGTAAGCAACACCTTTATTTAGTGCCAAATTTTGATTGTTTGAAGTTCCTTCGGCAGTTTTCACAATTTGCGTAAACTGATTATCAGTTGCAATTTGTATCTGATAATTAATGGGATTATTTTCTGCATCTGTTGAGGCATTCCATTCAAAACTTACTGTATTATCAATACACAATTTATTACTGGCGGGCGCTACCAATGTTGGCACACTCGGAGCCGTATTTGAAGTTTCTTCTGTAGATGATGCATCCCCGCCACTACAAGAAAACAACACGCATCCTATTAAAGTAGAATAGATAATTTTTCTCATGTTTACTCTTTTATAATAGTTAAACTTACTGGGGTCTCTAAATACACTTTTACGACATAGACTCCAACAGATTCTTTTTCTAAATCCAGTTGTACTTTTTGATTGACAACTTGATAATTCTCTTTAGAAATTAGTTGTCCACTCATAGAATACAATGCAATCGTTACGTCTTTACTGGGAGTGGGTACTGAAATCGTTATCAAACTCTTCGTTGGATTGGGATAAGCAATTACGTTACCGACATCACCAATAATGGTTTTGGTATAAATTCCTTCACAGGCTTTCGCTGTTTTTACCTCCAGTACATCTCCTTGTTGCACCTCAACCGTGAAGGCGGTTGCCTCTGTTTCAAATTCAGAAACTCCATTCCGTACCACTTGATATGGCGCTGTTCCTTCGGTAATTTCGATAGCCAATTTATCCGAAGAAAGTGTGGATTTTCCAACTAAAGTACTTCCTGGATTGATAGTTATCGTAAAACATTGTTCGAATGTTTTTCCTGTAATGCTTATACAAACAGGGTAAGTTCCCGGATCCAAATCAGAAACCGTCACACTATTGTTTACAAAATTGTAATTGGTACCATTAATATTCGCCACATAATCATAGGTTTGAGCAGCTGTTAGGGTTATTTGACCATTATTTTTATTGGCGCAAGTTTCGGATTTAGATTCGACAGTAAAATTATCCGAAGGCAATGCAAATGGAACATCGGTTGCAAAAGCAGGTTTGTTACCATAAATTCTAAATTGTCCTGCTGGAATTGCAATTGGCGTATTTACATCGGATACATTCCATACCGAATTATCCATCAAATTGTACCATTCGCCTGTATATGGAAATCCGGTTGCCACATTTTGGGAAGTCACATCAAAATTGGCCAGAATTACTACATCTTTCAAGCTATTGACAAGCAAAGAAGCATCTGATATTTTTATATTCTTAGTTAATGAACTGGTATTACTCATGGTTACTATACCGGAGAAAACAGGCTCCTCGGTTTTTAACTTAATCATTCTAGCCCAATCTGAATAAATTTCATATCGATTATCATTGTCCAACCAATTGTTAGCCCATTGCGGTTGTGGTTTTGTGGCCAATTTACAATCGCCAGAAATAGCATCCGAAGAAGTATTTACGGTTCCGTTATCACAGGTAAAAATGGAGTTTTCGAAACCCATCTCTCCAAAATGCCAAATCATTTTTGGTCCTGGAACTAATAAGCTCACCGCTCCCAATGCCGACATTCTAGACAAAGCCGTATTTAAGTTTTTGACGTTATGAGCCGCGTTAGTGGAATTCCCGTATTGTACATTTTTATACATTAATCGTTCTTCGTCATGACTTTCGGCAAATCCCACCAATAGGTTTTTAGTAAAACCTCTACTACTGCTGTTCATTCTGGCAATATTAGACGTATATCCCATTGAAAGTTCATTGTATTCATTGGTCATTTTACCCCACAACATAATTCCTTTACTAGGCGTTTCGTTCACTCTGTAATTTGCCCATTGTTGTTCCTCTGTATCGGTTCCCAAATGCTCAAAAATAGTATAATGCGTTGGGTCTAAACTCCAAGAATAATCCGCATAAGATTTCAATACATCTACACGATCTTGTTGATAGGCATTCGTACAACTTTCATCAGAAGCGGTACAATTTTGCGTAAACCCTTTGGTCAAATCCCAACGAAATCCATCAATGTGATATTCTTGAATCCATTGTTTGATGACTCTTTTTACATAATATTGTGTTCGTGCTTGTTGATGATTAAAATCTTCCCCAACATTGTAAGTATGTTTGGCAACTGTGTTGAAATAAGGATTCTCGGCAGTTGGCGAACCAAAACCATCTCCATCAGGATCGTTCATCCACATACGCACCATTGGATTTCGACCAAAAGCGTGATTGAGAGCCACATCCAGAATTACAGCAATCCCATTTTCATGGCATAAATCGATGAACTCTTTTAACTTATGGGATGGTCCATAAAATTTATCCAAAGCCATATGAAAAGCTGTATTATACCCCCAACTTTCGTTGCCTTCAAATTCCATGACAGGCAATAATTCGATGGCATTAATCTTCAAATTTTTAAAATAATCCATCCGATCAATTAAATCCTGAAAGTTGCGATGGGAATCAAAATCACGAACTAAAACTTCATACACAACCAGTTTTTCCTTTTCGGGTTTAGTAAAATTGGTCACTTGCCAGTTATAGGCTGTTTGTCCTGTTTTTAAAACCGAAACTTCAAAATTTTGTCCTGCAGGATACACTGGCATATTAGGATAAGTGGTACTTGGAATACCTGAATCATCAAATGGAGAAAGTACTAAAGTTGAATAGGGATCGGCGATTTTTACCATAATTGGCGAATTTGCCAAAGGTGTTTGGTCGACTACCCAATATTGATAACTGTAATCTGTACCAGCTATTAAACCGGATAATTCCAACCAAAATTTTCCCGTTGCAGGATCTTTTTTCATGGCATAAGCCGAAGTAGGTTGCCAATTATTAAAACTTCCCGCCACATATACAAAGTCTTTAGCAGGAGCATCCAAGACTAAAGTCGCCTTACTGGCATCCGTAGCATTATAGTTAATCCCATCTTCCAGCCCCGAAGCCATTGCCTCTGAAATGGTATTTGGATTTAGTACCACATAAAACTTTTTGGTAACAACAGTTATTCCCTGTGTGACTTGTAATTCGTAATTTTGGTTAGACGTAATTCCTGAATGTGTATACGAATAAGATGCCGTACTGCTATTGGAATTCAATATAGAACCATTAGCCTTTAACACATAACTCGCATTCCCATTGGTATTGGTAGCTGCAATTGTGAAATTTGATCCCGATGTCAGTATAGAAGTGCTATTCTCTCCCGGAGAAGATAACGTTAACTGAAAACCACCCACTTCAACCAAAATATCTTGGGATTTTTTATCTCCCGACCCGTTTTTGGCTTTAATCAAAAAACCTATTTTACCAATAGCTGTAGTATTATAATAGGTTGTTGGAGTTATGCTTTTCGTATAGGTATCGGTAGCTGAATTGTACGTAAACTTACTCGCTTCAGAAGAAGCTTCCCAAGTTCCGTTATCTGGAGTTCCTTTATCAGTAGTATCGTCAGTATCAAATCCCCATGCCCACATATACAATGCATTCCCGGTGACACCCCATGCCGCTTCATCAACACTATTGCCATTTATAGTAATAGTAATTGCCGTCGTTTCTTCAAAAATAGCTGGACTAACAGAATAAGAAAGAGTTTGTTGTTGACCAAAAGCTAAAATTGAAAAAAAACAAAAAAGTAGTAGTAGTTTTTTTTTCATCTTAATTAGTTAAGTAAAAAAAAGGCTATCCTGAGATAGCCTTTTTCATTATTTTAAATTATTATTTTTGATTTGGAAACATCAGGTAGCTTCCGTCTAAATCATTAAAATATATCTTATATTTAGATTTAGCTACAGGGATATCTCCTCCGCTGGAACCGTTTCCAGTATATCCAGAAAAAGCAGTATCACCTCCCCAATTTGTATCCCAGGCATTATTTGCTCTGAATTTTCCTTTTCCATCAAACAAACTAACACTAAGTGTCCAGATATGAGGATCAAATGTGGATTGCGTCATATCGGTATCTTCTCCCCAACCGGCTTCAGTTCCCGTTCTTGAAGAACCGATAAACCCAATTGTTGAATATACATTTGCCGCCAAGGCATTATAAGGAGTTAAAGTATAGGTCTTGTTTTGTAAATCCATAGAGAATGTATAATACCCAGCCGTAGCAATGTTAAAACTTGCTGGATCTGCATCTGCATCTGTTCCTCTGTACACTAAACTTCCGTCTGCTCCTCCATACATTGGTGCCCAGCTTCCTAAATTTGAAATGGCTTTGAAATATCCTGCATTGAAATATCCTGTAAACTTATACAGTTTTGGATTTGATCCACTTCTAAAAAGAGGTTGATTTCCTTTATTATTATCCCAACCAGAAACAGTTGCATCTCCCACTAAATACCAATCTGTAAATGCATAAGGTACTAAACCCGAATAGGCAGTAACACTAATTGTAATTGTATTCTCGGCAATCATTGGCATAACTCCAGAAACGTTACATTTTACTTTTACATCAAATTGAGAAGCAATTCCTGGTTCGGCACCTAATTCTATAGCTACTTGGTTCAATTTTTTAATTAGAATCGAAGCCTCAGTCACATCACTCGTGGTGGCCAAAACTTGTGCTTGAGAAAAGTCTCCTCCTTTTACATCCATCATCAAAGTGTAATTTACCACGATATCATGAGAATATTCCGCAGCGGTCCAAACAAATTTATCCGTTTGGTTTTCCGCATTTTCTTCCGTAAGTACAAATGTTTTTCCAGTTGTAGGAAGTGTCAATTCAGGAACAGCTATATCCGTAAGGACAGGTCTGTTTTCTACATCATCAGCGTTACATGATAAAAACAAAACGCTCACAAATGCGATTACTATTTTATATATATTTTTCATATCTAATTTGAGTAGTTAGGTTAATATCCTGTATTTTGTTTTAATGTTGGGTTCGCTTGAATTGCTGTAGCAGGAATTGGCATTAAATCTCTGTAAGAATCCGTGGCAACTCCATCTTTTACGCCACCTTTCCATTGCCAAATTTTGTCACTTCCCGTAAATTTTCCAAATCGAATTAAATCTGTTCTTCGGTGACATTCCCAAAACAACTCTCTTCCTCTTTCAGCTAAAATAAAGTCCAAAGTTAAATCAGACTCGGAGATAGCGGTGTTATTGGCTCTGCTTCTAATTTGATTGATATAATCTTTGGCAGTAGTCAAATTTCCACTGGCAGCTCCTCTTACAGTTGCTTCGGCATACATTAGATACACGTCTGACAATCTAAACATTGGAAAATCAGTATCCGGAATATCATTTCTTTGTGCAGCCGTACCGTCTGAGTTTACATTAGTGAATTTTTTTACAGCATAACCGTCTGTAAATACACCAACCTCAGCAATATCTAAATTTTGTCCATCTGTATAAAAAGTTCCTCTAACATCTGCTGTGGCCGTAACATCCGGAAAAGTTTGAACAAATTCTTTTCTTGTTCTGATTCCCCACCAACCACCATTCATTCCTTGATCGGCAGCATCCATACTACCACCTATAGAAGCGTGAAGTATAAAACTCATTCCTCCACCAGTTGCTCTAATGGCATTACCATCTCCTACAATAGGAAAAATAATTTCAGATTGCGCACCGTTGCGATTGTTATCCGCAGAGAATAAGTATCTGTAAGGAACATTTGCGAAAGAATAACCAGAAGAAGTGATAATTTCAGAACACAATTGTGCTGTTTCATTATTTTTTTCTACACCAGTATACACTTTAGAATTTAGATAAATTTGAGCCAATAAAAATTTAGCCGCTGTTTTATCGATTCTACCATATTCATTGGTTTTAGATTCTTTAAGACTGGAATCTAAATCGGTCAATTCATTTTTTACAAATTCAAAAACTTCTGCTCTTGTTTTTTGCTCTGGATAATAGAATCCAACTGGATCATTTTCGGTAGTAATAGGCACATTACCAAATAAATCCATCAATTGCACGTATGAAAAAGCTCTTAAAAAACGGGCTTCAGCTCTAAAAGTCGCAATATCTGATTTTAAAGAAGCATCTACACCACGGCTTGCCAATTTATCATCGCTGGTTTGTCTTAGAAACTCATTGGCAATACTAATTTCATAAAATGCTCTTGAATAAATTCCGTACAAAAATTCGTTATTAGGAGCCCATCTTTGTGTATTCATAGTTGGTAAAGAACCATCAGCCCAAGCTATGATTGCTTCATCGGTTGGTACCTCTTGCATTACAAAAAGCAATCTTAAATAACTACTAAAATCTCCTCCGATACCTGAAATATCAGGGCTTCCGTCTCCGTCATTTCCTCCGACATATAAACCGGCATACAATTTGGCCAACACTTGTTTATAGGAAGCAGGGTCATTGAAAAAATCTTCAGACAAGAATTCATCATCGTCTTTTGGGGTTACTTCCAAGTCACTTGTACATGAAGTAAGGGTCATATTCAATCCTAAAATTAAAAGGAGTAAATAAGATATATGTTTAAATGATATTTTCATTTTGTTTAATTTTTAAATTAGAAATTCAATGTATGACTGTTTAGAAATTGGCATTTACCCCAAACAAATAAGTTCTTGCTCTTGGATATATATTACCGTCAATCCCATTGAATTTTTCAGGATCTAAACCGTCATATTTGGTAAAAGTCAAAACATTTTGAACACCTGCTGAAAATCGTATATTAACCGATTTAAGAAGCGCTTTATCCATTGTATATCCAACGGTAACATTGTCCAGTTTTATAAAAGAGGCATCTTTTACAAAATAATTAGAGTAATATCTTTGCGTTCCGTTGTCCTCGAATTTAAATCCTGTTTTATAGTAATCTGTAGTGATGTTTCCTAAATCAGTATCTCTTCGTAAACCGGCATCAGAATATCCTTTGTCTGAACTCACATTATCAAAAATATAATTTCCTAAACTAGCTCTCCAGTTCATGGTAAAATCAAGTTTTTTGTAGTTCAACGTACTGAACAATCCAAACGTGTAATCTGCTGCTGGCTTCTTGTATCTGTAACGATCTAAGTTATCAATTACACCGTCATTATTTCTGTCAACATAAGATCCTTGAATAGGCTTTTTGTTTGCATCATATAATTGTTCGTAAACATAGAAGGAGTTAGGTGCAAATCCTACAGAGTTAATCTGTATTTTATTTCCTGTACCTCCAACAATATCTCCTGTAGTATATCCTTCAAATCCAGGAACCGTAATTCCTAAATTGGCCACTTTTTGGTCGATATAAGTCGAATTCAATGACAAATTCCAAGTCAAATTATCGTTTCTAATGATATCAGATTCAATGCTGAATTCAACTCCCGATGTATTTACGCTTCCAATATTGGCAAAACCTGCATTTCTTAAGTTGGCTCCGTCAGGATAAGCAATAAAAGCAAGAAGATCATTTGATTTTTTGTTGAAGTAATTGATCGAACCAGTTACTTTATTACTAAAAAGTCCATAATCTAAACCTACATTGGTTTCTGTAATTTCCTCCCATTTCACATTTTCGTTGTACCCTTCTGGTTTGGCAACGGTGTAAACTGTATTTCCAAAAATGTATTGAGAATTAATTGTTCCCAAAGATACTCTTCTCAAATAATCATAAGAAGCCGAAATATCTTGTTGCCCTGTTTGACCATAACCTACTCTTAATTTCAAGTTCGAAAAGGTGTTGCTGTCTCTCAAAAAGGATTCTTCTGTAATATTCCAAGCAAAAGCAGCTCCTGCAAAATTAGCCCATCTGTTGGCTTCAGAAAAACGGGAAGAACCGTCTCTTCTGTAATTTACCGTTAAAAGATATTTTCTATCAAAACCAATATTCATACGACCAAAGTAAGATTGTAAGTTGATGTCCGGATCCGTTTGCACATCTTCTAAAGGATTTGGTTCACGTGTTTGCCCTGACACATATCCTTCTCTTTGAAACAACTGATAGTTATAACCAGCAGTGGCATCCAGTTTAACTTTTCCTATTTCTTTGGTATAGTTGAAGTAGGTGTTTAAATTTTTATTTTGACGCGCATCTGTGAAGTGCGTATAGCCTCCCAAATTGGTCCAATTTCCTTCACTGAAGTTAGTCGGTTGGTATCCCGTAATACTTTGATTGCTTACTTCCGTAAAACCATTACTGTCAAATCGATCAATCCCCATTTCGGCAACAACTCTCAAATCTTCAAAAAAGTGTAGTTTGTAGTCTAACCTTACGTTACCCCATTTTCTTGTTGAAGTAGATCTGTTATTCGTTTGATTTAATAAAGCAACCGGATTTTTAGCCGCCAATAAATTTACATTTCCGTTACTTTCTAACCATTCGAAGTATCCTCCGTAACGAGAACCGGTTTGGTAAACGGATTGGGTTGGATCAAAAGCGATAGCACTTCCGATTACTCTTCCTTCGTCTTGGAATCTATTTTTCCCAAAAGAAAGGTTTCCGCTGATGTCAATTTTCAAATGATTATCAAATAAAACTGGATTCAAAGACAACGAAGTCGTTGTTCTTTCAAAACTGGTATTGTTTAAAATTCCAGGATTATTGGTATTTCCAACAGAAAGACGAACCGGTAAATTATTGAATAAAGAACCACTTACCGATAGGTTGTTGTTGGTTGTCAATACCGTACTAAAGATTTCGTCTTGCCAGTTGGTATTGGCTGTTCCCAATTTTGCTATTTGAGCATCTGTTCCTATTTCGTTTACCAATGTGCGGAATTGATCAGCACTTAAAACATCTATTGTATTGGCAACGCTATTTACCCCTACTTGAGAATTGAAAGCCACTTTCACGGCTCCTTTTGATCCTTTTTTGGTTGTAATAACAATAACACCATTTGCAGCTCTAGAACCATAGATAGCAGCTGCCGAAGCATCTTTCAAAACTGTAAATGATTCAATATCATTTGGATCGATAGTAGATAAAATACTGGTAGATCCATTTGGAGTAGCATTACTTAAAGGAAGACCATCAAGGATAATCAAAGGATCATTGGATGCATTCAAAGAAGACCCACCACGAATACGGATATCCGCTTTGGCTCCAGGCGCTCCGCCTCCTGTTACATTCACACCCGCAATACGACCGTTAATTAAACTTTCGGGAGTTACGGTCAAACCTTTATTGAAATCTTTTGCAGCAATTTGCGAAACCGCACCGGTTGCATCCTTTTTCTTTACGGTACCATAACCTACTTGTACAACGACCTCTTTTAATTGATTTGAATCTTCTTCTAGTACAATTCTAAGGTTTTGTCCATTGGCAGGGATTTCTTGTGTAACAAAACCTATATAAGATACGATCAGCACTGGAGATTTGATTGATACTACAGGCAATGTAAATGCACCATCAAAATCGGCAATAGCACCAATATTTGTTCCTTTGATTAAGACGCTGGCCCCAACTAAAGGCTGTCCATTTTGATCTACGACAACGCCGTTAATCTTGTTCGTTGTAGTTTGAGCAACTACACTTGGCAGAATAAACAGTATGCTACATAAAAGTAGAATGTGAAACATACTTTTTTTCATTTTTACCATAATTTTGGTTTTTTTGGTTGTTAATAAATTTGTTTTTTACAAAATCCGTTTTAGTAATAATTGTGTTTCTGTATTACTGTCCAGATTTCAATATTGTAAAATTATATCGTTTGCGTACGGACTTTTTCTTTAACTATTAAAATGTAGTTCCAGAAAAGCTAAAACATAACGTAAAGCATTGTAAAACATAGCATTTGTTGATTTTCATATTCAAAAAAAAGTAGTGCTTGTGTAGTAAATAAATCTTTATTTATGCTATTTTAAGCTCTTTATTGTCCGATATCCATTTTTAAAAAATTCTTATTCAAAAAGTTCTATTTGATTTCAATAAGACTAATTGCATAACCTCCACCAGGAGCCGAAAATTGACTCAATTTGGTTTTGTTGTTTACCTTTATTTTACGAATGGTATAAGCTTGTGGATTCGTTTTATAATGAGCATCCTTGGCATCGGCATAAATAGTTGCTTCATATTTTTTACCTTTTTCAAGAAAGTCAAGTTTTATTGCTGAAGTACGTGGTGTCTCCCCGTTTACATTCCCAATAAACCAATTGTTAGTTCCCTTTGCTTTTCTGGCAACCGTAATATATTGTCCAGGATCGGCTTCTAAATAATCACTGTCGCTCCAATCTACGGCAACATCTTTAATGAATTGGAAAGCATCTACAAAACGATTGTAATTCTCCGGTAAATCGGCAGCCATTTGTAACGGACTGTACATTGTTACATATAATGCCAATTGATTGGCCAACGTGCTGTTTAAATGTGAAGTGTTTTCAGGATTTAATTTACTGATATCCATTTCAAAAATCCCGGGAGTATAATCCATCGGACCACCTATTAAACGAGTAAAAGGAAGTACCGTAACGTGATTGGGTTTTGAACCACCAAAAGCTTGGTATTCAGTTCCTCTTGCCGACTCGTTTCCAATCAAATTTGGATACGTTCTGCAAATTCCCGTTGGACGAATCGCTTCGTGTGCATTGACCATAATCTTATAATCGGCCGCTTTTTCAACTGCATATTGATAATGGTTTACAATCCATTGATTGTAATGATTTTCGCCACGTGGAAGAATTGGACCTACATAACCACTTTTTACGGCATCATAACCATTGTCTTTCATAAATTGGTAAGCTTTGTCCATGTGACGCTCATAATTACGTGTAGAACCCGAAGTTTCATGGTGCATAATCATTTTGATGCCTTTTGATTTAGCATAGTCATGAATACCTTTTACATCAAAGTCCGGATAAGGAGTCACAAAGTCAAAAACATAATCTTTAGAATGTCCAAACCAATCTTCCCAACCTTCATTCCATCCTTCTACCAAAACGGCATCAAAACCATTGGCAGCCGCAAAATCAATATATTTTTTCACATTGGCTGTATTGGCACCGTGTTTTCCATTTGGCTTTGCTTTGGCAAAATCGGTTACTCCTAATTCAACTGTTGGATATTCATCCGTGTAAGCCCAAGTACTTTTTCCAGTAATCATCTCCCACCAAACTCCAATATATTTTACTGGTTTTATCCAAGAAGTGTCCTCGATTTTACATGGGTCATTTAAATTTAAAGTCATTTTTGAAGCCAAAATTTCTGTAGCATCATCACTAACCATTATTGTTCTCCAAGGAGACTTACAAGGAGCTTGCATATACCCTTTATCACCTTTCGCATCTGGAGTCAACCAAGATTCGAAAATCATGTTTTTGTCATCTAAATTCAAGTGCATACAAGAATAGTTGATTAAAGCCGCTTCGTGTAAATTGATATACAATCCATCTGCGGTTTTCATCATCAAAGCAGTTTGAACGCCTGTAGGAGAAAAAGTTTTTTGAGATACATTTTCAGTAGTCGCTTTTTCTGTTAGCCCCCTAATTTCAGATAATTTTGATGTCGTATAATCATATTCCTGAGTATCATAATCACCCGGAATCCAAAAAGCGGTATGATCTCCATTCATCGCAAACTGGGTTCTTTCTTCTTTGATTACAAAATAAGTCAGGTTCTTTTGTAATGGGAATTCATAACGAAATCCAAGACCATCATCAAACAAACGGAAACGAATGATTAATTGGCGGTCAGTTCCTTTTTGATTTAAAGTGACTGCCAATTCGTTATAATGATTGCGAATGGAAGCAACTTCTCCCCAAACCGGTTTCCAAGTTTCGTCAAAAGTACTTGTCTGAGTATCAATGATGGTGAAATCATTTAATAATGATTTAACTTCATCTTTTAGCGCTAAACCTAATTTACTCGGTTTTAGCACTACTTTGTCTTTGTAATTCAAACTGTAGCTTGGTGTACCATCATTTTGCAAAGAGAATTCCATTTGCAATTTTTGATTGGGCGATTTTAGTTGTTGCGCTACAACGCTATTTAATAATGCTACACAGAGCAGTGTTAATAAAAATAAATGCTTCATTTGGTTGAGTTAATAAATTAATAATTTGCTTTATAAATATCTTCGAAAACCAAATTTATATTGATTTTAACCTGCTTATAATCATTAACAAAAAATGGTAGCCCAAAACAACTCATTAAAATTATAACTATTTGATTTTAAATAAATTAAATTAAAAAATAAAAACAAAAAAGTAGTACAACTGTAGTATAAAAAAAAGCCCCTGAACCCAAAAAAGAGTTTAGAGGCTACTATTGAAAAGAACGAATTAATTATTTATTTGTTCCTATACGCATCACATTGGCTTCAAATTCATCACGAGGACCTAAAGCCTTGTTTCTTAATTTTGTCCTGTAATTGTAAATGGTAGATAAAGAATAACGCAAAAAATCAGCTATTTTAACACTGTCAGATATTCCCAAACGAATCAATGCAAAGATTCGCAATTCAGTGTTCATTAATTCACCTTGTTTTAATTTTATATCTTCAGTATCTGTAAGCAAACTACTAAATTCTTCTATAAAATTAGGAAAAAGTGATAAAAACGTCTTATCAAAATTAGTATAGAATTCTTTAAGTTCCTTCTCAATAAACTCATTCGATTTAATCGCTCTAACCAATTCATTCATTTTGCCGCTTGTTGCCATAATATTCAATTGGCGTCGGTATTGGTCTAATTTGCTAATGTAAATAGAGCATTGATCCATATAACGCCCAATGTATATTTCCTTTACAAGGCTGGCTTCTTTTAAAGTATTATTGGTTTCATTTAATTTTTCATTGAATACTTGCAACTCTTTATTAAGTTCTACAAATTGACGGTTTGCCAAACTAATTTCATATTTTGCTTTGGATAATTTCTTGATTTGTTTGAATAGCAAAAACAAAGCTCCTAGCAAAAACAGCGATAAGATACTAGCGCTAACTAAAAACAGAATCAATTGTTTGCGATTCGTCTCGTTTTGTTTTTGATAGGCTTCATTAATGATGGGGATCATCTTTGAAATTTCAAATGTCCTTAAACGAGCATTACAAAAAAGAGCGTCTTCAAGGGTTCGTTTCGTGTATTTATAAGCACGATCTATATCCCCTTCTTCATACATTATATAGGCTAAACTACGGAGCGAAATGTATTCTTTTTTCTCTAATTGTAAGTCGGATATGGCGGAGATAATGAGCCATTTTTTTTCCTGTTCGAATTCTTTTTTAAATTGGTAGGCTTGTGAAATTAAATAGGCTACTACCGCTTTGTCAGGATTGCTGTTTTTAATTTTTGGAAAATAATTTTGTAATAAAGGTAAGGTTTCGTCGTATTTCTTTTCTTCAAAAAGTTTATTGGCACGGTGAATAATAAAAGGTTCTGAATTTTTTGGGTAAAAGTTATAACTCGAATCTCTATATTGTTTGGTTAATTTAAGATAACTACTTTTTTCTTGTGCAGTGGAAGCATAATCCGACATAGAAAGATAAAGGGTGCTGGATACTCCAAAATAAGTACCCCTAATTTCAGGTGTAGCTTTAATATCTATTTTATTCAAAATATCCGTGGCTTCCTTGTACATGCCTAAAGTTCCCATTGTGGAAGCGAGATTCAATTTGGAAGTATTTATTTTTGTCAAATCCTTTAATTTGGTCGCAATTTTCATGCTTTTCCTGGCATAACTTAAAGCCGAATCGGATTGATAAAATTTATATTCTCCAAATAACTTTTCATAAATCTCATACTTTTGAACATCACTTGAAGTAATTTTTTTAAGTTCAATTAGTTTTAGTATTTCCGTTTCTTTCTTTTGATGGTATTGTTTACTATTATCAATAGTCGCGTCTAATTCATTCAACAATGAATCTATTTCAGCTTGTGAATACAGAAATACCGGAAAAAATAGGATAAGGATTGTAGTCCAAAATTTAAGCATTGTAATGATTTTAGTTTTATGTTAAATTAATACTAAATTAATTAAATATCCACTATTTAAAGGCATTTTTTTGGACCTAAAAAACAAAATAAATAAAAATACAAGTGTAAATTACACAAATAAACACTTTTAGTTGAAAACATACTACATACCTCATGAACAATAAATGTGGTACATGACTATGGCCTTAACCCAAATAAAATTCTAAAGAAATTGATTGGCGCTACAAATTAAGCTGTAAAAATTAATACTCAATTTTTCCTATTGTTCGCATCACACGTTGAATTTTGTCTTTCCTCCTATTGATATAGGAAGAAGAGCTTGTGGCGGTGTATTTTCTGGGATTTGGCAAAATGGCTGCGATTCCGGCGGCTTCTCTTGCTGTTAAATTGACAGCATCTTTACGGTACCAATGTTCTGCAGCGGCTTGTGCACCATAGACTCCATTCCCCATTTCGATACTGTTGAGGTAAACTTCCATGATTCGTTCTTTCCCCCATATTAATTCTATCAGCACCGTAAAATAAGCTTCTAACCCTTTTCTAATATAACTTCGCCCCTGCCAAAGAAATACATTTTTGGCTGTTTGCTGTGAAATGGTGCTTCCTCCTTTTATTCTGCGCCCTCTTTCGTTATTTTTATAGGCTTTTTGCATTGCAATAAAATCAAAGCCATTGTGTTTAAGAAAAGTACCGTCTTCACTGGTAATTACCGCTTTTTGAAGATTAATCGAAATATTCTCCAGCGGCTCCCAATCATGACTGAAATAATTTTCCTTTCCATCTACTTTGTTTTCTATGGCTCGAATGACCATCAGTGGCGTAAAAGGTACCGGCACAAATTTATATAACACGACTCCAAAAATAGAAAGTCCGAAAAACCACAAACACAACTTAAACAGAAATGTTTTCAAACGAGACATAAAATTACTGGAGCCTTTTTTAGGGGATTGTTTTGTCTTTTTGGGTGTTATTTTTGTTGCCATATTACGCTATAAAACTTGGGGCTGTTATTTTAAACTTTATATTTATCTGATTTTATTTTCGAAAAAAGTCCGACGTAAAATTACTTTTTTTATCAGTTGTTCCAAGTAATTTTAACCAATTTCAATTCGGTTCGATTTCTTTAGATTTCGCTTTTTAATTTTTCTATTTTTATGTTTTAATAAAGCTATTAAAAAAAACCTGATTGCTAATCTGTTTAGACAATAAAATATATGGTTCAAAATGCAATGACCCCGGAAATACTTTGGAAATTAGGAAGAATAACACCTTTAGGGATTTCTGACGACGGAACAAAAGTCATTTATAAAGTAGCGCAACCTTCCGTAAAAGAGAGTAAATCCGAGACAATCATTTATGCCCAAGATTTAAAAGGAGGAAAAACAACTAAAATAAAAGACACTAAAGAAATTCTTAAAGACAAAAACATTTCCCCTGACGGACAATATTTGGTTTACAATGAAGAAGTAAAACTAAAAAATGTGTTGGGCAAAGATTTTTATCCCGAATTTACAAAGTCCGATGTGCAGATTTACAACGAACTGGATTATCGCCATTGGGACACCTGGCATGAGGGAAAATACAATCATGTTCTATACAAAGAAAACAGGGAGCGCAGTGTGGGAACGGACATTATGGGAAATGAACATTTTGATTGCCCTCAAACTCCTTTTGGTGATGACAAGGATTATATTTGGTCGCCCGACAGCAAAAGAATTTTATACGTTTGCAAGAAAAAATCAGGCACGGCATATGCTCTTTCTACCAATACTAATATTTACGAATATTCTCTTGAAACCGGAATTACCACAAATAAAACCGAAGCGAATTTAGGTTACGATACCGCTCCGCAATTTTCCCCAACCGAAAATTTAACCTGGTTGCAAATGAAACGCGATGGTTATGAGGCCGACAAAAATGACATTATCGTTGAATTTGAAGGATTACAACTCAATGTTACGGCGAACTGGGATGGTACAGTAGATAGTTTTATGTGGAACATTGATGGATCAAAAATCTACTTTATTGCACCTATTGACGGCACCAAACAATTATTTGAAGTCCTTTTTTCTCCTTTAACAAACGAAAATCATCCAATAAACCAGATTACGGATGGTGATTTTGATGTAAATGATATCATCGGATTTTCCGATAATTCGATACTTGTCACTAGAGCAGATTTTAATCATGCTTCAGAAATTTTTTCTTTTGATTTAGAGAAAAAAAATTGGAGTCAATTGACCCATGTAAATACCAAAATATATGATTCATTAGCACCAAGCAAATCGGAACGCCGTTGCACAACGACAACCGATGGAAAACAAATGTTGACATGGGTCATTTTTCCACCTGATTTTGATGCCTCCAAAAAATATCCGACACTGCTGTATTGCCAAGGAGGACCACAAAGCGCGTTGACGCAATTTTATTCGTTCCGCTGGAATTTTCAATTAATAGCAGCCAATGGATATATTATTGTGGCACCCAACCGTCGCGGAATGCCAGGACATGGAACGGAATGGAACGAACAAATCAGTAAAGATTGGGGTGGCCAAGTAATGGATGACTATCTATCGGCCATAGATGACATAGCAACAGAATCCTATGTAGATAAAAATAGATTGGGTTGTATTGGCGCCAGTTTTGGAGGTTATTCCGCTTTTTATCTGGCCGGAAAGCATCGAAATAGATTCAAGACTTTCATTGCACACGATGGCGTTTTCAACACCCAAAGTATGTATGGAACTACCGAAGAAGTTTTCTTTAGCAATTGGGATTTTGGTGGCGCCTATTGGGAAAAAGAAAATGTGGCAGCTCAAAAAGCCTATACAGAATTCAATCCCATCAATCATGTTGGCAATTGGAATACGCCTATATTAATCATTCAAGGCGGCAAAGACTATCGCGTCCCTATTGGGCAAGGACAAGAAGCTTTTCAAGCCGCACAACTTCTGGGTATAAAAAGCAGATTCCTCTATTTCCCGGAAGAAAACCATTGGGTGCTTAACCCACAAAATGCACAAGTGTGGCAACGAGAATTTTTTAAATGGTTGGAGGAGACTTTGTAAATTTAAAATCTAAATTTTGTGTTTATTTATCGATAGGATTGAGATTAGATTCACAATCCCTAAAAATTGCCGTTTGTATTTTATACACTAATAAACTTCTTTTTATCTTCATTTCTTACTTCTAACGAAAAATCAGAATTACATGGTTCCTTATTTGGTCGGTTATTATTGTCCTTATGGAACTTATTTTAAAAATGGTTTATTATTACAGTTTTAGACTCGTTTTTACTCAAATCACGCCTAAATCACCTCAACTATTTCATTGAAAATAATTCAGCATTTTTGTTATTATACAGCATTTTATCTTTTACGAAAACGATAAAGGTTAAATTTCATGACAATATCGCAATATTTATTAACTTTACATTAATTCTAAAAATTTGGAATATGAGACCTATAATACCCAATCTAGAAATCATAACCCCTTCTTTTGGAAGTTCCTTTTCTATTTGCAAATATGTAGAAAACACGAACAATAATGTCAATAATTGGCATTACCATCCGGAAATTGAATTGGTATATATCAATGGTGGTTCTGGAAAACGTCAAGTAGGAAGTCACGTCTCTTATTACAATGATGGCGATTTGTTACTTATAGGAAGCAATTTACCCCATTGTGGATTCACCAATGAAGAGACCGGAAACAAAAAAGAAACGGTTATACAAATGAAACCAGACTTTCTTGGCAATGATTTTTTTGAAATTTCTGAAATGAAAAACATCAAAAACTTATTGAACCAAGCCAAATCAGGTATTTCATTCACCGGAAAAACAAAAAAAATAATAGGCGAAAAAATAGAAGCTCTGGAAGAACAGACACAGCTAGAACGATTATTTAACATGTTATCCATACTAAATGAACTTGAACTGTCTAATGATTCTAAAATATTAAATGCAGAAGGATTTTCCATGGAAATGCAAATGCAAGATAGCGATCGTATTAATATTGTATATAATTATGTAAAGGATCATTTTCAAGAAAACATAAGTTTAGAAGAAGTATCGGCACTGATATTCATGACGGTTCCTTCTTTCTGTCGTTATTTTAAAAAATTGACCCATAAAACATTTACAAAATTCGTCAATGATTACAGGTTGGTACACGCTTCCAAACTCTTGGCCGAAAAACCCATAAGTATCACTGAAATTTGTTACGAATGTGGTTTTAATAACTTTAGCCACTTCAACAAATCATTCAAGGAATTTACCGGAAAAAGTGCTTCACAATACCGAAATGAATTACGATTCTTTCTGGAATAAAAACATTCCTCTTTTAGATTTTATTATTGCATAAAAAAGGCTCCATTTTAGGAGCCTTCTTTTTTTTTACTATAAATCAATTGTTACTTAACGGCAACTGATTTATATACTTCTGAAAGTGGGTCAGACATGATTACAGCTGTTTCTTTTACTACCAAAATTTCATATTTGGTAATTTTCGAATCTGATTCAGCAACCAAATAATAAACTCCTTCAGGTAAAGCATTCAAATCGTACTTTTTAATCATTTTACCTTTTGCAGTAACATTTTCTGCATAAATCAACTTGTTACCTTCATCATAAATAGATAGCTCCGTTCTATTCATATCTTTTAGAGCTAAACTTACCATCTTTTTTTGTCCGTTTTTTTCAACTTTTGAAAAATCAACACCCACCGCATGTGCATAAACCGTAATTAATACTACCGTTAACACTAATCCAAATTTCATAATCGTTTTCATAACTAAAAGTTTTAATTAATAATTCTTTTAACTATTTCAAAGGTATCACAACAATACAGCAGAAAACTACGATGTATTTTCCCATTTATATGCCACATTACCTTTTACGAAAACGTTAAAGAAACAATTAAAAATAACGTAAATACTATGCATAATCAGCCATACCGTCGTTTTTACAAGAAAAACAGCAATGAAAATTAAAAATCAAATACTTGTCAACAACAAGAAAAATTAACTTTTTTGACACAAAAGTCAAAGCATCTAATGCGTAAATTTGTAGTATGTATGCTTTAGTCGATTGCAATAATTTCTACGCTTCCTGTGAACGTGTTTTTCAACCGAAATTCAACGGCACACCGGTTGCGATATTATCAAACAATGATGGTTGTGTTATTTCCCGAAGTAGCGAGGCCAAAGCAGTTGGGATTCCTATGGGTGCTCCAGCATTTAAACTCAAAGAATTAATCAAAGAAAAAAACGTTCAAGTATTCTCTTCCAATTATGCTTTATACGGTGACTTAAGCAATCGGGTGATGACTATTTTAAGTCAATTTACCCCTAATGTAGAAATTTACAGTATTGACGAAGCTTTTTTAAATTTTGATGGATTATCAATCTCTGATTATCATGCTTGTGGTATCCAAATAAAAAGCCGAGTCCAAAAATGGGTTGGCATTCCTGTCTGTATTGGTTTTGCCGAAACTAAAGTATTATCTAAAGTGGCAAATAAAATAGCCAAGAAATTTCAAGATAGAACTTCAGGTGTATATGTCATTGACAGCGAAGAGAAACGCATAAAAGCCTTGCGATGGACAAAGATTGAAGACGTTTGGGGCATTGGGTATCGCACGACCAAAAAAGCTAAATTACGCAATATCAATACGGCTTTAGATTTTATTGCGCCGAATAATGAAAATTGGATAAAAAAAGAAATGGGCGTAATTGGACTGCGATTAAAATACGAATTAGAAGGAAAGTCTGTTATGGACCTAGAACCTATTATCGAACAGAAAAAAAGCATTGCCATTACCCGAAGCTTCCCAAAACAAATTATGGAATTTGATTTATTACGGGAACGCATAACCACCTTTGCCTCTGTTTGTGCCGAGAAATTACGCAAACAAAAATCCTGTTGTCATACCATAATTGTATTTTTAGTAGTCGACAAACACAGCATTACCACTTCAAAATATTACTTTAACAAAGCGATTACTTTACCTTATGCCACAAATTCAACTTTGACCATTGCAAATACGGCAATAGACATTCTTCGAAAAATACACCAAGAAAATAAAAACATCAAATTCAAAAAGGCAGGTGTAATTGTTACCGAACTTATTGACGAAAACAAAAAGCAATTCCAATTATTTGAAGACGAAAATCCAAAACATTTGACTTTAATGCAGGTAATGGACCGGCTCAACAAAAAAATTGGAGACACTAAAGTAAAATTGGCTACACAAAACTTAAGTCTTACCTGGAACATGAACCAGAACCATTTGTCACCAAAATTCACCACTAATTTTAAAGATATTCTTGAAATAAAATGCCATTAAAAAAAGACCAAAAAACACAGTTTTTCAAACCTGATTTTGAAAGTGAAACACAAATTCCGATGATACTTGAAGGAGTTTCTGCCGGATTTCCATCTCCAGCAGCCGATTTTATGGAAAATCGTATCGATCTCAATAAAGAACTGTGCGAAAATCCTTTGGCTACTTTTTACATAAGAGTCAACGGCAATTCGATGATAGATGCCGGTATTAACGATAAAGATGTATTGGTGGTAGATCGAAGCATTGAACCCAAAGACAATGCCATTGCTGTTTGTTTCCTAGACGGAGAATTCACCGTAAAACGAATTCAGTTAGACAAAGATTGCTTGTATCTCATGCCAGAAAACAAAAATTACAATCCTATAAAAGTCACCGAAGAGAACAGCTTAATCATTTGGGGAATTGTAACTTATGTCATAAAAAAGCTGTAAAACCAAATGATATTGACCTTACAGCTTTAAATAAATTTTGAATTAATAATGAGAAAACCTCTTACTCATTAATATATTGACTTGGCACAAAATTCAAGAATTTCTTAAATCCGGCACTGTATTTCTTCGAATTAACGGTATAATAAAAGGCTCCTTTTTTCGAATTCATCTTATCCTTATCATCTAACTTTTCCAATAAATTGGTGGATAATAGTTTTCTATTAAAATTACCTTTATCAAATTCCATATTATACACTGCCTCATACAAACTCTGTAATTGTGGCATGGTAAATTTATCTGGCAGCAACTCAAATAAAAGAGGATGTAAAGCCGCTTTATAGCGCAACTTTTCTTTTGCCGATTCAGCAATCTTAGAGTGGTCATAAACTAACTCCGGCAACTGATTAATGGGAAACCAAGCAGGATGGTAATCTTCATTAATCTGTTCTTTATATTTTTGAATATCGATTAAGGCAAAAAAAGCTACAGAGATAATTCGCTCTCCCTCTCCACTTCTTTTGGGATCCGAAAAACAATGCAATTGTTCCATGTAGAGACCATCCAGACCTGTTAACTGTTTTAAAACACGAACAGCGGCTGTTTCAGCACTCTCCTCTTCTTCTACGAAACCACCTACCAAACTCCATTTTCCTTTGAACGGTTCAAAACCTCTTTCAATTACTAACAATTTCAAGTCCTTACCGTCATATCCGAAAATAATACAATCGACCGCAAATATGTATCGCTTATCAAATTGACTCTGCATCACTATAAATTTTTATAAAATTCTTTAAAAAAAATCAAAAGCCCTTTACTAAAATTTATGAATTCATAAACTTTAGTAAACGGCATTGATAAGTATCATTATACCTAATACTAGTAATTAGAAAGCATTACCAGAATTTAACATACAAAGCAGCAATAATTAATAATGTTACTATAATCAGTACTGTTGTTTGAGGTTTCAATTTAAACATTTCAGTATCTAATTCAAATGCTTTAGGATTTACTTTTGGACCAGCAAAACTAACAGCTATCATAAGAATCATAGTAAACAAGAATGATAATCCCATACAGATAAGGAATGGAATTTCGTATCCACCTTTACCATTTGAATAAGCTGTGTATAAAAACGTTTCGTTTCCAAATATCGCTGGTGCAAATTCATTGAATAAAACGGAAAGTACAAAACCTGATATGATACCAACTAAAGCTGCTGTACCAGTTGTACGTTTCCAGAACATACCAAGGAAGAACATGGCAAAAATACCTGGACTAATGAAACCAGTATACTTTTGGATATAAGTAAAACCTCCTACTCCACCAATTCCCAATACATCATCCCAAGTAAACAATACGGCTAAAACCATAGCTGCAAAAACTGCAAAACGACCCACGTTTACTTGTTGTCTATCTCCTGCATTTTTTTGAATATATTTCTTATGAATATCCAAAGTATATATTGTAGAAATACTATTTACTTTTCCAGCCAAAGAAGCCACAATAGCAGCCGTAAGAGCAGCTACAGAAAGTCCTTTTAAACCTGTTGGCAAGAACGTCAACACCGCTGAGTAAGCTCCGTCTTTTCCACCAACTAATTGAGGTAAGAAACCATTTTCATATAAAACATAAGCTGCAATACCTGGCAACATTACAATAAGTGGCATAAATAATTTCAATATCCCAGCAAACAGAATACCGGTACGTGCCGTTTGTAAATCGGCACCCAAAGCTCTCTGAGTAATGTATTGATTACATCCCCAATAATTTAAGTTCACAATCCAGATACCGGCTAAATAAGCCATTAATCCAGGGAAAGTAAGGTATTTATTAATCTCCAATTGTGTTGAATCAGCTGTTGGTTTAGGAATAATCATTTTGAAATGCTCTGGAGCTTCACGCATTAACACTTTAAATCCTTCTATAGCATTCTCACCCACTCCAAAATATTGTCCAACAGTAGTCAAAGCGATGTATGTAGTAACTAAACCACCTATAATTAAAACTGCTACCTGAATAACATCCGTGTAAGCAACCACTTTCATACCTCCTAAAGAGATTAACAATGCAAAAACGGCAAGTCCAAGCATAATAGCATGCAGATAGTCTCCTCCAGCCAATCCATTAATGGCTACTGCTCCTAAATATAAGATAGAGGTAAGATTCACAAACACATACAAAAACAACCAAAACACAGCCATGATTAAAGCCGTAGATTCATTGTATCTTGTTTTCAAAAATTGTGGCATGGTATAAATCTTGTTTTTCAAATAAACAGGAATAAACCAAACGGCAACAATTATCAGAGCAATAGCTGCAATCCATTCGTATGCAGCCACGGCAATTCCTAAAAAGAAACCTTCACCACTCATTCCGATAAACTGTTCTGCAGATATATTAGAAGCAATCAAAGAGGCTCCAATAGCCCACCAAGTTAATGTACCTTCAGCCAAAAAATATGCTTTGGCATCATGTTCGTTTTTTTCACGTTTACGATAAATGACATATCCATATACGGATACGACTATAAAATAGATAATAAAGACTGCATAATCTGCAAAGGCAAGGTTCTTGTTCATAATTAATGGTTATTTAATAGATTTTATTTTTTTATGGTACATCGTTTTTAATTTTAAGGATTTGAAATTTTATTTGAAATCCATTACAACAACGACTAACGTCCTTTTGTTTAATTAGTGTGAAAAATACAATTATAAATTTTTCCCAAATATATTATTATTCGCCAAAAATACAATTGCTTTTTTAATATTTTTATCAATATTAAAAATATTGTCAGATAAATTGCTTTTGCAATAAATTTATCTTGATTTTATTGATTTTATTGATAAATTTTAGCAATTATATACTAAAATTAACATACAGCGGAATCAATAAATAATCTTGAAATAAAAATCAAAGACTTCTAGGCGTACATTAATTCAATCTTTAGTTAATATGCTACCGCCAACTGCTTACTTGTTCCTAATCCTTCGATTCCTAATTCGATTACATCACCCACTTTTACATATACCGGCTCTGGTTTAATCCCTAGTCCAACTCCAGGAGGTGTTCCTGTACTGATTACATCACCTGGCAAAAGGGTCATATACTGGCTTAGATAATGAACTAAAAACGGAATTTTAAAAATTAAATTCGAAGTATTACTATTTTGGTATGTTTTGCCATTTACAGTCAACCACATAGACAAGTTGTTAACGTCGGCAACCTCATCTGTTGTAGCCAAAACAGGACCAAGCGGTGCAAAAGTATCGCATCCTTTTCCTTTAGCCCATTGTCCGCCACGCTCTAACTGGTACGCTCTTTCACTATAATCATTATGCAAACAATATCCCGCAACATACTCCATTGCATCCGCTTCTTCTACATAACTGGCTTTTTTACCAATAACGAAAGCCAACTCAACTTCCCAATCCGTTTTTTCACTATTTTTTGGTATAATTAAATTATCGTCTGGACCACAAAGAGCAGTTGTCGACTTAAAAAATATAATTGGCTCAGCAGGGATTGGAGCATTCGTTTCTTCGCAATGGTCTATATAGTTCAAACCAATACAAACAATTTTTGAAGGTCTTGCAATTGGCGAACCTAATCGAACAGAAGAATCTACTTCAGGAAAAGAATCAGCATTTTTTAATGCATTTTTCAACATTTGTAAACCATCATTCTCGAAAAAAGATTCGTTATAGTCAGCAACAACAGAAGACACATCAATTCTTTTTTCTCCAATTAAAACTCCCGGTTTTTCTTTACCAGCTTCTCCAAATCGTATTAGTTTCATTTTCCTAAATTTTTTATTATAATTCTTTAACCTAACTTCTAATTATTCAATTTTATAAATCCTCCGTCTATTGGATAATCTGATCCAGTAATAAATGAAGATTCATCACTACAAAGAAATAATGCCAAAGTGGCTATTTCTTCCGGTTTTCCCATGCGTCCAATAGGTTGGGATTGCGATAATTTCTCGAAAATTTCTTCTTCTTTACCCGGATAATTTTTCGATATAAATCCATCTACAAAAGGAGTATGTACACGAGCAGGTGAAATAGAATTACAACGTATTTTTTCTCCAATATAATCTTTTGCAACAGACAACGTCATGGCCATCACCGCTCCTTTTGCGGTAGAATAGGCGAAACGATCCGGAATTCCAACCCAACAGGCGATTGATGCCAAGTTAAGAATTACGCCCTCACCTGATTTTCTGAACTGCGGTATAGAAGCATGTAAACAATTATAAACACCTTTTACATTAACGTTCATAATTCTGTCAAAATCAGATTCTTGAGTAGTATCTACTTTGCCCACATGAGCAATTCCGGCGTTATTTACCAGAATATGAATATTCCCAATCTTTTCAAAAGTGGCATTTACTTCCTGATGATTCGCAACATTACAAGCATGCACAAAAACTTTCCCACCCAGCTTTTTTATTTCAGCTACAGCAGCTTGAGCACTTTCTTCTGTTAATTCTAAAATATGAACTTCGGCTCCTTGTTTTGCAAATAAAACAGAAATAGCTTTTCCAATACCACTTCCTCCTCCTGTTACAATTGCTTTTTTATTATTTAATGAAAACATTTTATTAAAATTTATTACTTAAATATTAAATTAAAAATCAGTCCGTTAAAGCTATAGAAAACAAAATGTTTTATTTAACTCAATCATTTGAATCGAAAATAGCCCAAAAAATCATTTTCTTTATATCTATGGCATAACGAATGCCAAATATCAGGATGTTTTTTTATACTATTACAAAAAAACAAAATAAATTGTCAAGTTGATAATTATAACAATCCTTTAATTCTCTGATTTCATTTAAAAAAATAATTAGCTTCTTATCTTCTGTTCCCATTTCCAAGCACTGGCCATAGCTTCATCTAATGTAGACTCTGCTTTCCATCCCAAAACAAGATTCGCTTTATCTGTATTGGCATATGCCTCGGTAATATCTCCTTCTCTACGAGGAACAATTTTATAAGGTAATTTTTTACCGCTTACTTTTTCAAAGGAATGTATCACCTCTAAAACAGAACTTCCCGTTCCTGTTCCTAAATTGAACACTTCGATTTTTTCTAGATTCTTTTTATTTAACAAGCGTTGCAAAGCAATTACATGCGCTTTTGCTAAATCGACAACATGAATATAATCTCGAACACAAGTTCCGTCCGGCGTTGGATAATCATCTCCAAAAACAGACAATTCGTTTCTCAATCCCATACCAGTTTGCGTAATAAAAGGAACTAAATTTTGCGGTACTCCAATAGGCAATTCTCCAATTTCACCCGATGGATGCGCCCCAATCGGATTAAAATAACGCAACAAAATCGCATTGATATTGGTTACTTTGGCCGTATCGGTGATTATTTCTTCACCAATTTGCTTAGTGTTTCCATAAGGAGACATCGCTTGTTGAATTGGAGCATCTTCTGTAATTGGCATTTTTTCGGCTTGGCCATAAACCGTACAAGACGAACTGAAAATAAAACTGGCTTCCTTTTTTTGTTGTAACTCTTGCAATAAATAAATCAAAGAACTAAGATTGTTCTCGTAATACAACAAAGGATTCCCAACACTTTCTCCCACTGCTTTTGAAGCGGCAAAATGAATAACTCCCGTTATGTCATTATGTCTTTTGAAAAAATCCTGTACTTTAGCTTTTTCTCTTAAATCCAACTTTTCGAAAGCAGGAACTTTTCCAGTAATTTTTTCGATTCCATCTAATACAGACAATGATGTATTGGATAAATCATCAACAATGACTACTTCAAAACCCTGGTTTTGTAATTCTACTACAGTATGAGACCCTATGAATCCCAAACCTCCTGTTACTAATATCTTCATTATTTCTGTTTGTAATGTACGTCTGATAAATTCTTTAATACTTCGGCACTTTTCTCAGGAGTGATGTCCCTTTGTGACTCTCCCATCATTTCATAACCTACCATAAATTTCTTAACGGTAGCTGAACGCAACAATGGTGGATAAAAATGCATATGGAAATGCCATTCCGGATGATCCCCTCCGTCTGTTGGTGACTGATGAATTCCAGAAGAATACGGAAACGACATTTCGAAAAGGTTATCGTATTTTGTTGTCAATTGTTTCAATATCGCAGCAAAACCAGCCACTTCTTCTTCCGTAAAATCGGTGATTTTTTGAATGTTTCGCTTACTGACTATCATAGTTTCATAAGGCCAAATTGCCCAAAAAGGAACCAATGCCACAAAATGTTCCTTCTCAATAACAATACGCTCTTTTAACTTTAATTCTTCCTGTACATAATCCTGTAAAAGCGTTCTATTGTGTTTATCAAAATAGGCTTTTAGACTATTATGTGTTTTTTCAACTTGAGTAGGCAAAGAGGATTGTGCCCAAATTTGTCCGTGCGGATGCGGATTACTGCACCCCATCACACTTCCTTTATTCTCAAAAATTTGAACGTGATTAATATAATCTACATTACCCAAATTAGTATATTCTTTTTGCCAAGTATGAATGATATTTTGAATTTCATCAACAGGCATTTCAGGCAAAGTCAAGTTGTGTTTTGGAGAAAAACAAACTACTCTAGAAATTCCTCTTTCCGGTTTAGCTTTAAAAAAAGTTTCTGCTTGATTCTCTTCAAAAGCGATTGGTTCTTGCTTTAATGCAGCAAAATCATTTTCAAAAACAAAACTTGCTTCATACTGTGGATTATGCTCACCATTGGCACGAACATTTCCAGGACATAAATAACAAGTTGGATCGTACTCAGGCAATGCGTCTGTAGCCACGGTTTCTTTTTGTCCTTGCCATGGTCTTTTAGAACGATGTGGTGAAACCAAAACCCATTCGTTGATTAACGGATTAAATCTTCTGTGCGGATCTTCGTTGATATCAAAATTTCTCATTATAATTATTATTTATGTAGCGATGTCCCGTTACCGATTTTAACTTCGTATATTTTTAATTCTATCCCAAAAGCATCAAAGTACAATTTAGTAAGTTTCTCTTTGATTACAGCTTCTTGACCTTTTTTGATTAAGTTGATGGTACAACCACCAAAACCGCCACCCATCAATCGAGAACCCACAACAGCTTCTTCTTTTTTAAGTGTATCCACAATCATGTCTAATTCGGCACAACTCACTTCGTAATCTTTGGATAAGCCTTCGTGCGTTTCAAACATTAACTTTCCTAAAGTCTCAATCTCTCCATTGTCTAATGCCTCACAAGCCAAAGTAACTCGTTTGATTTCTTTGACCACAAACAAACTTCTTCTGAATACTTTATCCGACATTTGGTCTTTTACACTCAAAACTTGTTCTTCTGTACAATCTCTAAAACTATTGACTTCAGGGAAATTTTTCTTGATAATAGACAATCCTTCTTCACATTCTTCTCTTCTTACATTATATTCGGAAGTAAACAACGAATGCTTCACGTTACTGTCAAATAAAATCAAAGAATAATCACTAAAGTTAGCATCGTGGTATTCATATTCTAATGTTCGGCAATCAATTTTAATCACCTGATCCTCTTTCCCCATTACGCTGGAAAACTGGTCCATGATCCCGCAATTGATCCCAACCCAATGCTCGGCACTTTGTCCCATTAAGGCAATATCAATCGGTTTGATATTCAAATTAAACAGTTCATTCAAACCAAATAAAAATCCACATTCTAAGGCTGCAGACGACGACAAACCGGAACCAACAGGAATATTACTGCTAAAAACACAATTAAATCCTTCAATATTGAATCCCTTTAATTTTATCTGTTTAAGAACTCCACGTAAATAGTTGGTCCAAACATTATCTGTTAATTGAATTTCATCAGACAAATCAATTTCAAATTGATCATCTAAATCAATCGCAACTATTTTAGACTGATTGGTATTGTTTTTTTGGAAAGCAAAACATACAATTTTATCGATAGCTGCCGGCAAAACATACCCATCATTATAATCAACATGTTCTCCAATAATATTGATTCTTCCGGGAGAAAGAACAATTTTTTCTGGTGTGGCACCAAAAGTATCTTCAAAAAAGGAAGTTGTCTTTTTAATTAAAATCTCATTCATCGTTTTGCTAATATTGTTTTATTTTTAATACTATTTTAATCCTTTTTGGTTGACTTTACGAAACTAATAAATAATATAGGTTTATTTCCTTAAAAAAGGAAAACAAAAAAATTGCTTCATAAAATTTTCAAAACAGCACCAGAATTTGGTTTAAAATATAATATGTGTTTTATTTCGAAGACAAAAATAGAGCAAAACTTCATTTTTACACACCAGTACCTACCAGTTTTTTGTATATTGCATAAAAAACATTTTCATGAAAGTTATAACAGTCCAAAATAACCAAGGAATTCCAAAATACAAACAAATCATTTCCTCAATTGAAAAGACGATTGAACTCGGACATTTAAAAAAAGACGAAAAATTACCCTCCATCAACAAAGTATGCCTAGAGTTTTCCTTATCCCGGGACACAGTACTATTGGCTTATGATGAGTTAAAAAAAAGAGGAATAATCTATGCTATACTCGGTAAGGGCTACTATGTAAAAAGCGTTGAAGTATCCATAAAACAAAGGGTTTTTCTGCTTTTTGACGAATTAAACATCTTTAAAGAAGATCTTTATAATTCCTTTTTAGAGAACATTGGGAATGATGCCCAGGTTGATATTTATTTCCATCATTTTAATAGTACTGTTTTTAGAAAACTCATCAATGACAATAATGGCAATTACACCAAATACATTATAATGCCCACCAATTTAACCGAAGCAGCCCCGATAATAAAAACCCTACCAGTAAATGAGGTATACATATTAGACCAAACCAATGAGGAATTAAAAAATTTCCCTTCAGTACATCAAAACCACCTTAAAGACATCTACAATGGTTTATTAAAAGGAAAATCAAAATTGAAGAAATACGAAAAACTTATCATGATATTTCCTGGATTCAGAGAACCAATTGGCATGAGAACCGGTTTTGAAAATTTTTGTACCGACTATTCTTTCGATTATGAAGTGATACCTGAATTTAAAAACCGAGAGATTAGCCATGGTGAAGTCTACATCATCCCCACAGATAGAGAATTAGTTCGAGTAATAGAAAAATCAAAAACACAAAACTTACAATTGGGGCAAGATTTTGGAATCGTTTCCTACAATGAAACTCCACTTAAAAAAATTGTTGAAAACGGAATCACAACAATATCAACTAACTTTGAAGCTATGGGGAAAATTCTGGCTGAAATGATTTTGAAAGGCAAAAATGAACAAATAGAAAACAAAAGTGATTTAATTATTAGAAATTCATTATAACCTTTGTCGCAAAATATAAATACGCCAATTCAAGAATTTATTTTACAGTAAAATTGAAACAAAAAATGCATGTAGAATCTTTTTTTAATGAAATTTTCCTTGTTTTCGATACAATTTACTATTGAAAATCACTCAAACTGCCGAAAAACGATCATCAAAAACTAATTACACCCAACGTGTTACGATATATTTTACCGAAAAATTAAATTTTTTGCTTACATTTGCAAATGTGTTTTTAACACTTATTAAAAGTCATGCTTGCTAATTAAACCACCTAAAATATTTTCAAACTAATGACTTCATTAAAATTATAAAATCTAAAAACCGAACTTTATTTAAAATCAATACCAAACAATCAAAAAAATTATGAATCAAAAAATTGACCTATTAGCAGCCGATAACATCAGGGCTTTAGCTATTTCGATGGTAGAAAAAGCCAATTCAGGACATCCCGGAGGTGCCATGGGAGGAGCTGATTTTATGCACATTTTATATACGGAATACCTGAATTTTGATCCAACAGAAATGGATTGGACATTCAGAGATCGTTTTTTTATGGATGCTGGACATTTATCGGCATTAATGTATTCTCAATATTATTTATTTGGAAACTATAAAAAAGAAGATCTTCAAAATTTCAGACAGTGGGGTTCTATAACTCCAGGACACCCTGAAGTAGATGTACTTAGAGGAATAGAAAACACTTCTGGCCCTTTAGGTCAAGGACATGCGATGGGAGTTGGAGCCGCTATTGCCGCAAAATTTCTGGACGCTAGATTTAAAGGTCTTTTCAACCACAAAATATATGGTTTCATCACTGACGGTGGAGTTCAGGAAGAAATTTCACAAGGAGCAGGTAGAATTGCAGGACATTTAGGATTAAACAATTTTATTATGTTTTATGATTCTAATGATGTTCAGCTATCCTCTATGACAGATGAAGTAACCTCAGAAGATACCGCCAAAAAATATGAAGCTTGGGGCTGGAAAGTGGTTACTATTGACGGACACGATCACACGCAAATCAGAAAAGCATTAAACGAGGCCAATGATGAAACAGAAAAACCGACTTTAATCATTGGAAAAACCATTATGGGTAAAGGTTGTGTAACTGCTTCTGGAGCTATGTATGAAGGGGAATGTGAATTGCATGGTAAACCTATTGGTGACACCAAAGCTGATTACATCAAAACCCTAATCAATTTAAAGGCAAATCCAGAAAATCCATTCGACATTTTCGAAGAGGTTAAAAACCATTATGATAAAATCATTGCTTTAAAAACGGAAAAAGCAGCTTACAAAAAGATTCAAATTGCCGACTGGAAAAAAGAAAATTCAGCATTAGCACAAAAAATGGAATTGTTCTTATCTGGAAAACTTCCAGAAATAGACTTAAGCCAAGTGGCTCAAAAACCAAATGTAGCTACAAGAGAAGCTTCTTCTGCAGTATTGGCTTATCTGGCAGAACATGTAGAAAACATGATTGTTTCTTCAGCAGATTTATCGAATAGTGACAAAACTGATGGCTTCTTGAAAAAATCATCCGTTTTACAAAAAAATGATTTCAGTGGTGCCTTTTTACAGGCAGGAGTTGCAGAATTGACTATGACTGCTATTGCCAATGGAATCGCATTACACGGTGGTGTAATCCCTGTTGTGGCAACATTTTTTGTGTTTTCCGATTATATGAAACCAGCCATCAGATTGGCAGCCATTCAGGAATTACCGGTAAAATATGTCTTAACACACGATTCTTTCCGCGTTGGTGAAGATGGACCTACCCACCAGCCGATTGAACAAGAAGCGCAAATGCGTTTGATGGAAAAAATAAAAAACCATTCTGGACATCAAAGTTTATTGGCACTTCGTCCTGCCGATGCCACTGAAACATCAGTAGCTTGGGACATGGCCTTAAAAAACACTACCACTCCAACCGCTTTAATTCTTTCGAGACAAAACATTGTAGCAATTCCGGCACAAGGAACATCAAGATATGAAGAAGCAACTGAATCCAATAAAGGAGGTTATTTAGTTAAATCAATTGCTAATCCAGACATCACTTTAATAGCCAATGGATCCGAAGTTTCTACTTTGATTGCTGCCGCTGCAATATTGGAAACAGAGAACAATCTAAAAATAAACATTGCTTCCATCATCTCTGAAGGTTTATTCAAACAACAATCTAAATCGTATCAAGAAAGTGTAATTCCAAAAGGCAAATTAGTTTTTGGATTAACGGCAGGACTTCCTGTAAATCTTGAAGGATTGATTGGGGACAGCGGAAAAATAATTGGATTGGATCATTTTGGTTATTCGGCACCGGCAAACGTTTTGGATGAAAAATTTGGATACACAAGCGAAAGTGTTTGTGCAGAGATCCTAAAATATATTGAAGAAAATAAATAAACATTTAAAAAAAATAAAGACATGAAGTTTTTTATAGATACAGCTAATTTAAAAGACATAAAAGAAGCCAATGACCTGGGAGTTCTAGATGGTGTTACCACAAATCCTTCGCTCATGGCAAAAGAAGGAATTACAGGTGCCGATAATATTATTGCACATTATCTAAAAATCTGTGAATTGGTTGACGGTGACGTAAGCGCCGAAGTAATTTCAACTGATTTTGACGGCATGATTGCCGAAGGAGAAAAACTGGCTGCTTTGCACCCTCAAATCGTGGTAAAAATTCCGATGATAAAAGACGGAATTAAAGCCATTAAATACTTTTCAAACAAAGGGATAAAAACAAATTGCACTCTAGTATTCTCTGCTGGTCAAGCGCTTTTGGCTGCCAAAGCAGGAGCAACTTATGTTTCCCCTTTTATAGGTAGACTGGATGATATTTCGACCGATGGCTTGTCATTAATTGAAGATATCAAACTCATTTATGACAACTATGGTTACGAAACCGAAATTTTAGCAGCATCTGTTCGTCACGTGATGCATATTTTAAATTGTGCCAAAATTGGGGCTGATGTCATAACTGGGCCGCTTTCGGCAATTGAAGGTTTATTGAAACATCCCCTAACCGATATTGGTTTGGCAACATTTTTGGCAGATTACAATAAAGGAAATCAATAAAAAGTATTTAATAAATATTATTTATTAAATATTTTATTCTATTATTGTAACTCGATTCTCTATTAAACTTCATTGAACTTGTAGTACGACAATGATTTTTAGATATTTCAATAATTTTGGAATATGAAAAAAGGAAGACTCTTAATTGAGTACTTCCTTTTATTTTTTTGTAATCCTCTTAAAAGTAAAACTATAAATTCAAAACAAAATTATTCAATAATTTTTCTTCGTATTTTTCTTTATCAAACATATACAGATAGGATCCTTTTCTGGAAGACAACATATCCTTTTCGTTCAGTTTTATCAAAATATCCAATGAATTGATTTTACTGATAAAGTTTCTCTTATCTAATTCTTTGTTTAAAATCGCCTCATAAAGTTCCAATAACTGACGCATGGTAAATTTTTCGGGAAGCAATTCAAAACCTACCGGTTTTGTGGAAGTTCTGTATCTTAATCTTCGAATGGCATGTTGTACCATCTCATCATGGTCAAAAATTAATTTAGGAGCTTCAGCAACACTAAACCATTCTGCTTGATAATTTTTAATCAAATCTTTGTTATGATTTTCAATATTAATCAAAGCATAATAAGCCACCGAAATGGTTCGTTCAACAGGATCACGATCAATTTCACTATACGCATACAATTGCTCCATGTATACATCTTGAAAACCTGTATAATAATCTAAAATCCGGGTTGCGGCACTATTTAATACCTCATCTCTTCTAAGGAACCCTCCCATCAACGACCATTTTCCTTTTTCTGGCTCAAAATCTCTTTTAATCAAAAGAATTTTTAAACCTTCATCATCAAACCCAAAAATGATACAATCTACTGCCAATAAAACCTTATCAACCGAAGTATAACTATTCAACATAAACAAACAATTTTAGCGTAAATATATAAACTTCCATAAACGAATCATAATTAATTAGTGTTGAGTGAACACTTAGTAAATTTTTTTAAAAGAAAACCTTGAAATTTCTTTAAAACAAGTCAAATTCAATAGTAACAAAAACAAGACATCTAAGCAAAATCATGCTTTTAAGGAAAATGAATTAAATCTTGACAGGAATTATCCAAACATCAAAAACAAATAAGTGTTTGCCTTTTCCCCAAGAGAATTACGCAATATAGAAAAGGCCTTGGTTATATGTGCTTCAACAGATTTGATAGAAAGTTTCTTGTACTCCGCGATTTCTATATTGGTGAGTCCCTCTTCCTTACTTAGCAAAAAGATTTCCTTACATTTTGGCGGAAGGTTTTGAATTTCTCGTTTTACCAATTTTATAACACGATCTAGAGAATGTTCGTCCTCATTCTCTACAATAGCATTAAGTGCAACAATATATTTCTTCTCCAGCGGATAAACGGATTTTTTGCTACGGTATTGATCTATAAATTCATTATAAACTGATTTATACAGTAAATTACTAATTACAAAATCATCTTTTAGATTTTTCCGTTTATTCCAGATACGCATAAATACATTCTGTACAATATCTTCTGCTGAATTATGGTCATGAGTAAAACTATATGCATAAACACATAACTTATGATGATATGTATTTACCAAAAATGTATATGCTTTTGGGTCTCCCGTTTTTAAAGCATGAATAAGTTGAATGTTATCAGAATAAACCTCTTGCATTATGTGAAATAAAAATAATTAGCGTAATTTTTATGCAATTTAAAAAAAAAAGGTAAAAAACTTAGGGTAGTGTAAAAATCACACGTATTAATAGAAAATAAGCATCGAAAATGATAACTGCTAAGATAGAAAATATAATAGCTAAATTTTTAACAAATCAAGCTTCAGCATCTGAGTTGAGTGAGTTAGAAATATGGATACAAGATTCGAATAATGAAAAATTATTTAATGAATACGTTAAGGTTAATTATGCAACAGAATATTGTATGAAGGAATTTGATTCTCATAAAGTTAAGAGCATGCTATTGGAAGCATTTGCTAGCGAAAAGAAAGCAAAGAAACTTAAAAAATTACGGCAACTAATTTATTATTCGGCAGCAGCTGTTGTTTTGGGAATAGTGACAACGACTTATTTCTACAAAGTAATCTTCGCCAATAAATCCATAGAGGAGTCTACAATAGTAAACAATACTATTAAAACAGGTACGGACAAAGCAACCTTAACTCTTGAAGACGGATCGGTTGTAACATTGGAAAAAGATAAAATTTATAAGAAAGACAATGTGGTTTGCAATGGTAAAGAATTAGTTTACAACAAAGACAACAAGGCAAAATCAGTTTTGACATATAATTATTTGACAATACCAAGAGGAGGTCAATTTCATTTGAAATTATCGGATGGAACAGAAGTTTGGTTAAATTCTGAGTCTAAGCTAAAATTTCCAGTCGCCTTTGTGGAAGGCACAACACGTGAAGTAGAATTAATTTATGGAGAAGCTTTTTTTGATGTATCACCGAGCACAGAACATAAAGGAGCTAAGTTTAAAGTATTAAATAAAGATCAAGAAGTAGAGGTTTTGGGTACGGAGTTTAACATAAAGGCATATAAAGATGAAGATAAAATATACACGACTTTAGTTGAAGGAAAAGTAACCGTAAGTAATTCCAGTTCAAAGAAATATTTAATTCCAAATCAACAATTAATCATCAATCTTAAAAATGGAGATATGACCATTAATGCAATCGATG
Organism: Flavobacterium sp.; assembly: GCA_023259675.1. Lineage (GTDB taxonomy): Bacteria > Bacteroidota > Bacteroidia > Flavobacteriales > Flavobacteriaceae > Flavobacterium. The sequence goes on from JALRGT010000003.1 coordinate 190,008, forward strand.
CTTATAATGAAGTGTTATGGACAAAAGGAATCTTTAGTTTTAAGGGCAAAACTTTAAAAGAAATTATGACAGTTATGTCTCGTTGGTATGATGTTGAAGTAGTATTTCAAAATACTGAACTTGAAAAAGTTAGATTCAATGGGGTACTAAGCAAAAATGATAATATCAAAGAAATCCTAACCATAATTAAGAAAACTAATTTTATAAATGAATATGAGATAAAAGACAAAAAAATTATAATAAAATAAAAAGAAAGGGAACAAAGTAATACCTGGACAGTACCATACTTTATCCCCCCATCAGACTATTAATTAATATTTAACCAATAAACACAAATATATGAAAATTGAATTTATTAACCCTTTTTTCTTTTTAAAGAGAAAATTTTTACTAACCAGTATGAAAGCTTTTATATTGTTTTTTTGTACAACTGCTTTTAGTTTTACTTCGAACACTGTTTTTACGCAGAATGTAAAAATTGTTGTAGACAAAGATAAGACTGTAACTATTGATGAAATATTTGACCTTTTAAGAGAGCAAACCGATTTCACCTTTATCTATCAAGAAGATATGTTTAAAAATGTTCCAAAGGTAAAACTTAAAAAAGGGACAATTAGTGCAAACAAGTTGTTAAATGAGAGTATTGCCCGTGAAGGTTTCAATTTTGAACTTACTGAAAAAAATAAAATTATAATAACTAAGGCCAAACCTGAAGAAAAAGCACAACAGAAAATTAAAATCTCAGGAAGCATAAATGATGCTGATGGCGCCCCACTACCTGGAGTGAATATTCTAATAAAAGGAACTACAACCGGTGTTCAATCTGATTTTGACGGAAAATTTTCTATAGAGGTAGCTGGACCAAATACCGTGCTTGTCGTTTCTTACTTGGGTTTTATTACACAGGAAATTATAGTGGGTAATCAAACCAATATTACGGTTAAACTGTTAGACGATTACGCTAAGTTAGACGAAGTAGTTGTAGTTGGTTATGGTACTCAAAAGAAATCTGATTTAACCGGATCTGTTTCTGTTGTAAATGTGGAAAGTGCGAAGAAAGCAGTTACTTATGATGTTGCTAAAATGCTTCAAGGTCAGGCACCAGGCGTTAGCGTACAATCCTCAGGTGAACCAGGTGGATTTGTAAATATCAAAATTAGAGGTATAAATTCCTTTAGTAACAATAATCCATTATTTGTTATTGATGGAGTGATTGTAGATTCACCATTTGATTTTGCACCAGGAGACATCGAATCAATGCAAGTCTTAAAAGACGCTTCTTCAGCAGCTATTTATGGGGTTCGTGGAGCCAATGGAGTAATAATTATTACTACCAAAAAAGGAAAAGTAGGTGCGATGGAGGTTAAGTACAAATCGCTTTATGGAGTTCAAAATGTAGCGAAACAATGGTCGGTAACAGATAGAGTAGGTTATCAAACAATTACCACAGCAGCTGAACAAAATGATAATTTGCAGGCAGTAGCTGTAGGTAATTATCCTACAAGTCCATTTTACATCAATAATGTAAATACTAATTGGCAAAAAGAAGCATATGGTACGGGTACCGTTCAAAATCATTCACTTACATTCAATGGTGGAGCAGAATCTTTGGGATACAATTTGAATGTTGATTATTTCAAAAACACTTCTTATTTAGAAACACCACAAGATTATGAAAGGTATTCTATGAATTTGAATTTGCACGGAAAAAAAGGCAAATTTAAATATGGTTCAAAAATAGCCTACACTGAATCAGACAAAGAATCATTTAATAGCTGGGTGGGAGAATCGGCTATTCAAGCCTTGGTAACTGCTATTCCAACAATGCCAGTATATGATGATAATTGGATAGGTGGCTACGGAGGAACGTACAGTGATACGCAAAAAGCAATTTCGCTTAATGTCATAGGATATAATAATTTAATTTCAAACACAGGAAAAAGAAACCATTTTATTGGAGACATCTGGGGAGAGTTGGAAATCGTTAAAGGATTAAAATACAAATTGGATGTAAGTTATGATAAAGTACACTGGTTTGATAAAAGATATAATCCAGAATTTGAATTGGGATGGTACTATAAAGTTCCAAGTGATAGAGCTTCTCTTAATATTGCTACTGGAAATCAAGTAAAAACCTTTGTAAATAGTATTCTTACTTATAATGTAAGTTTAGGAAAACACAATATTGATGCTTTAGTTGGTTCTATTGACGAAAGAAATAATCATTACAATCATTTTTCTTCCGGTGTAGGATATGAAGCTACCGATATTAAGAAATTGCAATATGCTGATAATACGAATACTAATGAATATGAATATACTATTACAGGAAAATCGTATATCAGCAGACTGAATTATGGTTATGATGATCGTTATTTGCTTACGGCTAATTTTAGACAAGACAAAACCTCTTTGTTTAGTCAAAAATACAATTCGGCTAATTTCTACTCTTTTTCAGGAGCCTGGAAATTAAGTAATGAAAAATTCATTCATTTACCAGAATGGATTAGCAATGTGAAGTTAAGAGGAGGATATGGAATTATTGGAAACAACACGATTCCACAATATTTCTTTGCTACTACGATGAACAGTTTTGCCAGCTATACTTTTAATAACGAATTAGCTCCTGGTGCAACAGTTGTAAACGCTTTAGACCCAAATGTACATTGGGAAGAAACTAAAACCACTAATGTGGCTTTGGAATTAGGAATGTTTAATAATGACTTACAGTTTACAGCAGAGTATTATTTTAAAAAATCAAATGATTTATTGATTAGAGTTCCGTTGCCTTTCTCTTCAGGAGCTTTTCCATCAGATGTTACAACAAATGCTGGAGCAGTAGAAAATTCAGGACTAGAATTTTCGTTGATATATAATAACAACAAGAATGCATTCAAATACAGCATTGCTGCTAATATTGGTACTTTAAAAAACAAAGTAACGCAGATTGGTTTTTCTGAAAATGGAAATCCTATACCGGGTCTTGCCTCTATGACAGAAGTAGGAAGATCGATAGGTGAAATTTATGCCTATGAAACAGATGGAATTTTTCAATCTCAGGCAGAAATCGATGCAGCACCTTCACAAACCAATGTTAAAGTGGGGGATATAAAATTCAAAGATCAATTAACAGTAGATACTGATGGTGATGGCATTTTGGATGCAGCAGATGGAGTAATAACTGATAGAGATAGAGTATTTCAGGGAGTTACCATACCTAAATACAATTATGGTATCAATCTAAGTGCTTCTTATAAAAACTGGAATGCTACCATGTTTTGGCAAGGAAGCGGTGGTAACAAAGTATTTAATGGGTTGTATCGTGACTTAATGGTTGGGAAATATGGAAACCATCATACAGATATGTTAGATTACTGGACCCCAACGAATACAGATACCAATGTACCAAGACCATCCATAGAGGATGCTAACGGAAACAGCCGCGATTCGAATCGTTTTATAGAAAGTGGAAACTACATCAAATTACAAACAGCTGAGATTAGCTATCAAATTCCAGTTGACAAAGTTGGTTTTATTCAAAAAGCAAGAATATATGCCAATGGTCAAAACTTATGGATTATTTCAAAATACAGAGGCTACGACCCTGATTTCATTAGTGACGGATTATTCTCAAGAGGATATGATGGAGGTTCTTTCCCAAATCCAAGAACTATATCATTAGGTGTTGAAGTGAATTTTTAAAATTAGCAAATCAATTTAAAACGAATCAAAATGAAATATAAAATATATAATTATTTAGCTGGTTTCTTTTCACTGGCGATAATAACAACAAGTTGTGTTAACGATGAAGATTTAATTCAGGTTGACCCTAATAATAATGCTGTAGACTCTTTTTGGAAAACCGATTCAGATGCTTTACAAGGAGTCAATGCAGCCTACGGAAGTTTACTTACTGATGGAACTTATATGCGTAGCACTCCTTTACTATTGGATTTAAAAGGAGATGACACTCGTAGTAATAGTCCGTGGCCAGCCATGGCCAATGTAGGTCGATTCAATTCTAATGTTTCTGATGCCGCAATTTATGGCTGGGCTTTTGAAACCTATTATCAGGGTATTTTTAGAGCAAACCAAGTTTTGACCAATGTACCGGCCATTAATTTTGAAAATGAGGCACTTAAAAATAGAATTTTAGGTCAAGCTTATTTCTTGAGAGGCTTGTATTTGTTTCATGCAGTGAACATGTTTAAAAATGTACCTGTACCAACAGAATTAGCCGCAATTTATCCACAAAAAACCCAAGAAGAAGGTTGGGCTCAAGTAATTGCTGATTTTAAAATGGCCGCCGATTTATTGCCAACATCTTATGCATCTGTTTCTGGTTTAGACGCAGGAGAAGCAGGAAGAGCCACAAAAGGGGCTGCCTTAGGCTATTTAGGTAAAGCGTATTTATTTACCAAAGATTTCCCGAACGCTAAAATAACATTTAAACAAGTCATTGATTTAAATGTATATTCTTTGGTTTCCAATTACCGTGATAATTTTACAGAAACAAATGAAAACAATTCTGAATCACTATTTGAAGTGCAATTTAGCAGAGAAGCCGGTGGTGTTGATTTAGGATGGGGTGGTGCACCTGCTTCTGGTTGGGGAAAAACTTCCGCTAGAGCGATTACTTATGGCCCTAGAGATTTTGGATTTACGGATGTTCAACCAACCTGGGCTTTATATAATGAATATCTGGAAGAAAAAACAAAAGCAAACACTATTGATCCTCGTTTAGACGCTACCATGTTTTATAATAAACCAGGAGGTATGCAGTTGTATGGACAAGATTTCGCCACTAAATACGCAACAAATCCAGGAGATTTAAATGATTTATTTTGCAGAAAATATCAAAATTCTGATGGACAAAAAGTAAATGAATTTGACTGGAGATCCGGAATCAACGAACGTTTATTGCGTTATGCTGATATTTTGTTAATGTATGCCGAAACTTTAAATGAAACAGGGAATACTCCTGATGCTTATACTTATATTAAAATGGTTAGAGATCGTGTTAACTTACCTGATTTAAGTGTTGTTAAGCCAAACATGACAAAGGAGCAAATGAGAGAGCAAATAGGACACGAGAGATTCTTAGAGTTTCCACTGGAAGGACATCGTTTTGATGACATTCGTCGTTGGGGATGGTTACAGGATCCTGTAAAATTAGCCTGGTTGAAATCCAGAGACGCAGAATTTAATTCTTATGCACCAGGCAGAGAATTTTTCCCAATACCACAATTAGAAAGAGATAATAATCCGGGAACTATCCAGAACGACAGTTATTAATGTCTTTTTGTCAATAGTCAATACTATTTTTAATACCATAATGGTAAGCTCTTACAGGTTTACTATTATGGTATTATAATCTACAAAGAAGGTGAAGAATGTTCTTCAGGAGCATTTTTAACTTCAAAAGATAAAAAATTATAATTCCTCCTTTCTCTAATAATAGTTTTAGAGGGGATAAATAAATTATAAAAAAATGAAAAATTCCATTCTAAGAAAAGCTTCTTATTTTAGCTTTCTTTTGTTTGTACTTGCTGCAGTAAGTTGTTCCAAAGATGATCCTGCCACAGATGAAACAGATCCTCCTGTAGTGGTACCTCCAGTAGTGGTACCTCCTACATTTCCAGGACCTACCTATTCCGATAATTATTCCTCTATTGGCTCTTGGAATAACAGATCACAGTGGAATTTGGCTAACGTACATGATCCGACTGTAGAAAAATCTGGAGAATATTATTATATGTACCAAACCGATGCATCCTACGGGAATGCACATGACGGACAAGGACACTTTTTTTACAGACGCTCTAAAGATCTTGTAAATTGGGAATTTATGGGATCCACTATGACTACGGCTCCAGCATGGATAAAAGACTCTTTGAATAACAAAAGAGCCCGAATGAGTCCCGCTTTACCTCCTATCGAAAATCCAAACTACGGATATTGGGCTCCTTGTGTTCGAAAAGTGGGTAATAAATATAGAATGTATTATAGCATTGTAGTTACTGAACCTATCGTTGGGACAGATTTTAATACTTCCTGGTCGGAGAGAGCCTTCATTGGTTTGGCCGAAACCGATGATTTAGCATCCAATGTTTGGACAGACAAAGGAATGGTGGTATGTTCTGAACCGGATGGATTAGAAACTTATACTCGTACCAATGGCAATGATTGGAGTGGCTATTTTAAATTCAATGCCATTGACCCGACTTTTATTGAAACACCTGGAGGAGAACAATATTTAATCTATGGCTCTTGGCATTCGGGAATAGCGGCTTTACAATTAAATCCAACAACTGGTAAACCAGACAAATTAGAAACGTTAAGTGATTATGGAACACTCATTGCCAAAAGAGGCAATAGTCGCTGGCAAGCATCAGAAGGACCAGAAATAATATACAATCCAGACACACAGTATTATTATCTCTTTATGGCTTATGACGAACTTTCCGTTGCCTATAACACTAGAGTTGCCCGTTCCAGAAGTATAACAGGTCCTTATATAGGAATTAATGGAGCGAATGTAACTAATGGTGCCGATTGTTGGCCAATGCTCACACATCCTTATGGGTTTAACAGTCATACGGGATGGGTTGGGATTTCGCATTGTGCCATCTTTCAAAATCCAGAAACAAAACAATGGTATTACTCCTCACAAGCCCGTTTACCGGAAGGAGTTGCTGGTATAGCAGTTTCAAATGCCATCATGATGGGACACGTAAGAGCTATAAAATGGACCGAAGATGGCTGGCCGGTGATTGACCCGGAACGCTATGCAGCCGTTCCAGAAACTACCATGACTGATGCAAGCTTTATTGGAACCTGGGAACAGATTACGATGAATTATGAATTTAAAAAGATTCAAAAATCCGTTACCATCTACTTAACAGGTGATAAAAAAGTAAGCGGCGGAATTACCGGAACTTGGTCTTATGACAGTACAAACAAAACGTTAACCGTAAATGGAATTAAGTGTAAAGTTAGCGATGCTTGGGATTGGGAATCTTCAACAAGAAAAGTAACCATTACCTATTCAGGACTCACGACTGGTGGTGTACCTGTGTGGGGAAAGAAAAAAAATTAATCATTTAATACAAATGCCTTTTTTAAATATATTTAGAAAAGGCATTTATTTCAATTACTTATTTTTTCATGTGATTGATAAAAAAAATTTAAAATGAAAAACACCATAATAACACTTTCTTTATTAACCCTTCTTGTCTCTTGCAAGACCGTTAATTCTACTATGACCAAAGATACCGTTACATTAGAAAAGAAAAATAATCCGATTATATTCAATAACCCAATCATAACGGATAAATACACTGCAGATCCAGCGGCATTGGTATATAAAGACAAAGTGTACCTTTATACTGGGCATGATGTCCCTGAAAAAGGATTTAACTTCTATAAAATGGATGATTGGCTGGTATATTCTTCTTCGGACATGGTACATTGGCAAGAACATCCCGTTCCCCTAAAAGTGACTGATTTTACTTGGGCCAAAGGAGATGCCTGGGCTTCTCAAGTTATTGAAAGAAACGGAAAATTTTATTGGTATGCGGCTGTTGAACATGGAACGATTCCCGGAAAAGCAATTGGAATTGCCGTATCTGACAGTCCAACAGGACCATTCAAAGATGCCTTAGGAAAAGCATTAATTACAAATGATATGACCACTGAAACTAAAATCAGTTGGGATGATATTGACCCTTCGGTAATTATTGATGACGACGGTCAGGCTTATTTATTTTGGGGAAATACGGTTTGTCACTATGTGAAATTAAAAGAAAACATGATTGAAATGGACGGCCCGATGAAAACAGTAGATTTACCTAAATTCACCGAGGCGCCTTGGATTCATAAGCGCAACGATTGGTATTATTTATCTTATGCTACCGAATTCCCTGAAAAAATTGCCTATGCCATGAGCAAATCCATAAACGGTCCATGGGAATATAAAGGAATATTAAATGAAATAGCCGGGAATTCCAATACGAATCATCAGGCAATAATTGATTTTAAAGGCAAATCATATTTTATTTATCACAATGGCGGTATTCCAACTGAAGGTGGAAGTTACAGAAGATCGGTATGTGTAGACCGTTTATTTTACAATGAAGACGGAACAATGAAAAGAGTTATAATGACTAGTGAAGGAATTCAAGAATAATAAACACAACATGAAATTAAACTTAAAAACTCAACTCTTACTTCTCTTATTAATCGTAACGGTTTCAACATGGGCACAAAACATAACCGTTCATGATCCCGTAATGATTAAACAAAAAGACACGTACTATTTGTATTGTACCGGTAAAGGAATTAGTGTTTTCAGCTCTAAAGATTTAAAAAACTGGAATCCTGAACCAGCGGTATTTAGTGAAAAACCCCTTTGGACAGATACCGTAGTTCCTGATTTCAACAATCATATTTGGGCTCCAGATATTTCGTTTCATGGCAATCGGTACTTTTTGTATTATTCGGTTTCGGCTTTCGCCAAAAATACTTCGGCGATTGCTGTAGCTACAAATGCCACATTAGACCCAAAAGACCCCAATTACAAATGGGTCGACCATGGAATCGTCATTCAATCGATTCCAAATCGAGATATGTGGAATGCTATCGACCCGAATCTAACGTTTGACGAAAATAATACGCCTTGGTTGTCGTTTGGTTCATTTTGGGATGGTTTGAAATTGGTGAAATTAAATCCAGACTTAAAATCAGTCGCACAACCCGAAGAATGGTATACTATTGCCAAACGCAAAAGAACCTTTGAATTAGAAGATACCAATCCCGGTGATGGAGCAATTGAAGCGCCTTTTATTTTCAAAAAGAACGGCTATTATTATTTATTTACCTCTTGGGATTTATGTTGTCGTGGAGAGAAAAGCACCTACAAAGTGGTTATTGGCAGATCCAAAAAAATTACGGGACCTTATGTTGATAAAGATGGAAAATCTTTAGCCGAAGGTGGAGGAACTTTATTGATACAAGGAGATGAAAATTGGTTCGGCGCAGGACATAACAGCACCTATACATTCGACGGAAAAGATTATATTGTTTTTCATGCGTATGATGCCAAACAAAAAGGAAGGCCAATCTTAATAATAAATGAATTGCAATGGGACGATGCTTTTTGGCCCAATGTAAAACCATTAAAATAAAAACCAAAATTAAAAAACGCCTAAATCATTTCAAAAAACAACCGTAACTTTAGACCTTTAAAATTAAAAACTATATCATAATGAAACTTCATTTTATCACCAAAATCATCTTTTGCAGTTTATTGCTAAATGGTATTTATAGTAATGCACAAAAAACAACGCTAGAGGTAAATGTCGCAAATACGATAACAAAAATTCAACCAACGATGTATGGCGTATTTTTTGAAGACATCAATTTTGCCGCAGATGGAGGTTTATATGCTGAATTGGTAAAAAACCGTTCTTTTGAGTTTGACAATCCTTTGATGGGTTGGATACAACCTAACAGTGATGTGCACTCCTTAAACAATAACTCAGGGATTGCAACAACCATAAACGTGAAAGAGAACAAAACCAATCCCAATTTTTGCAGAGTAACCATCAAAAATGACAAAGGTTATGAAATCATCAATGAAGGTTTTAGAGGAATGGGAATTAAGAAAGAGGCTAAATACAATCTTTCTTTAAAAGCGGCTAATCCTAATGGAACAATCAAAAAAATCATTGTTCAATTTATTGATAAAGACAAAAAAGTTCTGGGTGAAACTAGTCTTGTTCCAAGCGCAAAAGATTGGCAAACCTATACTGCCCAACTAACCGCAACGGCAACAGAGGCAAAAGCACAATTAAAAATTAGCTTTGAAGGAACAGGAACTATCGATTTGGATATGATTTCACTATTCCCACAAGACACCTGGAAAAATAGAAAAAATGGCTTGCGTAAAGATATCGTTCAGTTATTATACGATATGAAACCTGGATTTGTTCGTTTCCCTGGTGGCTGTATCGTAGAAGGAAGAACATTGGCTGGTCGTTACCAATGGAAAAAAACGGTGGGTGACATCGAAAATAGAGAAACGCAAATCAATCGTTGGAATGTAGAATTTAAACACAAGCAAACGCCAGATTATTTCCAAAGTTTTGGTCTTGGATTTTTTGAATATTTTCAATTATCAGAAGACCTTGGTGCTTCTGCATTACCTATCTTAAGCTGTGGAATGGCCTGTCAGTTTAATACTGGTGAATTGGTACCGATGGAAGATTTAGATCCCTACGTACAAGATGCAATAGACTTAATCGAATTTGCCAATGGCAGTGTTGATACTCCTTGGGGAAAAGTAAGAGCCGATATGGGACATCCAAAACCATTCAACTTAAAATATATTGGTGTTGGAAACGAACAATGGGGACCTGACTATATCGAACGTTATAAAGTATTTGCCAAAGCCATAAAATCTAAATACCCTGCCATAACAATCGTTTCAGGAAGTGGACCATCACCAGATGGAGATTTTTTTGACTACGGGTGGAAAGAGTTAAAAGAATTGAATGCCGAAATTGTTGACGAACATTATTATAAAAGTCCAAAATGGTTTAGGGATAATGTGACCCGCTATGATAACTATGACCGAAAAGGTCCTAAAATATTCGCTGGGGAATATGCTGCGCAAAGTGTTGCCACTGTAAGTCCAAACAACAGAAACAATTGGGAATGTGCTTTTTCTGAAGCTGCATTTATAACTGGTCTAGAACGCAATGCCGAAGTCGTACACCTTACCTCCTATGCACCACTAATGGCTCATGAAGAAGCTTGGCAATGGTCACCGGATATGATTTGGTTTAATAATCTAGAATCATTTGGTTCGGCGAATTACTATGTTCAAAAGTTATTCTCGACCAATAAAGGAACTGATTTATTGGCAATCACTAAAGATGGCAAACCGCTTATCGGTCAAAACGATTTATTTGCATCGGCTGTAAAAGACAGTAATACTAAAGAAGTAATTGTAAAACTTGTAAACACTTCAGCTACCGGACAAGAAGTTGCCGTTGATTTAAAATCAGTAAAATTACAAGGTAAAGGAACACTGATTACACTCACAAGTGGTGATGTAAATGATGAAAATTCATTCGCACAACCAAAAAAAATAAGTCCTACAGAACAGGAATATAAAATAAAAGGAAACAAAGCAATATTGAACCTTACAGCCTATTCTGTAACCGTGTTAAAACTTAAAATCAAATAATTATTATCATTAATTGTTATATAGACATTTTATTTTTTAATTTGCACCGTTTGACTTTTTAACGAAATTATAAAAATTTATTAAATTAAGTGTTTTCTTTACACTTATAAATACAAAAATAGTATATTTGTAGCCTTTAATTAAAGCATTTGGAATGAAAAATTATGTTATAGGATTAGATTACGGTAGCGATTCGGTTCGTGCCGTATTAATAGATACGGAGAATGGCCAAGAATTGGCTTCTGAAGTATGTCATTACAAAAGATGGAAAAACAATGAATATTGCAATGCTGCAATCAATCAATTTCGTCAACATCCGCTAGATCATATCGAAGGATTAGAAACTACAATTAAATCAGTAGTTTCAAGAGGGAATGTTTCCCCATCAGAAATAAAAAGTATCTGTATCGATACGACAGGTTCCTCCCCGATTCCTGTAACGGCGGACGGTACTCCATTATCTTTAACAAAAGAATTTGAGCACAACCCAAATGCGATGATGATTTTATGGAAAGACCATACTGCCATTAACGAAGCAAATGAAATTAATGAATTAGCCGCTTCATGGGGTGGAGAAGATTTCACCAAATACGAAGGTGGAATTTATTCCTCAGAATGGTTTTGGGCAAAAATTTTGCATATTGTTCGCGAAGACGAAGCCGTAAAAAATGCCGCTTATTCCTGGATGGAACATTGTGACTACATGACCTTTCTATTAATTGATGATAAAGATTTAAAAACATTCAAAAGAAGTCGTTGCGCCGCAGGCCATAAAGCAATGTGGCACGAAGACTGGAATGGTTTACCACCAGAGGAATTTCTAGAAAAACTAGATCCTTATTTGGCGCAACTTAGAGGCAAACTATATGATGAAACTTATACTTCTGATTTAGTTGCCGGAAAATTAAACCAAGAATGGGCAACCAAATTAGGTTTAACTACAGATACCATAATTGCCGTTGGAACTTTTGATGCGCATTCTGGAGCAGTAGGTGCAAAAATTGACGAACATGCTTTGGTTCGTGTAATGGGAACTTCAACTTGCGATATTATAGTAGCTTCAAACGAAGCAGTGGGTAGCAAAACCGTAAAAGGAATTTGCGGACAAGTAGATGGTTCTGTAATTCCAGGATACATCGGTCTTGAGGCAGGACAATCTGCTTTTGGAGATGTTTTAGCCTGGTTCAAAGACACTTTGTCTTGGCCATTGGATAATTTAGTTTACAATTCAAATGTTTTATCTGCTGAACAAAAAGCACAGTTAAAAGAAGAAGTGGAATCTAATTTCATCAAAACCTTAACACAACAAGCAGAGGCTATTCCGTTATCAGAAAGCATTCCAACAGCCTTAGACTGGGTAAACGGTCGTAGAACTCCGGATGCCAATCAAGGATTAAAAAGTGCCATGACAAACCTTTCATTAGGCACCAAAGCACCACATATTTTCAAAGCGTTAATCAACTCGATTTGCTTTGGTTCCAAAAAAATTGTAGATCGTTTCGAAGAAGAAGGCGTTCGTATTGACAGTGTTATCGGAATTGGTGGCGTGGCGAGAAAATCACCATTCATCATGCAAACCTTGGCAAACGTATTAAACAAACCGATTAAAGTAGCTGCATCAGACCAAGCGCCTGCTTTGGGAGCTGCTATCTACGCTGCAGTTGCTGCCGGAATTTATCCAAACGTTATCGAAGCCAGCAAAAAAATGGGAAGTGATTTTGAAAGCGAATATTTCCCGGAACCAGACAAAATCGAGAAATACCAAGAATTGATGGATTCGTATTCTGAATTAGCTCAATTTGTAGAATCTATAACAAAATAATAGCTGTATGAGTTCAAAATATCAAGCTTTGAAACAAGAATGTTACGAGGCAAACATGCAATTAAACGAATTAAAATTAGTCGTTTATACTTTTGGAAATGTAAGTGCCGTGGATAGAGAAAATGGCGTTTTTGCCATCAAACCTAGCGGTGTGGCATATGAAGAATTAAAACCGGAAGATATTGTCATTGTTGATTTTGACAACAACATTATTGAAGGAAGCATGCGTCCGTCATCCGATACGAAAACACATGCTTATTTATACAAAAACTGGCCAAACATAGGCGGTGTGGCTCATACACATGCAACCTATTCTGTAGCTTGGGCGCAAGCACAAAGAGACATCCCTGTTTTTGGGACAACTCATGCAGACCATTTGACCAAGGATATTCCTTGTGCGCCACCAATGGCAGATGCACTTATCGAAGGAAACTACGAACACAATACCGGAATTCAAATTCTAGATTGTTTCAAAGAAAAGGATCTTTCTTATGAAGAAGTAGAGATGGTTTTGATTGGAAATCACGGTCCTTTTGCTTGGGGAAAAAACGCTGCCAAAGCAGTTTACAACAGTAAAGTTTTGGAAGTAGTGGCAGAAATGGCGCATTTAACGCTATTGATAAATCCTAGTGCTCCAAGATTGAAAGATTCTCTTATCAAGAAACATTACGAACGCAAACACGGAAAAGATTCGTATTACGGACAATAAAAATTTGTTTCAGGTTTAAAGTTTCAGGTTGGTAGAAACTCAATCCAAAAACTTTAAACCTTAAACTTTAAACTTTAAACAAATAAATTAAACAAAAAACAAAATAACAATGATAGACATTGCTCAAAAAGAGATTTGGTTTGTAGTAGGAAGCCAAGAATTATACGGGGAAGAAACTCTAAGACAAGTTGCCGTACATTCACAAGAAATTGCAAAAGGATTAGACGCATCATCGGCTATACCGGTAAAGATTGTTTATAAAGATATTGTAAAATCTCCATCTCAAATTACAGATGTATGTTTGGCAGCAAATAACAATAAAAACTGTATTGGGATTATCACTTGGATGCATACTTTCTCTCCAGCTAAAATGTGGATCAATGGTTTAAGCATTCTTAAAAAACCAATCTGTCACTTACACACCCAATTCAACGCGGCAATTCCTTGGGGAACTATCGATATGGATTTCATGAACTTAAATCAATCTGCTCACGGTGACAGAGAGTTTGGTTTTATCATGTCAAGAATGCGTAAAAAACGCAAAGTGGTTGTAGGACATTGGGAAGACAAAAGAGTACAGACAAAATTAGGTAACTGGACTAGAGTTGCTTTGGGTTGGGATGAATTACAAAACTTAAAAGTAGCCCGTATTGGTGACAATATGCGTGAAGTTGCGGTTACTGAAGGAGACAAAGTAGAAGCGCAAATCCGTTTTGGTGTTACTGTTAATGGTTATGATTCTTCAGATGTAACCAAACATATTGAAAAGATAACTGAAAAAGAATTAAGCGATTTACTGGCGGTTTACGAAGCTTCATACAGTTTAACAGCCGATTTAAAAGAAGGCGGAGCGCAAAGAAGTTCATTAGTCGAAGCGGCAAAAATAGAATTAGGACTTAGAGCTTTCCTTGAAGAAGGTGGTTTTGGTGCTTTTACTGATACTTTCGAAAATCTTGGAGCTTGGAAACAACTACCTGGAATTGCAACCCAACGTTTAATGGCGGATGGTTACGGTTTTGGTGGTGAAGGAGACTGGAAAACAGCCGCCATGGTTCGTGCTTTAAAAGTGATGAATATTGGACTTGAAGGAGGAACTTCTTTCATGGAAGATTACACCTACCACTTTACTCCTGAAAAATCATATGTTCTAGGATCTCACATGCTGGAAATTTGTCCTTCAATTGCAGACGGAAAACCATCTTGCGAAGTACATCCTTTAGGAATTGGTGGAAAAGAAGATCCAGCTCGTTTGGTATTCAATTCTCCTGCTGGTGACGCCATCAACGTATCGTTGGTAGATATGGGAACTCGTTTCCGTTTGATCGTCAACGAAGTGACTGCCGTAAAACCAATGGCTGATTTACCAAAATTACCGGTTGCTCGCGTGCTTTGGGATTGTAAACCAAACTTGGATATCGCAGCAACAGCTTGGATATTGGCAGGTGGAGCTCACCATACCGTATACAGTCAAGCCGTAACTACAGAATTCATGGAAGACTTTGCAGATATCGCTGGCATCGAATTGGTAGTTATTGATAACGATACTAAAATTCGTGATTTCAAAGATACTTTGAATGCAAACGAAGCTTATTACCACTTGTTCCAACACGGACTATAAAAATAAAATATCGAAAGTCTAAAAGTTTATTTATATTTGAACTTTTAGGCTTTTGTTTTTATAAACTATAAACAATCAAAAACCGTTACTTATGAATTTATTAAAACGTTGCATTTATGGATTTTCCATATTAAGTTTAGCCAGTATGAATATACAATGTAAAGGTGATAAAAAATCACAGGAAGCTCCAGCAGCTGCAGAAGCAGTAACCATCGAAAAATCAGCTTATGGTGTAACGCCAAAAGGAGATTCTATCGATAGTTACAAACTGAAAAATCAAAACGGAATGGAAGTTGACATCATGACTTATGGTGGTATCATCACTTCATTGAAAGTTCCTAATAAAGAAAAAGTTTCGGAAGAGGTAGTAATTGGTTTCAGCAATTTAGAACAATACACTAAACCTAATCCTTATTTTGGAGCCCTTATCGGAAGATTCGGAAACCGTATCGCTAAAGGTAAATTTACTTTAGACGGAAAAGAATTCCAATTAGCTCTAAACAATAACGGGAATGCTTTACATGGTGGACCAGAAGGTTTCCACAGAGTAGTTTGGACTGCCGAAGAAGCTAAAGGAGGCGACGTTGCTACTTTAAAATTAAAATATGTAAGCAAAGACATGGAAGAAGGTTACCCAGGTAACTTGACTGTTTTTGTTACGTACACATTGAACAGTGACAATGCTTTAGACGTTTTATATGAAGCGACTACCGATAAGAAAACGGTGTTAAACTTAACACAACACTCTTACTTTAATTTATCTGGTGATTTCACAAAACCAATCTTAAATGACGAAGTGGTTATCGATGCCGATAAATTAGTTCCAGTAGATGCCAACCTAATCCCAACAGGTGAATTGACAGATGTGACTAACACACCATTTGATTTCAGAAAACCTAAAGAAATTGGAAAAGAAATCGAAGCCAAAGACGACCAATTAATCAAAGGTGGTGGATACGACCACTGCTGGGTGTTGAACAACCAAGATAAAGGGTTTCGTTTTGCTGCTTCAGCATACGACCCAACAAGCGGAAGATTATTGGAAGTTTTCACAGACCAACCAGGTATCCAATTTTACACAGGTAACTTCCTTGACGGAACTTTACCAATGCGTAACGGAGGAACCTATGCACACAGAACTGGATTATGTCTGGAAACACAACATTACCCAGATTCTCCAAATCAAAAAGATTTCCCAACAACAGAATTAAATCCTGGAGAAAATTATAAAACGAAAACGACTTTCAAGTTCTCCGTTAAATAATTCAAACTACACACAATATCAAACCTCGAAGATAATACTTCGAGGTTTTTTTATGCCAATTATTTTGGGGTATCCTATCCGAAAAAAATGTTCGTTAGAGCACATTCATAACCACACATGCACAAAAACTTATCTTTCTGACGAAAGAAGGAACTCATTAAAAAACTCTATAAACAAAAGAGTAATTTAAAACACAAATTCTATGTAAACCTAAACATAAGTATACCTGTTTACTCAGTAGTACAATCTAAACCTGTAATCCCCTTCAATTCAAATCCAGCCTCAAACCATTCCCCATTTTACTGGCAAAACAAAATCGAAATTCATAACTTCGTTTTTTAATTGCAAAAACAACATTTAAGAACGCTAAAATGGAAACCAATTTAGGTACTGCCCTACTTTTCTTTATCATACTTTATTTTCTGAGATATCAATTGAAAACTGTAGTTTCAAGTGTTACTCCCGGTTGTTTCGCACTATTATTCCTTTCTACTACTTCTTGGGCTACTACCGGAAAATGGACCAGTAAAACAACTGGAACTGAAATCAATTACACTACAACCGAGGCCATTGCTCCGCTTAAAGATTACTCTGGTAAATACGTTACGGTAGTCTATCTGGAGAATTTAGGATTTAAAAAATTAGGCCGAAACTCCAACGCTACCGATGTTGCTTGGCTACTTTCACAAGGCTATCGCGTTATTGAACTCAATTATGCTAAAAATCACAAAGCAGTTTCTCCAATCATCAACGAAGATATTATCGCCATTAATGATGCTATTGCCGAGGGTTCTTTCTGTGGTTTAACGAATTGCTCCACAAAACAATCATATGTACTGTTTGAAGGCTATCGTATCGAACGCAACGTGCCTTATTTCAAAGACAATCCAACCGTTTACAACACTCCTGCCGAATACACTATTGGCGATATGCTTCACATGGACATCATCTATCCAGCAAACACGAGGAAGAAAGTTCCTGTACTATTATCGTTCTCTTACAGCAACAGCCATGCTACTTACGACAGCAAAAAAGGGATGCTTACCGATGCCAACAAAGACCAACGCTTGTATTTACCCTATAGTTTAGCAGGATTCAACGATTCGGTTTTGGAAGGCGCGCCCGCTAACGGTATGGCATGGGCTATTGCCGACCATCCAAAATACTGCCCTTGGGGAAAAGGAAGACCTATAAATGGCGTCAACGACGCCTATAAATCGTATGAAGTCAATCCCGATGCTGCACAGAAAGTAAAATCGGCCATTCGTACGCTGCGTTCCATGAGTTCCCAATTAGGGCTTTCGGGTAAAATAGGTCTTTTTGGATTTTCACGTGGTTCGACTGCGGGTTCGATGGCTATTGGTGACAAAGTGGTTCCCGAAATAGAAAACATAGGTTTCAACCTCGGCTTTCCAGATGAAGTGCAAGCCGCCGCACTCGGCCCTGGAGTTTTTGATTATACGCAAATCTACAATACATTAAATGACGGTGATTCGAATTTGGAAACACGTTGCCCATGGGTTTGGGGTCCGTTGGAAAGCAATTATAATTTGTGGCAAACAATGGGTTCCTCCTATTTGGTTGAAACTTCGGCTACTGCACCGGTACTCTTTTTCTATAACACCGATGATGATTTGTATTACCAAGACCAAATTGCCCATCTCAAAACCAAACTCGATTCCTTAAATGTCCCAACAGATACACTCATCAATTACGGAACCGGCCATGCGATTCCACAAACCGGTGCTTCGCTGACCAAACTATATCAATTTTTCAAGCAGTACTTGAATCCACCAAAAGTGGATAAACGAAAAAAATAAGCATAAAAAAACCTCGAATAAGAATGTCTTCGAGGTTTACAACTAAACTAAATTACAAAAAACTACTAAACTAAATTTTTACTACAAACCCACCACAAGGTTTCAGGGTTACTTTCAACGTATCCATTTTCTATATTGGAAGTTGTTGAAACCCTTCCTCCTTTTAAACAATTATTATGCCAAACGATTTCGGTTTGAAACTTTAAAGCATAAAAAAACCGCTCCATTTTGCAATGAAGCGGTTTTGTACCCACAAAGGTCGTTTTGTCGAACCAATTTATTCATGATTTAAAGTTGCTTTCTAATGTATATAAGCTTCTAGCGACAAAGAAACGTTTCAAATTATTCCATTAATTTATTATCCCTCCTAGTTGTTTTACATCATTCCAAAACATGTCAAATCCATCGTGATTATAATTTTTGGTCATACTGCAAACTTTAGACAAACTGATTGTGTTTGAGTATTCCCAATTTGTTAGATTATGAAAGTCTGCTGGTGATAGTGTATAATTTGGCGACATATATCTAAAATAACTCGAATAACTTGATTGTAGTAAAGTTTTTTGGTTATTGTCGATATTGGAACTATCATTTTCTTCGTTAGAATATACGAAGTATTCCTTTTCGGGTGTTGTTATCTTTAGACGGTAAGAAAGATTATCCTTTGTAAATTCTTCTTGCATTATTTGTCGGGCAAGTTCGAGGTTATCCTTGTGCACTATCATTGAATCATGCTTAGAAAAACATAGTATTTTAGCTTTTTTGATGCGCTTATATATCCTATCCACAAACAAAGACGATTCCTTTAGTTGCAACATTACTGAGAACTTTTCATCACCATGTTCTTTCTTGTAGCTATCTATCCAACCAACAACACTCGGAAAAATTTCTTTTATTTTTTTCTTAAAAATAGAATTGGTTCTATGACTACTAAACATTACTTCAAACATCAAAACCTTTCCGTTAATATCGTTTTTAATGCCCAATTCTTTAGCAACATAAGCATATAGTTTTCCGCTCGAAGTAAGTTCTTTAAACAGCCTAAAATCAGTTGTATTAAGATGGTTTTCAAGCTCGTTTGTCAGCAACGTAAACTGTGAATTAGATAGGTCAAGTTGCACTAAATTATTCTGTCTGCAAATTTCATCAACAAGCACTGATGCCATGTTGGTTAGATTCGTGTCAAGTCGATTATTAGTAGTATTTCGCTTAACATTAAAACTATTGTACTTTAATCGTTCAATACTATTCATATAGTACATAAGCATTGTGGCTTTCTTTTTAACTAAAAATCGTTCTGGATTAACTACTTTGTATGAGTTTTTATCTTTTATTAGGCATTCGCCATCTATTAGACCAGAAATTAAACTTTCTGTATTTCTAAATACCTTTTTTCCGTTATCCAGTTTCAATTGGATACTAACTGGCAATACTTCTTTGTCTACAATATAATCACTTATTCCAAGGCTATCCAAATGATTTACAACAACATTATTCAATAAATTATAATCAATATTCAATAAATCTATATCCTTATTAAACCAATTCCTATACGTTGTTATCTTTAAATTAATATCCTTAACAACATCCTTGTATCCCACTGTTAATAAGGGTTCCGAATATTTTTCCTTACATAGTACATTGAATGAGTTTGATTCAATAGAATTAATTAATTCAGATTGATACTTTGGATTCACTACATAGGTATAGCAAATATGATA
>JALRGT010000040.1 GCA_023259675.1 Flavobacterium sp.
AACTCCGCCTTTAGATGCCGCTTCAACCAATAACGTTCCCACGATTGGTCCCGTACAAGAAAAAGAAACAATGGCCAATGCCAATGCCATAAATACGATTCCTATGATTCCGCCCCTATCTGCCTGACTGTCTACTTTATTTGCCCATGAATTGGGTAACATGATTTCGAATGCCCCCAAAAAAGAAACAGCGAAAACAACCAATAAAATAAAGAAGATAATATTAAACCAAACATTTGTAGACAAGGCATTCAATGCATCAGCACCAAAAATAGAAGTAACTAGAAAACCTAGAAATACATAAATCACAATTATAGAAATTCCATAAATGATTGCATTACGAATTCCTTTAGCTTTGGTTTTGCTTTGTTTGGTAAAAAAACTTACCGTCATCGGAATCATCGGAAAAACACAGGGTGTCAATAAAGCCGCAAATCCGGAGAAAAAAGCAATAAAAAAGATAGACCACAATCCTCTTTTAGAATCTGAATTCATAGGTTCATCCACGACTTTTTCCGGTGCTGCCACAATTACTTCTCTTGTACTTAAACTAGGTGTCAATGAATCTTTTTTTATGGAATCGGATGTCGGTTTAATTATCGTAACCTCCTTTGCGTCTGTCGCTTTTACAATCACTTTCGGAATTACGAAAGTGAATTTCTTCTCTGAATTAATGCACACTTCTTTACAAACCTGATAACTTAATTCGACTTCAATCGTGGCAAGTTTAGGATTGGTCAACTTAATTTCCTGTTGAATTTTTGCTTTACCTTCAAAGAAAGTCTCATTCACTTCAAAAACATCATTATAAGCAGTTTTCGTTTTACTTTCTTGAGCTTTGCCAACTAAACTAAAATTTCCAGCTTGATTTTTGTAATTGATTTCCAATGGCAATGGACCTCCATCTGGCGTAAATTGTGAATACATATGCCAGTCTTTTTCAATAACCCCTTCAAAAGTCAGCACAAAGTTATTTCCGGATTTATTTTCAATTTTAGTTGTCCATTTTACGGGATCCAAAATCTGTGCATTTACATTGGCAAAAGCAAAAAAAGCAAGTAACAGTAAAACAAATTTATTATTCATCAGTCTAATTGTATTTTTAATATATTTTTTGTTGTGTCATCGATTCGAAAACGGTCGTCTTGTCGGAGGCCGACAACCCAAACAATAGTTTCATTCGATAACAAAATCCAACAATTTTCTTTTTCAATCAAAGACAATTTTTCGTCTTTAAAAAGTTTACTCAACTTTTTGGACTTCCCTCCCATCCCGAAAGGCTGAAAAGAATCCCCTTCTCGCCAACGACGTAAAACCAAAGGGTATTGTAATTTATCTTCATCAACAAATATAGCCGTATTTGAGGTTTCAGAAATGTCATCTACTTTACAAAAGCTAAGATTTAAGGGAATATTAACTTCTTCATCGGCGGAATGTATCAGATATTCTTTTATTTCTTCCTCTGTATGTATTGGACTCAGGATAAAAAATTCCCGATCTTTCAACAATCGGAATTCGGCCGAAAAAACTTGTTTTCCTGACTGACTTTCTACTAAATCATAAACATCTTCCCAGGCTGTAAATCCAAATTCATGCAACCATTGGTATAAATAAGACTTATAATTGGGCAATCGCTTCAATTGATTCAGATCAAAATGAATTTCATTTTCGTACTGCTGAGCTACCTGTTGATATACCATAATGGATGCATCCTCAACCATTGCCGACGATTCTCGTAAATAAGATTGTGTTTTTTCAAAAGATGTCAAAAAATGCGGATTCAATTCTTTTAACAAAGGCGCCACATGATGCCGTATCTTATTGCGTAAATATTTATCCGAAGCATTACTGCTGTCTTCCCGCCACGTAATCGAATTTTCTAAAGCATAATTGGCTATTTCTTCCCGAGAAAAAGTCAACAACGGACGAATTATTTTGTCATTTTGTTCCGGAATTCCAACTAATCCTTCTAAACCGGTACCCCGACTTAAATTGATTAAAAAGGTTTCCAGATTATCATCGGCATGATGTGCCGTAAGTACATAATCGTAATTTTCGGTTTCCAGAAGCTCGTAAAACCAATTGTAACGTAAATCCCGAGCTGCCACTTGGGTTGATAATTTGTAATCATTCGCAAAAGCTTCCGTATCAAATTGGGTGACAAACAACGGAATAGCATTCGCATCAGCAAACTCCTGAACAAATTGTTGGTCACCAAAACTCTCTAATCCCCGAAGTTGAAAATTACAATGCGCTAACGCAAAATTGTATTTCAATTGGTGAAATAATTGCGCCATAACCATACTATCCAAACCGCCACTTGTTGCCAAAAGCAATTTGCTTTCTTTTAAAAAAGGGAATTTATAGTCAATATGTTTCTTAAATTTATCTAGCATTTATCTTTGAAGTTAAATCCCTATAACTATTTATTTTAGCATTAAATTATTTTAAAACCTCACTTACTATTCACCACTCACTTCTCACCATTCACCATTCACCATTCACCATTCACTTCTCACCATTCACCACTCACTTCTCACTACTCAACACTCCTTCACCCCAACACTTCTCGCATGGCTTTGGCTTTAAGCAAACATTCTTCATATTCTTTTTCGGCAACGGATTGTGAAGTAATAGCACTTCCAACAGAAAAGGAAAGATACTTATTTTCCTGATTATATAAAATACTTCTGATGACCACATTAAAATCAAAATCACCGTTGGGCGTAAAATACCCAACAGCCCCGCTGTACAATCCTCTCTTGGTTTCTTCCATTTTTTCTATGATTTTCATCGCCGAAATCTTTGGAGCCCCAGTCATACTTCCCATAGGAAAAGTAGTTTTCAAGGCATCTACGACAGCATGTTGCGCATCAAATTGAGCTGTAATGGTAGTAATCATTTGGTGCACTTGCATAAAGGAATAAATTCCACACAACTCCGTCACTTGTACAGTACCTTTTTGAGCAGTATGCGATAAATCATTTCGAACCAAATCGGTTATCATAATGTTTTCGGAGCGTTCTTTGGGGTCTGTTGCCAATAGACACTTTGATTTTTCATCTTCAATCGGATCTGCAAATCGCTTAGCCGTTCCTTTTATAGGTTGCGAAATAAGCAAGTCTCCTTCTTTTTTTAGATAGCGTTCCGGTGAGGCAGAAAGTAAAAAATGTTTGTTGTTTTTAAAAAACACCGCAAATGGCGGTTTTGATATTTCGTTTAATTTCCTGAATTTTTCCAATGGATCAATTTCTGCGTTTTCCGCAAAGAATTCCATGCAAAAATTAGCTTCATAAATATCTCCATGATGGATATGATGCAATATTTTAGCTATTTTTTCTAAATATTCGGCTTGTGAAATCCGTTGTTGAATGACTAACTTCTGGGATGTTTTATCTGTTGTGTATTTACTTTCTTCAATTTCTTTAAAATCCTCCTCCCATTCATCATCACACATATTGAGATATTGAATTTCGAGTTGATTTCCTTTTAACAAAAATATTTTTTTGGGTTGAAAGAAAAACAAATCCGGAAAATGCAAACCGTCAAAATTATTGGATTGTAATTCTTCCACGTCATTTTTTAAATCATAAGACAAATACCCAAACAGCCAATCTCTTGTTGTTTGCTGGTACTGTTTTAAATCTTCAAAAGCATTATGGTAATCTGTTTTTATCGAAGTAAAAGCATCTACGGCAAGAATACAATCATATGAAGAATGCTCTTGTAGGTAATCATTACTGTCCAGAAAAATGACTTCTCTAAATTGTTGCCCCCAATTGATAAGTTGTTGCTTCAACAATTTGGGGTCTGAAATGCTTTTATAAATGGATGTTCTCAAAAAAATTAACTTTAAATTTAATATTAGTATAAAAAAATACTTAAAAAAATAGGATTATAAGAAAAATCAGTTCTTATTTTTTGTAAATTTACATTAGAGACTGAAATCTAAATCTTATCAGATTAAAAACATAGTTTTAGGATTTTGATGGTGATTGTGGCATGTTTTAAATTTGAATAACGTTTATTTCTCCATATTAACTTTTTACTATTTAACAAATAAACCTATTATATTATGAGAATCGCAACTACAATTATTAGAGTTATGCTTGGTCTATTATTTCTCTACACTTCAACCAGTTATTTTTTTAATTTTGCTCCCGAACCAGCTTCTGTTGGTGAATTTAAAGCTTTTAAAATTGGTATAATGGCCGCAACCTATTTAATGCCTTTGGCAAAAACTGTGGAATTGTTATGTGCTTTATCATTTCTAAGCGGCAAATATATAACATTAGCCAATATTGTGGTTTTACCCTTAACATTAAATATTTTATTAATCAATTATTTCTTAACTCCGGAGAACCTACCTCTAGCTATCTTCGTTTTCGTGGGTAACATATTTTTAATCTTTAGTCACTGGAAAAATTACAAAGGATTATTTGTGGCAGATTAAAACTTTTCTCGGGGTTCCATTAGGTATATTGTTATAAATCCACTTTGTAACTTATGATTTAATGCTTCTTTTAATTCTGGACTTAGATAAAGTTACTTGGATTTATTGTTGTTAGTTCGTTTTGTTAATAAAGAAAATGCTCCTGCACTACGCAGGAGCATTTTTGATTTTACCCATTTTCAAAATTTCGTTACTGTTTTATAATTTCAAACTCATTATTTTTTGTACTTTCGATTGTAATTTCAAATCTCTATTTGATGAAAGAAATCATAAAAAAATTGCTCCTAGGAAATACCAAAAAACTTCCAAAATCGAAATACAATCCTATCCAGAAGCGAATCCAAAACATCAAAGCCATTTGGAACAATGATCATCAAGACGATAACGGAATAGAAAAAATAGTGCGTTTGTTTCTTTCTTCTTCCCAATTACTCTTTCCGGGAACCTACATCAAATATTTGGCCTCCAAAAAAGGATCGGAATATGAAGATTTGGCACTTGATGTTTACATTTTACTTAAAGTGGCATTTCCATTGGTCATTATCATCAACCAATGGCAAAATCATTCAATTATCCTTGGAATTATGGTTTATGTCATGTTGGAAACCATTTTATACATTCCCACTTTAATATTTGCCTCTGATCTATTTTCAAAACCTCGTTCTTACAAAAGATCGATGTTGTTGCTGTTTCTGAATTATTTAGAAATGGTTTGGGGTTTTGCCGTTTTGTATTCCTGCGATAATTACCTGAACAAACCTTTTACCCATTGGTTTGATGCTATTTATTTTAGCACCGTTACCTCCTCGACTATTGGTTTTGGAGATATTTACCCTATCACCACTTTTGGAAAAGCATTGGTAAGTATTCAATCTTTAATCGTTTTGTTATTTGTAGTTTTATTTTTGAATTTCTATTCCACCAAAATAAAATCCAAAGGGTATTTTGACATCGATAGCAAAGAATGAATCTATTCTAAAACTAGTTTTTCAACCTATTTGTCATTTCTGTTTATTGATTTTTTTAAGCCTAAAAAAGTCAATCCATAACCCAACAAAGAATTACAGTATGTAAATAATTCTTTGCTGAACTATTGGTTTCAGAATTAAAATGATTTTCTCCTATCAAACCAGAACGCTTTATTTCCAAAGCCACTTTCTTTTTCTAGAAATTTCTTTGTTAAATAGGCAATACACCCACTAAATATACCAAAATCTAAGACGCTTAATTTTAGAAACAATTGCGCGCATTCTGGTTTGCGTTTCTTTCCTTCTTTTTTAAATATTTATATGCTTGTTTAAAATAGTCCGAGATTTGAATAATGTATTTTAATTATCCGTATTACTAATTTTTTTGCCTAAAAACCATTTTAATACTAAAAAGACCAATTCCTCCCTCTTTTTATGACAATTTGTACCCTATCACAAAAATTAAAAAACTGTTATTTTATAAACTTGAATCATATCAATAACTAACTAAAAAACAAACCCTCAATAAATTTATTTAAATAGCACCGTTCGGGATACTAAATAAAATTAACCAAACCCATTTAAACTTAAATGAAAAAATTACTCCAACGCATTCCATTTCCTATCAAAAAAAATATTTTCCTTTCGCTATTTACCGTATTAGGTATTTGTAATGTTTGGGGACAAAATACAACCAGTGCGAGTACGAGCCTTAATGCCCAACCAATTCCAGATAGGACCATAACTTATAAAATCTCTGCTTCTGGGGTTTCTAAACCTATTGAATGGGGTTTAGACTTAGCTTGGCTTTCGGAAGTAAACATTCGTAGAGGTATTGCCTTCATGGGTGCTGATCGTATTGATGTCGTAAGATCATCATTTATGCCAACAAATCCATTGCTAAACGATACTGATTTACAAGGAGATGCACTTACTAACACCAATTTAAGAATCAATATTATAAAGCAAAATTTGGGAACAAACGCTAAAGTAGTTCTTAATAGTGACCATCCGAGTGTGAGTTCCTATTTTTATAAAAATGCGGTCAATTGGGCAAAATTAATTGATGTTACAACTAAACTACATGAAGCTCAAGGATTAACTGTTACTTCTGTTTCTCCATTTAATGAACCTGATTTCACTGCCACTGGACAAGGGGGCTTTAGTGATTTTTACAACATTTGTGGGGAATTAAGAACCAATTCTCATTTTGATAATATTCGTATTTCTGGTGGAAACACACTTAATACAGATACTGCTTTAACATGGTATAATTATTTGAAAGATCGATTAGATGAAGGAAATACACATCAACTAGCCGGTAGTTTTAATAATTATGCTACTTTTTATGAAACCGTAAGAGCCAACGGAGATCATGCAACCAATGACGAATTGCATAATGTCATGGAAGCAATGGTTGGTGTCGAATATGGATTACAAACAGGAATTTGGTGGGGAACTGCCGAGCTGGCAAGAGGTGAATTTGTAAAAGCTAGTGATGGTGTGCGATTAGGCTATGCTGAACACCGCCCTAATTGGAGCGCTGCTTCTGTTTATAGAAATCTGGATGGCAAAGTACAACTTTTTGGAGGTACATCAGAAAGACAAGCTGTTACAACAACTTACCGATTTGTCTCTAAAGAAAGAGATGTGTATTATGATGGTTATGGACCACAACGAGAATATACCATGGTAATGCCAGGTGGTACTGGTTATCAACAAGGGCAAACGAATGCTGAGCGAATGGTAAATGTGAGTTGGGGCGACGATATTCAACCCGTTATTGATGGACAATATATATTGGTCAATCGCAATAGTGGAAAAGTAATGGAAGTTGCTGGAGGTTCTACTGCTGCAGGAGCCAATGTTCAACAGGGTACTTATAATGGATCTAACTATCAAAAATGGAATGTAACGCCAGTAAGTTCGAGGATAGGTGGAGATTTCAGTTATTATAGTATAAAATCCGTAAATAGTGGAAAACCATTAGACGACAATAATTTTTCACTAGATAATGGAGGTAATATTATGCAATGGGATGATACTAACAGTGCAAACCAACAACGATATTTGGACTATGCCGGAAATGGTTGGTTTTATATTCGAAGTCGTCATAGTGCAAAATGTCTTGATGTTTTTCAAGCCAGTACTGCAGATGGCGGAAATATTGTACAGTGGGAAAAGAATAATGAAAATAACCAACAATGGCGTTTCCTACCTGTTGGAGCAGCAATCGAATTTGTAGCACCTAATGCTCCTGTGAATTTGGTCGCTACTGCAAAAGAAGAATCCATTCGATTAGACTGGTCTGCCAATTCAGAATCAGATATGGCTGGTTATACGATTTTTAGAGCCGAAACTTCTGGCGGAACTTATAATACAATTGCCCGTAATGTAACTTCAACTTCATTTATTGATAATACCGTTACCACGACAGGAACTTATTACTATAAAATTAAGGCCGTTGATAAATCGTTGAATAGTTCTAATTACTCGAATGAAACTTCGGCAACACCAACGGGAAATATAGATTTAGTTACACAACTTCTGTTTGATACAAATACACTTGATAGTACTGAAAATTTAAACCACAGTGCGTTATACGGAAATGCTACATACGTTAATGACCTTTTTGGCACTAAAGCAATAGCGTTAAATGGCACCGATAATTTTATTCAGCTGCCGGCAACATTGGCAAATCAACAAGAAATTACTGTTGCAGCATGGGTAAATTGGACCGGTGGAGCTTCATGGCAACGTATTTTTGATTTTGGCAATGATGAAAATGAATATATGTATTTAACCCCTAAATCAGGTTCAGATCAATTGCGTTTTGCCATTAAAAACGGTGGCGCAGAACAAACTCTGGACGCAGCTGTTTTACCTGTTGGCGTCTGGTCACATGTGGCAGTAACTCTGGGAGCATCGAGAGCTAAAATATACGTTAACGGAATCTTACAAAGTGAATCTAATGCCATTACAATTAGTCCATTAGATTTTAAACCTGTACTTAACTACATAGGTCGCAGTCAATTCGCTGACCCATTGTTTAAAGGTAATATAGATAATTTTCGAGTGTACAACTATGAATTAACAGTCAATGAAATTGCTTTAATCTCAGAACTTCCTCCAAATGAACCACCAGTGGCAGTAACCGAAGAAATAATCGTTTCAGAGGGAGGAACAGCAGCTGCTCTAACAGGAGGAGCAAATAGTGTTCTTGCGAATGATACCGATACTGAAAACAACACTTTAACCGCGATTTTAGTTAATAGCACTGTTAATGGTGTCTTGACATTTAATGCAAATGGAACCTTTAATTATGTTCATAATGGCTCTAATACTTCTTCAGATAGTTTTACTTATAAAGCAAATGATGGAATGTCAAACAGTAATGTTGTTACAGTAAATATAACTGTTACACCCTTTACGTTACCCTACAATAATTTCTCAATAGAAACCAAATCTGAAACCTGTGCTAATAAAAAAAATGGACAACTAATTATTACTGCCACCGAAAACTTTAATTATACCGCTACCATAAATAACACCAATTATAATTTTACAAACAAAAATCTGACGGTTTCTGATTTGGCTCCAGGATCGTATACGGTTTGTATCGGCATAACAGGAAAAACATTCGAACAATGTTATACCGTTACAATTGGGCAAGGTGGAACAATCACTGGAAAATCTACTGTTTCTACCAACAAAATTGCCATAGAAATAACAGAAGGAACTGCTCCTTTTGAAATATTTGTAAACGGTCAATCCCAATTTGAAACCAGTACTACCAACTTTTCTGTAGCGGTGCAAGAAGGGGATTTATTGGAAGTAAAAACGGCAAAACCTTGTGAAGGAATTTATGCCAAGAGTATTGAAGGCGTATTGGGAAGCAATGTTATGGGTTATCCAAATCCAACTTCTGGAAGGTTTGAAATTTCGATACCAACATCAAGTAAAGAGGTATCTATTGAAATCTATTCTTTGGGAGGACAATTAATTTCAAAAGGAAATTACACTGTTATTAATGCAAAAGTACAATTAGACCTTACCAAAGAAACAGAAGGAATCTATATCGCAAAAGTGTATTTGAATCCAGCAATAAGTTTAACTATAGTCAAAAAACAATAATGAAAAATATATTTCACACCATTCTAATCAGTTTATTTTTAAGCTCTTGCAGCAGCGGAGGAAGTAGTGAAGAAACTGTAAACACAGCTCCTACTACTCCAACATTGGTTGCGCCAACCAATAGCAAATTATGTATTGATAATGTCCTAAATTTTCAATGGAGTACTTCAACGGATGCCGAAAAAAACCCAATAACCTATCAAATTCAAATTGCAACAGACAATCAATTTACACAAATTGTTACAACCAAAGAGAGTTCTGCCAATATGCAATCCGTAACATTAGAAAAAGGAAAAGCCTTTTATTGGAGAGTAAAAGCTATGGATAGTAAAAATAGTTCCAGTAATTATTCTGGAACGTACAGTTTTTATACAGAAGGAACCGCACAATCCAATCATTTGCCTTTTTTACCACAGTTGGTATTACCCGATTACAATGCAACAGTTGCAAGCCCTACTGTTAATTTAAAATGGACAGCAAGCGATTCGGATATAAGTGATATTCTTTCCTATGATGTGTATTTGGGCACCGCTAATCCACCTACTTCAAAAGTTGGCTCCTCCGTTTCTGAAACCACTTTAAATGTGAATACTTTGGAACCCTCTAAAATCTATTATTGGAAAGTAGTCGTGAAAGACGATAAAAGTGGAGAAACGATAGGTCAGGTTTGGAGTTTTAAAACCAATTAGTGTTCGAAAAAACAATTGTTTTAAACCGCAAACAACGTCAATCCATAACCCAATAAAGCACCACCTATTACAATAAAAGCGCTATTCAATTTGCGATAAAAATACAGACTTAACAAACTAACTACGGCAATCAAAATCGTTCGCCAATCGGTAATGGAGTCTTTACCCATTTGGAAACAAATGGCAATAATAATCGTTACCGAAGCCACATTGACCGCATCCAGAAAACCAGAAAACAGTTTCGAATTTCGCATTTTTTTAACCAATGGATTCAATAAAGCCACAAACAAAAAGGATGGAATAAATATCGCTAAGGTAGCAACCAATGCTCCAGACCAACCCTTAATTTGATACCCAATAAAGGTAACCGAAGAAAACACGGGTCCGGGTGTAAATTGTCCTACCGCGATGGCATCAATAAGGGTGCTGCGAGAAAGCAATCCTTTGGCAACCAATTCGGCATCGAGGAACGCAAACAGCACATAACCGCTACCATAGAGAATGGCTCCAATTTTAAAAAAAATTAGAAATAAATTCCAATTGGAAACCGCTAAAATGGTGGATTTTGAAAAGGAAATCAAGAATATCGGAACAAGACTCAAGGTTTGTTTTTTCTGTAACATCGCTTTCAACAAAACAAATATTCCGGCTCCAAACATAATCGCAATTTCGTTGTAGTGCAATAACGAGAGTGTCAACGTTACCAAACCAATTAACCCTAATTCTATGGTTTTGAATGATTTCTTGGCCAATGGAAAAACAGCCATCAGGATAATTGCAATTATAGCTGGTTTGATCCCGTAAACAAAAGGCTGAATTTCCGGAAGCTGACCGTATTCTTTGTACAACCACGCAAAACCTGCCGTGAGCACCACTGCCGGAAAAATAAAACACACTCCCGAAACGAGTAAACCTTTCCAACCGGCACGTTCGTGACCAATATGAATCGCCATTTCGGTACTGTTGGGTCCCGGAATCAAGTTGGTCGCTCCTATCAAATCCA
Organism: Flavobacterium sp.; assembly: GCA_023259675.1. GTDB lineage: Bacteria > Bacteroidota > Bacteroidia > Flavobacteriales > Flavobacteriaceae > Flavobacterium. Next base: position 11,248 of record JALRGT010000040.1, read on the forward strand.
GGAAGCTTTGTTCACTGAGCCACTTTCGCTTTTCAACGACTTCTTCTCGCATCATGGCAATATGTGCCGCGGGTCCACCAAAACCGATAATACCTAATTTCAAAAACAATCCAGCGAGTTCCTGTAAACGCTTTTTTTCTTCCATTCCTATATTTTTATGCTTATCTCGAAAAGCTAGGCAAATTTGAATAAAGTATTTTTATGTACAAAATCTAAATGCTCCAATTGTATTTAGGAAACAAAAAAATAATTGAGGAAATTTAAAAAAATAACTAAATCATAAATGTAAACTCATTCCTATTTTATAAGATAATTTTTATATATTTGAAATTAAATAATATAATCGCTGTGATACCTAACCATCTAAAAATGGCTGGCTTTGTATGATTTTTTGATACATTTTTACAACAAGTTGTATGCAATTTTTAAATAATCGTGAATGAATCATTTCCAAAAAGAACGCAAAGCCTTGTATGAAATTGCCAGTATATTTACTGAATTTAACTGGATATTTAAAGAACAGCAAACTGTTGATTTAGGAATTGATGCTTTAGTTGAAACTCCAATTGACGAATCTAAAAAAATTAAGTTATTTGCCCTTCAAATTAAAGGTGGTGATAAAAACTTCTACAAAAAATCTAGTTGCTTAGTTTTTTATTTTCATGATAGACATTACGAATATTGGAAAGCTTACTCAGAAACCTGCCCTGTACTTATTGTACTGCAAGATTCGAAAGGAAATATATATTGGGAAATTTTTTCCGAAGACAAAGTCATACAAACAAATAAACACTGGAAAATTGATATACCACTTACTAATATTTTAAAAAACAGCAAAGACAAATTATTAAGCTTAAATACGAAAGCAGTTTACAGAGATAAAGATACCTCTTCTAACTATATTAGTTTTAAAACTTTTATAAGAAAAGAATCAGGAGAACTACATTTAAGAGTTAGCACAACAAATCATAATAATGAATTAAATCTAAAATATAAACCTTCTCCAAAAAATTGGGATATCGCAAATTCATCACTGAATTGGGATGATCCATACTATTATACCATAGAGACTTTAAAAAAAAATATTTCTGAACAATGCAAACTTAAAGGCGATAAATTTGAAATCAAAAAATCGGTTGAGAAAATTTTACAATATATCGAATCTGGAATCGAATTTTTAATGGAATATTATTTTAACGAAAATAATAGAAATCTTGGAATCGCTAGTTACTGTGATTTTGTAAAAGCTTTTGAATTATATTCTGGATTATCTAAAAATGAATTTGTTTCTGAAGCTATAGATCATATTGTATTATTTCATACTAAAGATAAAACATTTAAAATCGATACATATCCCGGATTACACGCAACCTTAAAAGATTATTTCAAAAGAGATTCATATGATGAAATTTATACCCAAACCGAAAGAGATATTTGGAGTATGATATATGAAGACCCAGGAATTGATAAACATGAGTTTATTCCAATTCTTCAAAGAAAATGGGAATATTATTGGCAAGAAGTTTATATACGAATTCAGCAGGAAATTGGATTTACTAAACACTTAGATAAACTTAAAGAAAGGTCTTATCGCGAATTGAATGGTTTCATAAACTTATATAATGAAACAACAGATATTATAAAACTTGCTTATAATTACGATGAAACCATACTTTATCCATTAACCGTTATGACAATGCTAGATATTTATGACGAAGATACATGTTTAGAAGAATATTGTGAACATGAATTTTTTGCATCAAATGAATGGGAAAGTCTCAGCTTAGATGAAGAAAGTTGGACTTCAGAAGTTTTTTTTATTAAAGAGTATGAAATCTAAAACTGTATACAACCGACGCTAAACATTAGTTTTTTTTCACAAAACTTCAATTTCTTAAAACTTAAAATATAAAAAAAACCAACAATGGACAACGAAATTTTATTTTCAGAAAGACAGAAATTCAAACAATGGTGGCTTTGGCTAATCCTATTGGGTATCAACTGCCTTTTTTTGTTTGGCGTTTATAAACAAATTATTATAGGTCAACAATTTGGCGACAAACCCATGAGCAATTCCGGTTTATTAATCTCAACAGCTCTCACTCTATTGCTAACTGTTTTATTTCTTAATTTTCGTTTGGACACAATTATCAAAAAAGACGGGATCTATGTCCGGTTTTTTCCTTTCCATATCAAGTTTAAGCATTATACTTGGGACAACATGACCCGATCATTTGTTAGGCAATATGCTGCCCTAACAGAATATGGCGGTTGGGGTTTGAGGCTTGGGTTGTTTGGGAAAGGGACAGCTTTTAATGTTTCAGGCAACAAAGGATTACAACTTGAATTTACAAACCACAAGAAATTACTCATCGGAACCAACAAACCCGAACAATTAACCAAAACCTTAATCAAAATTGGACAATTGAAACAATGATAAAAGACTCTATTTCAATTGCTAATCTAAATCTTTAGTTGGCAACTAAAAATAAAACCTACTTGATGTGATCTTTTTTTCGTCAAGATGACAAGTTTGCGGTGAAAATATTAGGTTTTCATTGGCAAGGCGCTAAAACTACATCTTATTAAATTTAAACTTTTGTCCACCAACTGATGCCTCATACATGAGTCCACCTTTCTGCATGGTAAACACCATAACGCCATCCGAATATTTTACGTTCGCCGAAGCACCTTCATTTGCGGCTACTGCCGAAGCTTGGGCGGCAAACTCGAACCGACTGTCTTTAAAACGTTCCAGTTCTTTTTTGGATTCAAAAAATATCACCTCACGATAAGCTTGTCCACCTGCTTGGAATCCTATGCTTATTTGTGACAACTTTGCCATGCCTACTATTTTGCCATGCTCATAGACCACTCCATTGCCCGCTGCGCCTCCAATTCCGAGTCCGCCCTTGCCCACATTGGGAAAAATGACATAACCGTACGCCTTGTCAAAAATCGCTTTCATTAGCGCATCTTTTTCAATAAACTCAGCCTTTGCTGTCTTGCTGTCTTCGATAATTTTATGTTTTTTAGATTTCGATTGCCCGAATACAGGAGTCATATTAATCACGCAAGACAATAACACTACCAGAATAACATTTAATGTTTTCATTTTATATCGATCTTAAATTGTTACAAAATTTCTTTTTTAAAGATACAAAAAATAGCAAAAAACACATTGATTATCAATACAATATATGTTTGTGGTTTTTAAACAATAAACATTAGCAACACAATATTTAAGTAAACCGATAGTCGAATTTCTCTATAATACCAATTCTTTTCGTATCTCAGAATACCTTCCTGTTGGGTTTTCAATTCTAACGCATTATTTGACATTCAATTACCTTTTTTCGGTTAACAATATTTTATTAAAACAAGTATTAATTAAATCGAAAATATAGAGCCAAAAACACAGTTATAACATTGTTTTACAACTGTTTAAATAAAATATTTGTATTTTTATGTAACAAGTTAAAGTGGAGACCAGAAGCCACTTTAAAAACGGGGCGTCCTCGAAAAGCCAAACGAGTAGAAAATTAAATAGTAACAAAAATGGAAAATAAGCAAAAAATTATGGTTCAATTTGATTTCCCTGAAATGACAACTGAAAGCTATAACCAAATTTGGCAAGAACTCCGTGAAGCAGGTTTTGAAAATCCAAAAGGATTATTGCACCATGCAGGCGCTCCTGCCGAAAAAGGGCTTAAAGTAGTGGATATTTGGGAAAATAAAGAGAAATTTAATGAGTTCGGACAAACATTGATGCCTATACTTAATAAGCATGGCATAAAAGACGCAAAACCTATTATTTTACCCTTGCAATATGAATACAAAGGAAAGATATCTGGTGAATAATAAATAGGAAAAAAAAAACAAAACCCTTTCAAAATTAAATTTGAAAGGGTTTATTATTAATGTATAACTCATTGGGTATCATTAAAAAACGTCAATTCGAGTGTTTTTTGTACAGTGCCAACACTTCGGGAGCGAACAAAAAAGTATCGAAAATTATTTTAGATTCCTGCAATGGCTTTAATTTCATCTATTATGCGCAATGCCAAAGCATCGGCCTTTGCTTGTGAAGCAGCTTCGGTATAAATACGAATAATCGGTTCTGTATTTGATTTTCTCAGGTGAACCCATTCTTCGGCGAAATCAATTTTCACCCCATCAATAGTGGTAATATCTTCCATCTTATACTTATCGGTCATCGCAACCAAAATCGCATCGACATCAATTTGTGGTGTCAATTCGATTTTATTTTTGCTCATGTAATATTCCGGATAGGAAGCACGCAAAGCCGAAACACTCATTTTCTTATTGGCCAAATGCGTCAAAAATAAAGCAACTCCCACCAAACTGTCTCTTCCGTAATGGGACTCCGGATAAATGATTCCACCGTTTCCTTCTCCACCGATGACAGCATTGTTCTTTTTCATCAATTCCACCACATTCACCTCACCCACAGCGCTGGCTTCGTAACTTCCATTATGCAGATTGGTCACATCCCGCAATGCACGAGAGGAAGACATGTTAGAAACCGTATTACCCGGTGTTTTGCTCAACACATAATCGGCACAAGCCACCAAAGTATACTCTTCACCAAACATTTCGCCGTCTTCGCAAATAAATGCCAAACGGTCTACATCTGGATCTACCACAATTCCCAAATGAGCACCTTCTTCAACTACCAATTCAGAGATATCGGTTAGATGTTCTTTTAATGGTTCTGGATTATGTGGGAAATGTCCATTAGGTTCACAATACAATTTTACCACTTCAACTCCCATTAATTCCAATAATTTAGGGATGATAATTCCACCGGAAGAATTTACTCCATCGACAACCACTTTGAATTTAGCTGCCTTAACTGCATCAACATCCACCAACGGTAAGTTTAATACTTCGTCTATATGAATGTCCATAAAAGCATCGTTCTCAATAACTTCACCCAAACTATCCACATCCGAGAATTCAAAGGCTTCCGCTTCGGCAATTTGAAGAATTTTTTCTCCTTCTATCCCGTTCAAGAATTCTCCTTTATCATTTAATAATTTCAACGCATTCCACTGTTTTGGATTATGGGAAGCGGTTAAAATAATTCCACCGTCGGCACTTTCCAAGGGAACGGCAATTTCCACTGTAGGCGTCGTAGAAAGTCCCAAATCAATTACATCAATTCCTAAACCAACCAAGGTATTTACGACCAAATTATGAATCATCGGACCCGAAATTCTGGCATCACGTCCCACAACCACCTTTAAAATCTTATTGTCCTTACCCAAGCTATTTTTTAACCAAGTTCCATAAGCCGAAGCAAATTTTACAGCATCCACCGGAGTAAGGTTGTCTCCTACTTTGCCTCCTATTGTTCCTCGAATTCCTGATATCGATTTTATTAAAGTCATTCGTATAATTTTTTAAATATTGAATTGTTTTTCTTTTAAAAAGTAGACAAATATAATAGTTGTTATTCTCAAAGTTACAAAGTGATCCTTTTTTTTAATTTGAAAAAGACAATTCAAAATATTTCAGATTGAAATGGAAACCTGTATCTTTGAGATTCAACAAGCTCCAAATCATGAATTTTTTAGCCCACATCTATCTTTCCGGTGACAATGACTTAATAAAAATAGGTAACTTTATGGCGGATGGTATTCGTGGCAAACATTTTGAAAATTTCGATCCAGATATTCAAAAAGGTATTATTCTTCATAGAGCCATTGATACTTTTACAGATGCTCATCCTATTTTTAGAAAAAGTACCAAACGGTTACATGAAAAATACCATCATTATGCCGGAGTTATTGTTGACATCTATTACGATCATTTCTTAGCCAAAAATTGGAGCTCATATTCGGATGAAAATCTAGCCGATTTTGTCGATCATTTTTATGAGTCCTTGCATGCAAATAAGGAATTTTTGACCGAAAGAACCAAAGGATTGATGCCTTATATGATTAATCAAAATTGGTTATTAAGCTACCAAAGCATTCCGGGTATCCGCAAAATTTTAACACAAATGGATCACCGCACCAAGAACCAATCAAAAATGCAATTCGCCACAGAAGAATTAATAAATTACAATTCTGAATTCGAACAAGAGTTTACCGATTTCTTTGAAGAATTGCAAATGTATGTCCAAGAACGGTTAACCACTTTATAAAATCCTAAATCAAATTCCAATTATGGGTTTCATTACCGAATTAGAAACTGCTTTTCTAAAAAAAAGCCATTCCGAAAATGCATTTGCAATGGTCAAATACATGAAAAACAAATTTTCTTTTTTTGGCATTAAAACAAAAGAAAGAAGACTTATACTTAAAGAAATTTGGGAACGAAATCAGGAAGAAATAGTAGCAAATACCAGGGCCATTTGTGTTGCTTTATTTGAAAAACAACAAAGGGAATTTCATTATTGCGGTATTGAAATTGCCATTAAAGAACTTCAAAAAAAATATAAAGAGGATGATATTGTATTCATAGAGAAACTAATCACAACCAACTCTTGGTGGGATAGTGTAGATACCATCGCTAAAAATATTTTAGGGGAATACCTAAGAGCATTTCCCGAAAACATTCCAAAAGTCATCTCTAAATTTTCAAATTCGGATTGTATGTGGTTAAACAGAAGTACTCTCTTGTTTCAATTAGGGTATAAAGAAAAAACCGATTTCGGCTTGCTCCAAAAGCTCTGCATTCAGTACCAAAATTCCTCCCAATTCTTTATACAAAAGGCCATTGGATGGTCTTTACGTGAATATGCCAAAACCAATCCGGAAGCTGTTAAAAGTTTTGTTTTGGCTAATTTTTTAAAGCCTTTAAGCCGAAAAGAAGCGTTAAAAAATTTATCTGTTGCTTAAAATAATAGTACTTTTGTTTTCAAAAACAAGAAACAAAATGTTCAAAAAATATATTTCTAAATTAGAAAGTATAATATCTTGGTCACAATCTATTTTAACCGAAAAACAATTTATTTTTCTTTCAAGCATTTTAGTTGGTATTAGTTCCGCTTTTGCCGTTATCGTTTTAAAAACATTTGCTCACTGGGTTTTTTCATTTGCCACTTATATCAACGGTATCTTAAAATTAAGTTTTATCAATAGTGTTTTACCCATTGCCGGACTTTTATTAACTGTATTTGTAATCAAAAAATTATTGGGTGGAACTATTGAAAAAGGAACCTCTCAAATTTTATATGCTGTGGCTAAAAAAGCCAGTATCATTCCCCAAAAACAGATGTATGCCCATATCGTTACCAGTTCCTTAACGGTAGGTTTAGGAGGTTCAGCTGGTTTAGAAAGTCCGATTGTCGTTACCGGTGCTGCTTTTGGTTCTAATTATGCCCAAAAATATAAATTAAGTTATAAAGACAGAACACTCCTAATTGGTTGTGGAGTTGCCGCCGGAATTGCCGCTGCATTTAACGCGCCTATTGCCGGTGTTTTATTTGCTATTGAATTTTTACTGGTAGACGTGAGTATTTCTGCTTTTACCCCTATTATGATTGCTGCAGCCACCGGTGCATTAGTTTCGGTAATTGCTTTGGATGAAACTATTTTATTAAATTTTAGACAACAACAAGAGTTTGATTATCATAAAATTCCATTTTACGTTCTTCTGGGAATCATAACTGGTTTTATTTCTATTTATTACACCCGAAATTTCCAAAGAACGGAACACTTTTTTCATCGCCTTAAAATGAATCCCTATAAAAAAGCACTTTTAGGCGCCTCTATTTTGGCCATCCTTATTTTTGTATTTCCAACACTTTTTGGAGAAGGTTATGAAAGCATAAAAGTTTTATCCGAGAGTAATCCTGGAGAAATTTTGGAGAATACCCTTTTTGGAAGTTTTAAAAATAACGGTTGGGTACTGATTGGATTTGTTGGTTGTGCCATGATGTTGAAAGTTTTTGCAACTGCCATAACCATGGGGTCAGGTGGTAATGGAGGTAATTTTGCTCCTTCCCTTTTTGTGGGATCCTATATTGGTTTTGTGTTTTCCAAAGGGTTAAATTTAACCGGATTAACGCATTTGCCTGTGAGTAATTTTACCATGGTAGGTATGGCCGGTATTTTGAGCGGTTTGTTTCATGCTCCGTTGACTGCCATTTTCCTTATCGCTGAAATTACCGGTGGATATAGTTTAATGCTTCCTCTTATGATTGTTGCTTCCATCAGTTTTGCCATTTCAAAACGATTTGAAAAACACTCTATGGATGTCAAAGACTTAGCAAAAAAAGGACATGCTTTTACCAGTAACAAAGACACCAATGTCCTTTCGACATTAAACACAAATTCTATCATACAAACGGATTTCTTAACTGTTTCCCCAGAGGATAACTTAGAAAAATTAGTTGATTTAATTTCCCATTCTAACCAAGTTTATTTTGCAGTTGTCGACAAAGAAAAACACCTTCTTGGGATTGTTAATTTTAATAATATCCGTGAAATCATTTTCAACAAATACAGAGTTAAATACACCCTGATTAAAGATATCATGATTCCTCCAGTAGATATTGTTTATCCTTTTAACAGTATGGAAACGGTAATGAATAAATTTGAAAAAACCAAAGCCACATTCTTACCTGTTATTAAAGATGAAAAATATTATGGTTTTATCTCCAAATCAGCAGCTTTAGAAGCCTATAGAGCCAAATTGAAATCGATGACCATCGAATAAAAACAATTATATGTGAATTTTAATATCGGATAGGGCTAAATTGCAATATCTCCGATATTATATGTATCTTTGTGGTTATGTGGGACATAGATACAATATACCGAACAGAACTTCAATCTACCTTTGACAGGTTGTATGAAAAAAAGCAAACTTTGCAAAACAGCAGACCTTTGCCAGCAATCGCCTTGAATAAAATCAAAGAAAGTCTTTCTATCGAATGGACCTACAATTCCAATAGTATTGAAGGAAATACATTGAGTTTAAGGGAAACGCAAATGGTACTTCAAGAAGGAATTACCATTAAAGGAAAATCTTTGCGGGAACATTTTGAAACACATAATCATGACAAAGCAATTGATTATTTGTTTTCTATTGTAAACGATGATTATATTTTACGTAGCATCGATATTCTATCTTTGCACGGATTGGTTTTACGTTCTATAGAAGATGATTTTGCGGGTCGTTTACGTAATGGAGGTGTTCGTATTTCAGGGGCAAATTTCGTCCCTCCCAATGCTAATAAAGTTTCCGATTTATTGGATGAACTTATCCAGTTTATCAATACAAATCCTTTACAACTCAATGATATTGAACTAGCAGCAATTTTTCATCATAAACTTGTTTGGATTCATCCTTTCTTTGATGGAAACGGGAGAACCGTTCGATTAGCCATGAATTTATTATTGATGCGTTGTGGTTTTCCTCCGGCTATTATCCTAAAAAATGATCGCAAGAAATATTACGAAGCACTCAATCAAGCAAATGGCGGGAATTATCAAAAACTTACCTTGTTGATGTGTCAGGCATTAGAGCGAACGCTCAATATTTATATCAATGCGCTTCCGGGTAACGATAACGAGTATATCGAAATTTCTAATTTGGTTCAAGAACCCAATATGCCTTATGGTCAAGAATACATCAGTCTTTTGGCCAGGCAAGGAAAAATAGACGCTTACAAAGAAGGTCGAAATTGGCTAACCACAAGGGAAGCGGTAGAAAATTATATGGCTACAAGAAAGAGAAAAAGAGTAGTCAGTTAACAGTGTTCAGTTATTTTTTTTAACTGAACACTAATAACTGAAAGCTACCAGTCAACAGGTAATCTGAACACTATTTGCTCTTTTCACCAATGAAATAGTCGTTTGAGTTTTTAAACAACACATTAAAAGTAGTCAAGCTACCGTAGATTCTGGTAATGTATTGTTGCAAATCAATTTTCTCTGATTCTTCAAGATTACTGGAATTTATTTTTTGCTCCATCACTCTTATTCTATCTCGAACCATAGTAATTTTATGAAAAAAAGTATCAATGGGCACTTCTTTATTTGCAGTTGCGGTTCCGGGTTCCAAAATAATTTTGCCTCCTTTCCATTTATCGGCTATGGGCACAATTTGAGAAACATCACTCCATCTTTGCAATAAATTTTTCAAAGATTTTTCTACATCACGAAAACTTACCGAGTCTACTTCGTCCTCTACTGCTTCGATAATTTCGAATTCACTATCAATTTCAATGGTTTCCAATCCATCTTCAATAAAGGTAACCCAATATTGTTTTGAAGTTACATTAGTTACTACTCCAAGTCCCAATTCCGGGTGTTTTATACGTGAGCCAATGCCTAAAATATTCATAGTTTTGATTTTTATCCAAATATAAAAAAATAAACGTATTCCAGGATTTCAATATGTTTTTACTAAAACAGAATTAGATAAAATAAATCTATTCTTATCGACACTTTTGCGACAGCAAAACCATTGCAACGGTGTCCTTTTTAACGTATTCTTTTATTTTGTCATACCTAAAAGTTCCTCTTAAAATGGTAACTTTGCTTTTTGCTTAAATTATGTTAGAAAAAGACAATACTATTGAAGTTCTTGGCGCTCGCGTACACAACCTAAAAAACATAGACATTTCGATTCCGAGAGAAAAACTGGTGGTTATTACCGGTCTTTCCGGCTCGGGAAAATCATCCTTGGCTTTCGACACTATTTATGCCGAAGGACAACGTCGTTATGTAGAAACTTTTTCGGCTTATGCCAGACAGTTTCTTGGTGGATTAGAACGTCCCGATGTGGACAAAATTGACGGTCTTTCTCCTGTTATTGCCATCGAACAAAAAACGACCAGTAAAAGTCCGCGATCTACCGTGGGAACGATTACCGAAATTTATGATTTCCTGCGTTTGCTTTTTGCTCGTGGTGCCGATGCTTACAGTTACAATACAGGTGAAAAAATGGTCTCTTATTCAGATGAGCAAATCAAAGAACTGATTATACACGATTTCAACAATAAACACATCAATATTCTGGCTCCAGTAATTCGGGCTAGAAAAGGACATTACGGGGAACTTTTTCAGCAAATCACCAAACAAGGTTTCTTGAAAGTGCGCGTAAACGGTGAAATTCTGGATATTACACCCGGAATGAAATTAGACCGCTATAAAACCCATGATATCGAGATTGTCGTAGACAGAATGCTGATTGAAGATACCGCAGATAACCAAAAAAGATTGTCTGAAAGTATTAATACGGCGATGCATCACGGCGAAAATGTCTCAATGGTTTTAGACCAAGACAGTCAAGAAGTGCGTTATTTCAGTAGAAATTTAATGTGTCCTACCACCGGAATATCGTACCAAAATCCGGAGCCTAATTTATTCTCTTTCAATTCTCCAAAAGGTGCTTGTGAACACTGTAAAGGATTAGGAACGGTCAATGAAATCAACGTAAAAAAAATTATTCCAAATCCAAAATTATCCATCAAAGCAGGTGGTTTTGCACCTTTGGGCGAATACAAATCATCAGGGATTTTCAAA